>NZ_JBHWFG010000008.1:78489-277560 GCF_042733745.1 Streptomyces sp. NPDC059696
TGTTGGGGGACAGGCGGCCCTCCGGTCCGGGGCAGCGGGTTAAACCGATCGGTTTCCCCGGGGCGGCCGGGCGGGTACCCTCGCCCGTATGGCCACAACCGACAAGGCGTCCACCCGGGACCGGCTCCTCGACGCGGCGGCCGAGCTGTTCTACCGCGAGGGCGTCTCCCTCGGAGTCGAGACGCTGTGCCGGAGCGCCGGGGTCTCCAAGCGGTCCATGTACCAGCTCTTCGGAAGCAAGGACGAAGTCCTCGCGGCGAGTCTGGCCAAGCGGCTGCCGGAGTACGAGCAGCGGCTGGCGCCGGAACCGCGGGAACAGGACGGCAGCCCGCGCGACAGGATCCTGCATGTCTTCGAGCGGCTGGAGAAGGTCTCCGCCGAGTCCGCCTACCAGGGCTGTCCCTATCTCGCCGCCCTGGTCGAACTGAAGGACCCCGAGCACCCGGCGAGTGCCGTGGCCCGCGGGGCCAAGGAGTGGCTGCTGGGCTTCTTCCGCACGCAGGCCGAGGAGACCGGGGCGCGGGACGCGGAGCTGCTGGCCCGTCAGCTGATGCTGGTCTTCGACGGGGCAAGCGCCCGGGCCGGCGCCGGGATCGAGACGCTGGACGGTCTGACCACGACGACCGCGACCGCGCTGCTTGACGCCTCCGGCGCCCGCTGAACCGGACGGCATCCACAGCCGGCCCGGCGTGCCGCCTGCCGGGCTTCGGCGGCCGCACCGATGCCGCGCCCACCGGCGACACGCCCTGTGCCCCGTCCCTCGACGCACCGGGGCAAGGCGCGTGACCCCGCCCGCTGACCGGACGGCATCCACAGCCCCGACCCGGCGCGCCGCCTGCCCGGCGCCGCCGTGCGGCCTGCCGGGCTCCGGAGTGCCGTCTGCACGGCTCCGGCGGGCGGCGTCGGTGCCCGCCCGCCCACCGGCGACACGCCCTGTGCCCCGTCCTCGACGCGCCGGGACAGGGCTCGTGATCACACTGGCCCAGAACCCGTGTCGCGGGACGCACGCGGCGGCGCCCGCGGGGTACCCGATCACTCCCGTACGGAGAGGGCTGAGACCGCATGCAGATCGATCTGAAGGGCCGCACCGCCCTGGTCACCGGTTCCACGCAGGGCATCGGCGCCGCGATCGCCGCCGGGCTGGCCCGGTCGGGCGCCCGGGTGGGGGTCAACGGACGCTCACCCGACCGGGTGCGGGACGCCGTGGACCGGATGCGGGGTGACGTGCCCGGCGCCGAACTGGTACCCGTCGCCGCCGACGTCACCACCGACGAGGGAGCACGGCACGCGGTGGACGCGCTGGGGCAGGTGGACATCCTCGTCAACAACCTCGGCGTCTTCGAGTCCGCCGACCCCCTGGAGATCAGCGACGAGGAGTGGCGCCGCTACTTCGACGTCAACGTCCTGTCCGCGGTGCGCCTCACCCGGCTCGTGCTGCCCGGCATGACCGAACGCGGCTGGGGGAGGGTGCAGAACGTCGCCAGCGACTCGGCGGTGGTCATCCCGGCCGAGATGATCCACTACGGCATGTCCAAGACCGCCCTGCTCGCGGTGAGCCGGGGCTTCGCCAAACAGGCCGCCGGCACCGGAGTCACGGTGAACTCGGTCATCGCGGGGCCGACCCACACCGGCGGCGTCGAGGACTTCGTCTACCAGCTGGTCGACCGCGACCTGCCCTGGGACGAGGCCCAGCGCGTGTTCATGCGGGAGCACCGGCCGCAGTCGCTGCTCCAGCGGCTGATCGAGCCGGAGGAGATCGCCAACATGGTCGTCTACCTCGCCTCCGACCACGCCTCGGCGACCACGGGCGGTGCCCTGCGGGTCGACGGCGGCTACGTGGACTCGATCCTGCCCTGATCCACCAGCACCACCTCCAGGATGCGCGGACCGTGCACCCCCTCGACCCGGTCCAGTTCGATGTCACTGGTCGCCGACGGCCCCGAGATCCACGTCGACGGGCGGGCCGGGTCGAGACGTTCGAGCCCCTGCGGCACGGACGACACGACCTGATCGGGCACCCGCACCACACAGATGTGGTGGTCCGGGACCAGGGTGATCCGGCGGCGGCCCTGGTCGGGTGAGCCGTCCAGTACGAGGGTGCCGGTCTCGGCGATCGCGACCGCACAGGCCGTCACCACACTGTCGACCCGGTCCAGTTCGGCCGGGGTGCTCTCGGCGCGGTCCGCCACCCGTGCCACCCGGGTCGCGGCGAGCCACCCCTCGTCCAGCCCGGGCGGCACCAGCACCGACGCCGATCCGTGGTTCTCCAGCAGCCCCGCGATCAGGGCGGCCAGCCCGCCGGCGTCCGTGCGGTGCACGAGAGCCCGGTAGTCCGCCAGGTTCTCGGCGAGCAGTTCCACCGTCTGCGCGACGGTCCGCTGCCCGTGCTCGCGCAGGTAGTCCCGCGCGATCGGCGCCTCGTCGGCCGGTGCGTCCGCCAGCGCGCGCCGGACCCGCCCCAGGATCCGTTCCCTGCTGTTCACTCGGCTCCGCCCTTCCCGCCGCGCGTGCGCTGCCACCAGTCCCGGAACGGTTCGGCGGGGACCGGGGGCAGATCCCGGCTCCCGCTCCAGGCCCTGCCCGGACCGGGCAGCGTCCGGGGATGGAAGCGGCGGGTCCGGGAGGCGGCGCGCTGGCCGGCGCGCAGCGCGCCCGCGTGCGAGAACGCCCAGCGCGCCGCGCGCATCGCCGCCCGCTCGGCGGCATGCCCCTTCGCGGGCCGCAGCACCACTTTGTTGCCCGCCCGCGTGACCTCACCGCCCTGCACCACCCGCTCCCGCAGATGCACCAGCACCTCGGGGATGTCGATGGCGACCGGACACACCTCGTAACACGCCCCGCACAGCGACGAGGCGTACGGCAGGGAGGCGTCGATCTCGCTGCCCGTGCCCCGCAGTTGCGGACTGAGGATCGCGCCGATCGGACCCGGGTACACCGAGCCGTAGGCGTGGCCGCCGGCCCGTTCGTACACCGGGCAGACGTTGAGGCAGGCCGAGCAGCGGATGCAGCGCAGTGCCTGCCGGCCCACCTCGTCGGCGAGGGTGTCGGTGCGGCCGTTGTCGAGCAGCACCAGATGGAAGGTGCTCGGGCCGTCCCGATCGGTCGTGCCGGTCCAGGTGGAGGTGTACGGGTTCATGCGCTCGGCGGTCGAGGAGCGGGGGAGTGTCTGCAGGAAGACCTCCAGGTCCCGCCATGTCGGCACGACCTTCTCGATGCCGACGACCGAGATCAGCGTCTCGGGCAGGGTCAGGCACATCCGGCCGTTGCCCTCGGACTCCACGACCACCAGCGTGCCCGTCTCGGCGACCATGAAGTTGGCGCCGGAGATGCCGACCTTGGCCCGCAGGAACTTCTCCCGCAGGTGCAGGCGGGCGGCTTCGGCGAGTTCGGCCGGGGAGTCGGTCAGGCCCTCGGGGGCGGGGCGGCCCCACGCGCTCATCTCGCGGGCGAAGACGTCCCGGATCTCGCCGCGGTTGCGGTGGATGGCCGGGACGAGGATGTGCGAGGGACGGTCCTTGCCCAGCTGCACGATCAGCTCGGCGAGATCGGTCTCGTAGGCGCGGATGCCCTCGGCCTCAAGCGCCTCGTTGAGCCCGATCTCCTGCGTGGCCATCGACTTGACCTTGACGACCTCCGACTCGCCTGTCGTCTTCACGAGGTGGGTGACGATCTTGTTGGCCTCGTCCGCGTCGGCGGCCCAGTGCACGACGCCGCCCGCCGCCGTGACCGACTCCTCCAACTGCACGAGATAGCGGTCGAGATGACGCAGGGTGTGGTCCTTGATCCGCTTGCCCGCCTCGCGCAGACGGGCCCAGTCGGACACCTCCGCGACGGCCTTCGCCCGCTTGGCCCGGATGGTGTGCGTGGCGTGCCGCAGATTGCCGCGCAAAGTGGTGTTCGCCACGGCCTCCCGCGCGGCCTCCGGAAACGCCGGCATGCCGAGATACGTCCCGCTCATACGGCCGGTTCCTCCTCCGTGCTCGCCAGGATCTCCGCGATGTGCACCGGCCGCATGCCGGTCCGCAGCCGGGTCATCGTCCCGCCGATGTGCATCAGGCAGGAGTTGTCGGCCGCGCACAGCACCTCGGCGCCCGTCGACTCGGCGTTGCGCACCTTGTCGGTGCCCATCGCCGCCGAGACGTCCGGGTTCTTCAGCGCGAAGGTGCCGCCGAACCCGCAGCACTCGTCGGCGCCCGGCAGTTCGACGAGCTCCAGCCCCTTCACCGACCGCAGCAGCCGCCGCGGCCGCTCACCGAGCCCGAGCCCGCGCAGCCCGTGGCAGGTCGGGTGGTAGGTCACCCTGTGCGGGTAGTACGCCCCGACGTCCGTCACCCCCAGCACATCGACGAGGAACTCGGTCAGCTCGTACGTCTTGGGCACCACCGGCGCCAGCGTGGCCGCGAGGGTGTCCCCACGCCCCTCCGCCCGGGCCCGCTCGCCCATCCGCGGATACAGCTCCCGGACCATCGCCCCGCACGACCCGGAGGGCGTCACGATCGCCTCGTAGGCACCGAAGACATCGGAGAAGTGCCGGGCGAGCGGCTCGGCCTCATGGCGGTAGCCGGTGTTGTAGTGCGCCTGCCCGCAGCAGGTCTGCGCCATCGGGAAGTCGACGTCCACACCCAGTCTGGTCAGCAGTTTCACCACGGCGCGCCCGGTGGCCGGATACAGCGTGTCGTTGACGCAGGTCAGGAACAGGGCGACACGCATCGCGGCTCCTTGTGCTCGATCATCGGACGTGTGCAGCGTAGTGGGCGGTCACGGCCCGGGGGAGGCCCCTGTCAGTGCCCGGCGAGCCGGGCCTGCGCGGCGTCCCACCGCTCGGTTCCGCCCCGGGGCTCGTAGCGGGTGAGCGGCTGCGTGTGGACGAGCAGCCGCCGCATTGCGGCCAGGTCACCGACCAGCCCGTCCGCGCGTGCCTGGACCAGGACGTTCCCCAGCGCCGCCGCCTCGGTGGGCCCGGCCACCACCGGCAGACCGCACGCGTCGGCCGTGAGCTGGCACAGCAGGGCGTTGCGCGTACCGCCGCCGACCACGTGCACGACGTCGACCGGGTGCCCGGCGAGCCGCTGGGCGTCCTGGACGGCCCTGCGGTGCGCGAGGGCCAGGGAGTCGAGGATGCAGCGCGTCACCTCGGCCGGCGACTCGGGCACCGGCTGCCCCGAGGCCCGGCACGCCGCGGCGATCCGCTCTGGCATCCGCCCGGGCGCCAGGAACGCCGCGTCGCCCGCGTCCACCACCGACCGCAGCGCCGGCACCCTGGACGCCGCCGGCAGCAGCGCACCGAGATCCGGGTCGCCCCAGGCCCGTACGCACTCCTGGAGCAGCCACAGCCCCATGATGTTGCGCAGGTAGCGGACCGTGCCGTCCAGCCCCAGCTCATTGGTGAAGTTGGCGGCCCGGCTCTCCTCGGTCAGCACCGGCGCGGTCAGCTCCAGGCCGGCCAGCGACCAGGTGCCGGTGCAGATGTAGGCGAACCGCTCGTCCGGCGCGGGGACGGCGGCGACCGCCGACGCGGTGTCGTGGGACCCGACGGCGGTCACCGGCACGGGACCGGCCAGCCCGGTCTCCTCCAGCACCTCCGGCCGCAGCACCCCCGCCGGATCACCGGGCCGCCGCAGGGGAGCGAACAGCCCGAGGTCGATCCCGAGGCGCTCGGCGACACCGTACGCCCAGTCGCGGGTGCGCGGGTCGATCAGCTGGGTCGTGGAGGCGTTGGTGAGTTCCGTGCCCTGCTCGCCGGTCAGCCAGTACGTCAGCAGGTCCGGCATCAGCAGCAGCCGCCGGGCCTGGGCGAGTCGGGCCGTCGACCGGGCGGCGGTCAGCTGGTACAGGGTGTTGAAGGGCGCGTCCTGCAACCCGGTCGCGGCGTACAGCTCCGCGGCGGGCACCGTCGCCCACACCTTCTGCGCGACACCCTCCGTCCGGGCGTCGCGGTAGTGCACGGGGTTGCCCAGCAGCGCCCCGTCCTCGTCGAGCAGTCCGTAGTCCACGGCCCAGCTGTCGATGCCGACGGAGCCGACCTGCCCCGCTGCCCGCAGCCCGTCCAGGACTCCGGCGTACAGGCCGAGCACGTCCCAGCGCAGCCCCTCGGGCACACGCACCGGCCGGTTGGGGAAACGGTGGGCCTCGCTCAGTTCCAGCGAGGCGCGTCCGACCCGGCCGACCATGACACGCCCGCTCGACGCGCCGAGGTCGACCGCGGCGTACGACGTCACCCTCGTGCTCATCGCAGAAACGCGGCGGCGACGCCGGCGTCGACCGGGATGTGCAGACCCGTCGTATGGGTGAGGTCCCCACCGGTCAGCGCGAAGACGGCGTTGGCCACGTGCTCGGGGAGCACCTCCCGCTTGAGGATGGTGCGCTGCGCGTAGAACTCGCCCAGCTTCTCCTCCTCCACCCCGTACACGGCGGCCCGCTGGGCTCCCCACCCGCCGGCGAAGATCCCCGAGCCGCGCACCACACCGTCCGGGTTGACGCCGTTGACGCGGATGCCGTGCTCGCCGAGCTCGGCCGCGAGCAGCCGCACCTGGTGGGCCTGGTCGGCCTTGGTGGCGGAGTAGGCGATGTTGTGGGGACCGGCGAACACGGCGTTCTTCGAGGCGATGTAGACGATGTCGCCGCCCAGCCCCTGGGCGATCATCACCCGGGCCGCCTCCCGCGACACGAGGAAGGAGCCGCGCGCCATGATGTCGTGCTGGAGGTCCCAGTCCTCGGTGGAGGTCTCCAGCAGCGGCTTGGAGACCGAGATGCCCGCGTTGTTGACGACGAGGTCCACGCCGCCGAAGGCCAGCACGGCCTCGCGGAACGCCTCGGTGATCTGCTCCTCGGAGGTGACGTCCACCGTCACGGCGACGGCCTGGTCGGGCCCGCCCAGCTCCTCGGCGACGGCGGCGGCGTTGCCCGCGTGGAGGTCGGCGACGACCACGCAGGCGCCCTCGGCCACGAGCCGGTGTGCGATGGCCCTGCCGATGCCGCTGCCGGCACCCGTCACCAGCGCCACCCGGGTCGCCAGCGCCTTCGGCTGCGGCATCCGCCGGAGCTTGGCCTCCTCCAGCGCCCAGTACTCGATGCGGAACTTCTCGGACTCCTCGATCGGCGCGTACGTGGACACGGACTCGGCCCCGCGCATCACGTTGATGGCGTTGACGTAGAACTCGCCCGCGACCCGGGCGGTCTGCTTGTCCCTGCCGAAGGAGAACATGCCGATCCCCGGGATCAGCACGATCGCCGGGTCGGCGCCGCGCAGGGCGGGGGAGCCGGGCTCGGCGTGCCGCCGGTAGTAGGCGGCGTACTCCTCGCGGTACTCGGCGTGCAGCTCCTTCAGCCGCGCGACCGCCTCCTCCAGCGGGGCGTTCGGCGGCAGGTCCAGGACCAGCGGCCGGACCTTGGTGCGCAGGAAGTGGTCCGGGCAGGAGGTCCCGAGCGCGGCGAGCCGCGGGTGCTCGGCGCTCGCGAGGAAGCCGAGGACGATGTCGGAGTCGTCGAAGTGCCCCACCTGGGGCCGGTCCTGCGAGGCGAGGGCCCGCACGTGCGGGGCGAGCGCGGCGGCCCGCTCCCGCCGCTCACCGGCGCTCAGCGCGGTGTACCCCTCGATCACGGGCCCGAAGGGCTCGGCCCTGCCCCGCTCGGCGAGGAACCGCTCGGCGGTGCGGATGATGTGCAGCGAGTTCCGCTCGCACTCCTCGGAGGTGTCCCCCCAGGCGGTGATCCCGTGCCCGCCGAGAACGCACCCGACGGCCTGCGGATTGGCCTTCTGCACGGCGGCGATGTCCAGCCCCAGCTGGAACCCCGGCCGCCGCCACGGCACCCACACCACGCTGTCGCCGAAGCACTCGGCGGTCAGCTTCTCCCCGTCGGCGGCACAGGCCAGCGCGATCCCCGAGTCCGGATGCAGATGATCGACGTGCGCGGCCTCGACGAGCCCGTGCATGGCGGTGTCGATGGACGGCGCCGCCCCGCCCTTCCCGTGCAGGCAGTAGTCGAACGCGGCCACCATCTCGTCCTCGCGCTCGGGCCCCGGATAGACGTCGGCCAGCGCCCGCATCCGGTCCAGCCGCAGCACGGCGAGGCCGCCCTCGGTCAGCGTCCCGAGATCCCCACCGGATCCCTTGACCCACATCAGCTCGACGTCCCCGCCGGTGACGGGGTCGGTCCCGGTGGCCTTGGCGGAGGCGTTGCCGCCCGCGTAGTTCGTGTTCCGGGGATCGGCCCCGAGCCGATGCGACCGGGCGAGCAGAGCGGCGGCTTCGGGATGTACAGCCATGAACAGTTCCTTTGCAACGGAGGGTGTGTACGGCAGGGGCGCGGGGAACTGCGCGATCAGCCACGGACGACCCGCACCCCGCGGACGACGGATCTCGGCAGACGCCTACGCACCCCACCCCGCCTGCTGCCCGCCCACCCGCTCGGCGACGATCTTCTCGCCCCACCCCGAACGCCGGTACGCCGCGACGGGGTCGGGGTCCAGCCCCATCTCCTCCCGCACGTCACGCAGCAGCGGCCGCACATCCGTGTTGTACGCGTCCATCAGCACCGCATGGGCCTCCAGCACGTCCCCACCGCGCTGCGCCGCCCCCAGCGCGTCACGATCGACCAGCAGCGCCTTCGCCGTGGCCTCCTGCACGTTCATCACCGACCGGATGATCGCCGGGATCTTCGCCTCGATGTTGTGGCACTGGTCGAGCATGAACGCGACCCCGGGCGTGAACCCACCGCCCCGCACGACCTCGTACATGATCCGGAACAGCTGGAAGGGATCCGCCGCCCCGACCATCAGGTCGTCGTCCGCGTAGAACCGCGAGTTGAAGTCGAACCCGCCGAGCTTCCCCTCCCGCAGCAGCGTCGCCACGATGAACTCGATGTTGGTGCCCGGCGCGTGATGCCCCGTGTCGACGACGACCTGCGCCTTGGGGCCGAGCTTCAGGCAGTGGGCGTAGGCGGTGCCCCAGTCCGGCACGTCCGTCGTGTAGAACGCCGGCTCGAAGAACTTGTACTCCAGCAGCATCCGCTGCCCGTCCCCGAGCCGCTCGTAGACCTCGGCGAGCCCCTCGGCCAGCCGGTCCTGCCGGCCCCGGATGTCGTCCTGGCCGGGATAGTTCGTCCCGTCGGCGAACCACAGCTTCAGATCCGTCGAGCCCGTCGCATCCATGATGTCGACGCACTCCAGCAGGTGGTCGACGGCCTTGCGCCGCACGGAGGCCTCCGGATGGCAGATGCTCCCGAGCTTGTAGGCGTCGTCCTGGAAGGTGTTGGAGTTGATCGCCCCGAGCCGCACGCCCCGCTGCTCGGCGTGCTTCGCCAGGGCCGCGTAGTCGTCGACCTCGTCCCACGGAATGTGCAGGGCCACCGTCGGGGCGACCCCGGTGAACTCGTGCACCTTCGCCGCGTCGTCCAGCTTCTCGAACGGGGTGCGCGGGACGCCCTCCTGTGCGAAGACCTTGAATCGCGTGCCCGAGTTCCCGTACGCCCACGACGGCGTCTCGACGGCCTGTGTCTTGAGAGCGGCCTTCGCCGCGGCGAGCTCGGTCACGTCAGGCTCCTGTGACATCGGGTCGTGACGACCGCTGAATGAAACGATTCAGAACGCGAAGCTATGGGCCCCCCGAAGGGGTGTCAACCCCTCCGGGCGAGACGGTCGCCCGCGACTCCCACCCGGCCATTGGTACTCCCTCCAGCCCCGAAACTTTTTCGACCGGAACCCATTGACGTGACATGCGCGGCCCGCCTAACGTCCCGGCAACCCAGTTGAAACCTTTCACGACGCCAGGAGGGCCGACCCGCCGGCGTCGTCGAGGAGCCCTCATGACCCACCCGTCCACCACGGGTCCGGCCCCGGTTCTCGCACTGAGGGACGTCTCCAAGTCCTTCGGCGCGGTCCGCGCACTGCGGGACGTCTCCCTGGAGCTCTTTCCCGGGGAGGTGCACGCACTCGCCGGTGAGAACGGTGCCGGCAAGTCCACCCTCATCAAGACCCTCGCCGGCGTGCACCGCCCGGACGCCGGCCAGGTGCTGCTCGACGGTGCGCCCGTCACCTTCCACGGACCCGGCGCCGCCCGCGACGCCGGCATCGCCGTGATCTACCAGGAGCCCACGCTCTTCCCCGACCTGTCGATCGCCGAGAACATCTACATGGGCCGCCGGCCCCGCCGCACCCTCGGCCGGATCGACCACAAGGCCACCCACGACGCGACCGCCGCCCTGATGAAGCGCCTCGGCGTCGAACTCGACCCCGACCGGCCCGCCCGCGGCCTGTCCATCGCCGACCAGCAGATCGTCGAGATCGCCAAGGCCCTCTCCTTCGACGCCCGCGTCCTGATCATGGACGAGCCGACGGCCGCCCTCACCGGCAGCGAGGTCGCCCGCCTCTTCGGCGTCGTCCGCACCCTGCGCGACCAGGGAGCCGCCGTCCTCTTCATCTCCCACCGGCTGGAAGAGATCTTCGAGATCTGCCGACGGGTCACCACCCTGCGCGACGGCGCCCGGATCGCGAGCGAGCCCCTGGACGGCATGACCGAGGACGACCTGGTGCGCCGCATGGTCGGCCGCGACCTCGACGAGCTCTACCCCAAGCAGGACGTGACGCCGGGCGACGCCGCCCTGAGCGTGCGCCGGCTGACCCGCGAGGGAGTCTTCACCGACGTGTCCTTCGACGTCCGGCACGGCGAGATCGTCGGACTGGCCGGACTCGTCGGCGCCGGACGCACCGAGGTCGCCCGGGCCGTGTTCGGCGTCGACCGCTGGGACGCCGGTGAGGTCTCGGTCCGCGGCACGGCGCTGGTGAACGGCGCCCCCTCCACCGCCATGGCCGCCGGACTCGCCCTGGTCCCGGAGGACCGGCGCGCCCAGGGCCTGGTGATGAACATGTCCATCGAGCGCAACATCGGCCTCACGGGGCTGCGGACGACGGTGAGGGCCGGGCTGATGGACCGCGGCGCCGAGCGCAGCCGCTCCCTCGACTGGGCCGTCAAGCTCCAGGTGAAGTACGCCCGGATCGCCGACACGGTCAGCACGCTCTCCGGCGGCAACCAGCAGAAGGTCGTCCTCGCCAAGTGGCTGGCCACCGGACCGAAGGTGCTCATCGTCGACGAACCGACCCGCGGCATCGACGTCGGCACCAAGGCCGAGGTGCACCGGCTGCTGTCACAACTGGCCGCCGACGGTGTGGCCGTCCTGATGATCTCCTCCGACCTGCCCGAGATCCTCGGCATGGCCGACCGCGTGCTGGTGATGCACGAGGGCCGGCTCACCGCCGAGATACCCCGCTCCGCCGCCACCGAGGAAACCGTGATGGCCGCGGCCACCGGGAGGGTCGCCGCATGACGGTCGTCACCCCGCACGAGGCCCCCGCGGCCGACGTGCCCAGGTCGAGCGGCACCCGGCTGGCCGACCGCGTCTTCAGGATGCGCGAACTCGCCATCCTGCTCGTCTTCCTGGTGATGATCGGCGTCACCCAGGCGGGCAACAGCGAGTTCCTCTCCGAGCAGGGCGTCAAGGACCTGCTGCTGAACGCGACGATCCTCGTCCTGGTCGCCACCGGCCAGTCGCTCGTCGTCATCACCCGCAACGTCGACCTGTCCGTCGGATCCACCCTCGGCATCAGCGCGTTCGCCGCCGGCACGTATCTCCAGGGCGGCGGAAACCCCGTCGTCGCGGTCGCGCTGGCCGTGCTGCTCGGAGTCGGCTTCGGACTGCTCAACGGGCTGCTCGTCAGCCTCGGCCAGGTGCCCGCGCTCGTCGTCACCCTCGGCACGCTGTACATCATCCGCGGCATCGACTCCATCTGGGTCGGCTCACGCCAGATCACCGCGGCCGATCTGCCCGGTGGGTTCGTCGACTTCGGCTCCGGCGGCATCTCGGCGGTGCCCTACCTGGCACTGATCGCGCTGGTGGTCCTCGTCGCCACCGCCTACTACCTCAAGCACTTCGGCAGCGGCCGCGAGCTGTACGCGCTCGGCTCCAACCCGGAGGCCGCCCGCCTCGCCGGCATCCCCGTCCGCAAGCGGATCCTCGTCGCGTACACCTTCTGCGGCGCCCTCGCGGGACTCGCCGGCGCGATGTACCTGGCCCGCTTCGGCAATGTCGACTCCGGCACCGGCAACGGCTACGAACTGACCGTCGTCAGCGCGGTCGTGGTCGGCGGCGTCGTCTTCACCGGCGGCTCGGGCAGTGTGTACGGCGCCGCCCTCGGTGCCCTGGTGCTGACCTCCGTCAACAGCATGCTGCCCGCCCTCGGCGTCAGCTCCGTCTGGGTGCTCGCGATCAACGGCATCCTGCTCATCCTCGCGATCGCGGTCGACCGGATCGTCGCGCTGCGTGTGGCATCCGCCCTGAAGAAGAGGAGCGCCCGCCGTGGCTGACATCTCCCCGATCCGCGCGGTCCGCTGGGACACGGTGGTCGGCGCCCTGCTCGTCGTGGTCCTGCTGTTCTCCTTCGGCTTCGTCGACGGGTTCGGCAACGCGCTCAACCTGTCGTTCCTCATCGGCAACGCCCTGCCCATCGCGCTGATCGCCCTGCCGATGACCCTGCTGGTGGTCTCCGGCGAGATCGACCTGTCGGTGGCGTCGACGGCCGGCCTGTCCGGTGCCGTGATGGGCGCCCTGTGGAACCAGGGCATGGCCATCGAGACGATCATCCCCGTCTGCCTGCTGCTGGGTGTGGTGTGCGGGCTGGTCAACGGGCTGCTGGTGACCAGGCTCGGGCTGCCGTCCCTCGCCGTGACCATCGGCACCCTCGCCGCCTACCGGGGCATCGCGCAGATCGTGCTCGGCTCCGACGCGGTGACCGACTTCCCCACGCAGTACCTGGACTTCGCGGCCGGGCGGATCGGCGACACGTTCGTCCCGTACGCCTTCCTGCCGTTCCTCGTCCTGCTCGCCATCGCCGTGGTCGCGCTGCACGCCACGCCGTTCGGGCGGTCGCTGTTCGCGATCGGAGCGAGTGAGGAGGCCGCGCGGTTCGCCGGGATCCGGGTCAAGCGGCAGAAGCTGATCCTGTTCACGCTGACCGGGCTGACGGCCTCGCTGACCGGCATCTTCTGGGCGCTGCACTACGCGAGTGCGCGCTACGACAACGCCACAGGTCTCGAACTGTCCGTCGTGGCCGCGGTGTTGCTCGGCGGGATCGACTTCGACGGTGGCAAGGGCACGTTGGGCGGTGCCATCGCGGGGGTGTTCCTGCTGGGGGCCTTGCAGAACGTGATGAGCCTCCAGGACGTTTCCGCGCAGTCGCAGATCGTCGTGACCGGTGTGTTGCTGGTGCTGTCCGTGCTCGGGCCGCGGGTGGCTCGGCAGATCGCCGTTGTGCGCGCTCGATCGTCCGGCTGACCGGCGGTTCGTGGCTGGTCGCGCGGTTCCCCGCGCCCCTGAACGCAGGGGCGTCTCCCTCAACCTCGTTCAAAGGAAGCCGTCATGCGTAAGTCAACCCTCCGCCGCGGCGGCGCGGCCCTCGCCACCGCCACCTGCCTCGCCCTGGCCCTCACCGCCTGCGGCGGCACCACCAAGAAGGACGTCGCGAACGAAGGCGGGTCCGCCGCCACCGCCGGCAAGGCCGATCCGAACGCGGCCACCAAGAAGGGCCTCACCGTCGGGTTCCTGCCCAAGCAGGTCAACAACCCGTACTTCACCTCCGCCGACAAGGGGGGCGAGAAGGCGCTCAAGGAGCTGGGGTCCAGCTACAAGGAGGTGGGGCCGTCCAGCGCGACCGACACCGCCGGGCAGGTCTCCTACGTCAACACCCTCACGCAGCAGCAGGTCGACGCGATGGCCGTGTCCGCGCAGGACCCGGGCGCGCTGTGCACCGCGCTGAAGCAGGCCATGAAGAACGGCATCAAGGTCGTCACCTACGACTCCGACACGACGGCCGGCTGCCGCAACGCCTTCGTCTCGCAGGCCTCCGCCGAGGACCTCGGCCGTACCGAGGTGCAACTGCTCGCGAAGCAGCTCGGCTACAAGGGCGAGATCGCGATCCTGTCCGCCGCGCAGACCGCGACCAACCAGAACACCTGGATCGACTTCATGAAGGACGAGCTGAAGAAGCCCGAGTACAAGAACATGAAGCTGGTCAAGACCGCGTACGGCAACGACGACGCCCAGCAGTCCTTCCAGCAGACCCAGGGACTGCTCCAGGAGTACCCGAACCTGAAGGGGATCATCTCCCCGACCACCGTCGGCATCAAGGCCGCCGCCCAGTACCTGTCGGGCTCCAAGTACAAGGGCAAGGTCAAGCTGACCGGCCTCGGCACCCCGAACGACATGCGCAAGTACGTCAAGAACGGCACCGTCGAGGCGTTCGAGCTGTGGGACCCGGCCAAGCTCGGCGAGCTGGCCGCCCGCACCGCCGTCGCCCTGTCCTCCGGGCAGATCACCGGCAAGGAGGGCGAGACCTTCGAGGCCGGCTCCATGGGGGAGTACACCGTCGGCAAGGACGGCGTGATCAGCCTCGGCAAGCCGACCGTGTTCGACGCGAAGAACATCGACCAGTTCAACTTCTAGACCCCGGGGAGTCGTTGATGCAGCGCGTGTGCTTCCTGCTGAAAGTCAGGGCGGACCGGCTCGACGAGTACCGCGAGCGGCACGCCGCGGTGTGGCCCGAGATGCTGGAGGCACTCTCGGAGACCGGCTGGCACAACTACTCGCTGTTCCTGCGCGAGGACGGACTGCTCGTCGGCTACGTGGAGACCGAGGACTTCGCGGCCGCCCGGGCCGGCATGGAAGCCACCGACGTCAACGCCCGCTGGCAGGCGGAGATGGCGCCGTTCTTCGAGTCGCTGGACGGCGCCCTGCCCGACGAGGCCATGAAACCGCTCACGGAAGTGTTCCACCTCGCATGACGATGGAGTCCATGAGATGCACCGACGCACCCTGCTGGCCGCCGCCCTCGCGGGGACGGCGGTGAGCCCCGCCCTGGCCTCCGGCACCGCCCGGGCCGCCGGCCCCGGCCCCTCCGTCACCCGGGCCGGCACCACCACCCTCGACGACCAGGCGATCTTCTTCGTGTCGTACGACGGGCTGGTCAACAACAACGCGTTCCAGAAGAACGGTCTGCTCACCTACAAGGGCCACCAGTACGCCGTCTGGTACACCGCGGACCGCAACGCCGTCGTCGGCCGCCGCGCCCTCGGCGGCAGCACCTGGTCCACGGTCGAGGTCGGCCACACCCTCAAGGCCGACGACTCCCACAACGTCATCTCCATGGGCGTGTCCGAGGTCGACGGCCGGCTGCACCTCACCATGGACTCCCACAGCGACGGCTTCACCTACGTCACGTCGGTCGCCGGGCTCATGGACAACCCCGGCGGGCTGAGCTGGACCGCCGGCCGCTTCGGGGCGCCGCAGTCCACCCTGGACGGACTGGCGCTGACCTCCCGGTTCACCTATCCGCAGTTCGTGTCGACGCCCGACGGCAAGCTCCAGCTGAGCTACCGCGTCGCCGTCTCCGGCAACGGCCGCAACGCCCTCGCCGAGTACGACGGCACCACGTGGACCGACCTCGGCGAGTGGTCGAGCTCCACCGGCACGTACACCAGCGAGCACGGCTCCTCGACGGCCCGCAACATGTACCTGCACGGCATCGACTACGACCGGAACGGCCGGCTGCACGCCCTCTTCACCTGGCGCGAGCAGAACAACGCCGTGATGTGCAGCGGCGGCGGCATCACCAACCACGACACCGGCTACGTCCACTCCGACGACCGGGGCCGCACCTGGCGCAACGACGCCGGCACCGTCATCGGCGTCACCGGGGGCTCCGACAAGGTGTCCGTGACCGACGCCGGCCTGGTGATCGACCCGCTCAACCCGGACCACTCCCTGATGAACCAGGAGAGCCAGTTCACCGACTCCGCGGGCCGGCCGCACGCGATCATCTCCTACGTGCCCGGCCGCTTCGGCCGGTGCACCACGAACTACGTGGCCGACCGGACCGCCAACGGCCGCGCCTTCCACCTGCGCAAGAACGCCGCCGGCACCTGGCAGAAGACCGAGATACCGGTCCCGCTGAACTCCAGCCAGCGCACCAAGCTCATCCTGGACAGGTACGACAACGCGTACGCGGTCTTCCCGTTCGGCCGGATCGCCGCGGCCTCCGCCGCATCGGGGTACACGGACTGGAGGATCCTCTTCGACGGCAGTGGCCTGAACGCCTTCGGCGAGGTCGTCATCGACGAGACACGGGTCGCGCAGGACGGGGTGCTCTCGTTCATGTACCAGGAGAAGTCCAGCGGGACGACCCCTTCGGCGCTGCATGTGACGGACTTCCGTCTGCCCGCCTGACCGCGGCCGGTCTCCGGTGCGGGTGCCGGTAATGTGAAGCCGCCCCGGCCGCCGCCCCTCGTCTCCCCCTGGAGGTCCCTGCCCGATGGCCCAGTCGGTGGGTATCAAGGACGTCGCCCGCGTCGCCGGAGTCTCCGTCGGCACGGTCTCGAACGTGATCAACCGCCCGGACACGGTCGCGACCGAGACCCGGGCCCGGGTGCTGTCCGCGATCGACCGGCTCGGGTACGTCCGCAGCGAGTCCGCACGTCAGCTGCGCGCGGGCCGCAGCCGCATCATGGGGCTGCTCGTCCTCGACATGGGCAACCCCTTCTTCGTCGACGTCGCGCGCGGCGCCGAACGCGCCGCCCGGCAGGCCGGGCTCGGTGTCATGGTCTGCAACAGCGCCCAGAACCCCGGCGAGGAAGCCGAGTACCTGGCGCTCTTCGCCGAGCAGCGGGTGCGGGGCGTGCTGCTCACCCCGGCCGACGCGACCGGCCGCAACATCGCGGCGTTCCGCCGGCACGGCATCCCGTTCGTCCTGGTCGACCGGGTCGCCGAGGGCACCACCGAGTGCTCGGTCTCCGTCGACGACGTGGCGGGCGGCGCCCTGGCCGTACGCCACCTCGTCGACGCCGGGCACCGCTCCCTCGCCTACGTCAGCGGCCCGCCCGGGCTGAACCAGGTCAGCGACCGCCGCACCGGCGCCCTCGAAGCACTCGCCGAGGCCGGGCTCGGCCCCGACGCGCTGCGTGAGCTGCCGACCGAACGGCTGGACGTCGCCGCGGGGCGGGACGCCGGGGCCCGGCTGCTCGGGCTGGCCGACCGGCCCACCGCCGTGTTCTGCGCCAACGACCTCCTCGCCCTCGGCGTCCTGCAGGCCATGTACGCGGCCGGTGTCGGTGTCCCCGACGACCTCGCCATCGTCGGCTACGACGACATCGAGTTCGCCGCCGCCGCGGCCGTCCCGCTCACCTCGGTACGCCAGCCCGCCGTCACGATGGGCGCCCTGGCCGCCGAGCTGCTCCTGGAGGAGACAGAGGAGGAGGGCGCGGCCCGCGCACACGAGCACCGCAGAGTCGTCCTCCAGCCCGAGCTGGTGGTCCGCCGCTCCAGCCTGCCGGCCCGCTGAGCCTGAACGGCGGTTCAGCAAGATTTCATGATCGAAGGGCTCACCCGCCGGTGATCCCTGTGATGAACTGGGACGCGGTCCGAAAATCCGTCCGTCCCGGGAGCCCTGTTGACCGTCAGCTACCGCCAGCCCGGAGTCGTCCTCACCGATCGCCGCTTCACCGTCCCCCTCGACCACGACCGCCCCGACGGCGAGACGATCGAGCTGTACGCCCGCGAAGTCGTCGCCGGCGAGAAGGCGCACCAGGACCTCCCCTGGCTCCTGTACCTCCAGGGCGGGCCGGGCTTCGGAGCCGACCGCTCTGTCGGCAGGCCCGGCTGGCTCGGCAGGGCCCTCAAGGAGTACCGCGTCCTGCTCCTCGACCAGCGCGGCACCGGTCACAGCACACCCGCGAACCGTCAGACGCTCCCGCTGCGCGGCGGCCCGGCCGAGCAGGCCGACTACCTCACGCACTTCCGGGCCGACGCGATCGTCCGCGACTGCGAGGCCGTCCGCGCGCAGCTCACCGGCGGCAGGCCCTGGACCGTGCTCGGCCAGAGCTTCGGCGGCTTCTGCGTCACCAGCTACCTGTCCCTCGCCCCCGAAGGCCTGGCCACGGCCGTGATCACCGGCGGCCTGCCCTCCCTGGACGCCCACGCCGACGACGTCTACCGGGCCGCCTTCCCCCGCATCGAACGCAAGGTCACCGCCCACTACGCCCGCTACCCCCAGGACGCCGAGCGCGCCCGCCGCATCGCCGCCCACCTGCTCGACCACGACGTGGTCCTGCCGAACGGCTACCGGCTCACCGTCGAGGCCTTCCAGTCCCTCGGCATCGCCCTCGGCACCGGCGACGGCAGCCACCGCCTCCACTACCTCCTCGAGAACGCCTTCGTCCGCACCCCGCAGGGCCGCACGCTCTCCGACGCGTTCCAGGAGCAGGTGCAGAGCATGCTCTCCTACGCCCGCCACCCCCTGTACGCCCTGGTCCACGAGTCGATCTACGGCCAGGACGCCCGGCCCACGGCCTGGTCGGCCGAGCGGGTCCGCGCCGAGTTCCCGCAGTTCGACGCCGCCAAGGCCCTCGCGGGCGACGAACCGCTGCTCTTCACCGGGGAATCGATCCACCCCTGGATGTTCGACTGCGATCCCGCGCTGCGCCCGCTGCGCGAGACCGCCGGCCTGCTCGCCGCCCGCACCGACTGGACACCCCTGTACGACCCGGCCCGCCTCGCCGCCAACACGGTGCCGGTGGTGGCCGCCGTCTACCACGACGACATGTACGTCGACACGGCCCACTCCCTGCGCACCGCCCGCACGATCCGGGGCCTGCGCACCTGGGTCACGGACGAGTTCGAGCACGACGGCATCCGCGCCGGCGGGCCCCGCGTCCTCGACCGGCTGCTGGCGCTCGTCCGCGACGAGGCGTGATCTCGTGCCACAGCGCCGGTGACGCCGGTGGCGCGGGCTAGTCTGCCGCCATGACGACCACTCAACTGCAGCCCATGCCCGACGACTGGCGGCGTGCCCTCGCGGTCGTGGCGCATCCGGACGACCTCGAGTACGGCTGCTCGGCCGCCGTCGCGAGCTGGACCGACGAGGGCCGCGAGGTCGCGTACGTCCTCGCGACCCGGGGCGAGGCCGGCATCGACACCCTGGACCCCGCGCGGTGCGGGCCGCTGCGTGAGCAGGAGCAGCGGGCGAGCGCGGCCGTGGTCGGCGTGTCGGAGGTGGAGTTCCTCGACCACCGGGACGGCGTCATCGAGTACGGCACGGCCCTGCGCCGCGACATCGCCGCCGCCATCCGCCGGCACCGGCCCGAACTGGTCATCACGCTCAACCACCGCGACACCTGGGGCGGAGTCGCCTGGAACACCCCGGACCACGTGGCCGTCGGCCGGGCCACGCTCGACGCGGCCGGCGACGCCGGAAACCGGTGGATCTTCCCCGAGTTGACCGAGCAGGGCCTCGACCCCTGGGACGGCGTGCGCTGGGTCGCGGTCGCCGGGTCCAGCACACCCACGCACGCCGTCGACGCCACTGCCGGGATGGAACGTGCGGTGCGCTCCCTGCTGGAGCACCGCACGTACATCGAGGTGCTGACCAGTGAGGACCCGGAGACGTACGCACGTGGCTTCCTGACCCGGAACGCCGAGGCGACGGGGGAGCGGTTCGGGGGCAGGCCGGCGGTGGCATTCGAACTGTTCAGCAGATGACGGGCGGTCGACCGCGCACGACGGGGGAGAGCATGACGGGCGGCGAGGAACTGGCCGGGCGGTTCGAGGAGCACCCGGGGTATCTCGAAGCGGTGGCCTACCGCATGCTCGGATCGCTCGCCGCGGAACCGAGGACGCCGTCCAGGAGGTCCGGCTGAAACTCAGCCGCGCCGACACGGACGACATCCAGAACCTCGGCGGCCGGCTCACCACGGTGACCGGCCGGATCTGCCTGGACGTGTTGCGCTCGCGCACCGCGCGCCGCGAGGAGCCGATGGGCGACACCGGGCCACCGCGCGCGCCTTCGTCCCTGACCCGGTGCTGCGGCCGCTGTCGCACGTCGACCCGGCGGAGCAGGTCGTCCAGGCCGATTCCGTGGGCCTGGCGCTCCTCGTCGTGCTGGAGACCCTGACGCCCGACGAGCGGCTGGCGTTCGTGCTGCACGACATGTTCGCCGTGCCGTTCGACGACATCGCGCCGATCGTGGAGCGCGGCCCCGCAGCGACCCGGCAGCTCGCGAGCCGGCCCGGCGCCGGGTACGGGGCGCCACGCCCTCGGCCGAACCGGATCTCGGCCGGCAGAAGCAGGTGCTCGACGCCTTCCTCGCCGCCTCGCGCGGCGGTGACTTCGAGGCGCTGGTGGCTCTCCCGCACCCGGACGTGGTGCTGCGGGCCGACTCGGGTGCGCAGCTGCGGGGCGCGGCCGCGTCCAAGGTCGTCCGGGGCGCGAAGGCCGTGGCGGAACAGGCGCTCCTGTTCGCCCCGCTCGTACGCTCCGCGGAGCTGGTGCTGGTCAACGGCTCGGTCGGGATGATCGACACCTGCGAGGGCCGGGTGCGGTCGGTCATGGGCGTCACGATCGCCGACGGCCGGATCACCGGCATGTACATCCTGGCCGACCCCGAACGGCTGGAGCGACTGGAGGTGCCCGGGTTCCACGGCTGAGGGGCCGTCGCCCACGGCCGCGCGTGGGAACCCGGGGAGAGAGAGCCATTGAGCCGTCGTGCCCTACCCCCACTAGGTGATCGACGGGGTGCCCGCCGGGAGCGAGTACACAGAGACGGCCGTCGTGGACATCGCCCACGGGCACGTAAGGACACCACTGTCGGCGATTCGGCCAACCGCCCTGCTTCACCGACCTGCTGCGGGGATTGGGTCCGTGCATTCCCCACACGGCCCCAGCCGCTCTATCTCGGGACATGCGAAGCGACTCAAATACACCAGTTCGATATCCCCGCGTCGTCGTTGAGCCTCACGAACACGCCGGACGACCGTCTAGGGGGACCACGTTGACCTCGGCCGCAACGAACGAGCAGCAGAACCCGGCGCCTCCTCCGCCCCCGCCGGCGGAGATCACCTACAGCGGGCAGTACTCCGTCAATCCGCTCGCCGAGGTCTCCTTCCGGCGGATGTGCGCCCAGATCCCGGCCGTCCTGGGCCGCATCGCGCGACTGTCGTGGCGGACCGACCGGCAGGCCGTACAGCTCCTGCTCGGCTGCCAGGTGGTCACAGGCGTCTCTGCCGCCGTACTGCTGGCCGCCACTGCCCGCGCCATGGCACCGGTCCTCGGGGACGGCACCGCCGAGGAGCGCCTGCGCGGCGCCCTGCCGGCATTGCTGGTGGTGGCGCTCGCCGCCGCACTGGCACGCGCGGCAGGAGCGGTCGCCGCGTACGCCGAGCGGCGGATCACTCCGCGGCTGACCACCGAGACGGACACCGCGCTGGTCGAGGCGGTGTGCCGCGTGGAGGCCTCGGCCTACGCGGAGGACGGCTTCTCGGACCGGCATGAGGCGGCCGAGATGGGGGTGATCCGTACGCACGTCATGGTCACCGACGCGCAGCGGTTCCTGTCCGCGCTCATTCGCATGGTCACCGCCGGCGGCGTGCTGTCGGTGCTGAACCCGTGGATGTTGCCGCCGCTCCTGCTCGCGGTGCTGCCGGCCGGCGTCGGCGCCGTGCTGACCGCACGGGTCGACTACGAGATCCACTATGCCAACATCGCCGACCGCAACGTGCGCGGCATGATGCGCTGGTGGGCGACCGAGTCGAAGTACGGCGACGAGGTCCGCGCCAACTCGATGACGGACTACCTCATCTACTGGTACCGGGCCCTGTCCGACCGGTGCGACCGGCGCACCCTGGCTGCCGCGCCGCGTACCCTGCGGATCGCCCTGCTCTCCGCGCTGGCCGGCGGTGTCTTCCTCGTCGCGACCTGGGGCGCGCTGGCGTGGCTGGCGGTCTCCGGCCGGGTCGAGCTCGCGGTCGCGGCGACGGCCGTCATCGCCGTGCAGACCACGCTCGCCGCGCTGTCCCAGGTGGTCGTCAACGGCGCCGCGGTCTTCCACACCAGCCTGTACCTCAGTGACATGCAGGCCTTCCTCGACGATGCCGCCGCCCGCGCCCCCCAGCGCGGCCCCCACGCCCATGCCGCGCCGACCGAGGAGATCCGGCTCGAGGAGGTCGTCTACCAGTACCCGGGCAAGGACAAGCCCGCCGTGGACGGTGTCTCGCTCGCTCTGCGGCGCGGGCAGATCCTCGCGATCGTCGGTGCGAACGGGTCGGGGAAGTCCACGCTCACCCGGCTGCTGACCGGCATTTACCTGCCCGACAAGGGCAAGGTCACGTGGAACGG
The DNA here is from genome assembly GCF_042733745.1 of Streptomyces sp. NPDC059696. NCBI lineage: Bacteria > Bacillati > Actinomycetota > Actinomycetes > Kitasatosporales > Streptomycetaceae > Streptomyces > Streptomyces sp. NPDC059696. Next base: position 100,699 of record NZ_JBHWFG010000008.1, read on the forward strand.
CATCGACCTTGCCGAGATGGATCCCGCCACGGTGTGGGCGAACACCGGCCTGGTGCCGCAGATCTTCGCCCAGTGGCCGCTGCGGGTCCGCGAGAACGTCACCCTCGGTCAGCCCCGCACGCACGACGACGCCCCCGTGTGGGAGGCCGTCGACGCGGTCGGTCTGCGCGAGGCCGTCGAGGATCTGCCGGCCGGTCTCGACACCCTCCTGGCCCGCGATGTCTTCGGCGGCTCGGAACTCTCCGGCGGGCAATGGCAGCGCATCGCCTGTTCAAGGGCTTTGTACCGGCGACCGGGGCTGTTGATCCTTGACGAGCCCACTTCCCAGATGGACCCCCGCGGCGAGCACCAGATTTTCGAGCAGATCAAGGCCATCGCCGCGGACCGCATCACGATCGTGGTCACCCACCGCCTGGAGAACACCAAGATCGCCGACCACATCCTCGTGATGGAGAACGGCCGGATCACCGAACAGGGCAGGTACGACGACCTCGTCCGCGGCGGCGGGGTCTTCGCCGAACTGCTGGAACTCTCCCAGGACCGCTGACCGATCACGCCCCGTCACGTCCGTTCCCTCGCCGGCAGCAGAGCCGCCCGCCTCACCTGTGCCCCGGGCTCTACAAGAGTCCGAGCCGGTTCCGAGTGGCACACCCGTCCCACGCCCGTCCCCTCAGCAACGAGGTCCTGATGACGCCCTCCCTCTCTCACGTCCGTACCGTGGCCACCGCCTACCTGGACCAGCACCCCGGTGAACGAGGCGCCCTGGCCGGCCTGCTGGCGGCTCTGGACGCCGACGCCGAGCCGGCCAACCGCACCACCCTTCTTGCCCACATCACGTGCAGCGCCGTAGTGATCGACCGGCACCGGCGGGTCCTGCACATCCGCCACAAGGGGAGCGGGCAAAGGCTGTTCGCCCCCGGCGGACACGTCGAGGCGGAAGACGACACTCTCCTGGCCGCGGCCTTGCGCAAGGTCAAGGCGGAGGCAGGAATTTCCGCCTCGGCTCTCGTCCTGACGCCCGAGCTCCGGGACGTGCCGATCGACATCGGCGTCCACGCCATCGACCCCAGTCCCGCACGAGGCGAGGCCGTCCACTGGCACTACGACGTGCGCTTCGCCTTCTACACCGCTGACGGTGCGCCCGAGCCCGCCCTGCAGGCCGAAGAGGACACGGGCTCGGCTTGGCTGCCGTTCGACCACGTGTCCTCCCCGACGCTGCGCGAGAAACTCACCGGCTCGGCTCTGGACGGGGTGGTCGTTCCTGTGAACGCCTCCGCGATCATCCACGACGGCAACGGCCGCTACTTCCTGCACCTGCGGGACGCCGGCAAGCCGTGGATCTGGGAGCCGGGTTGCTGGTCGCTGCTCGGCGGCGGCCGGGAGCCGCAGGACCGCACCCTGCTCGACACGGTCCGTCGGGAGCTGCGTGAGGAGGCCGGCCTGACCGTCTCCGGCCTGGAGCCGTACACGGTGGAGTACGGCACCGGCACCGACGGGACAGGGGTGCCGATCCAGCTGTTCACCGGCCGCTGGAACGGCGACCCGGCCCGTCTGCACCTCACCGAGGGCGTGATGCTCGCCTGGGTGCGGCCCGAGAAGTTCCCGCACATGACGCTGCTGCCCTCGACCCGGGAACTGCTGGAGCAGCACGCCGCAGATCATCCCCTGCCCGCCGACGGTCCGACGGCGCCGGCGGGGTCCGCACGGGCAAAGGCGCCGTCCGGGACCGTGCTGAACGTGCTCGGTGTCCACCTCTACCTGGAACGCGGCGGGCAGGTCCTGCTGGGCCTGCGGCATCCCGACTCGGCATTCGCGGGCGGGTTATGGCACGCGTTGGCGGGCCACTGCGAGGCTGAGGCCGCGAGTGCGTGCCTCGTGCGGGAGGCGTACGAGGAGGCGGGACTGATCATCGAGTCGGCCGACGTCGAGCTCGTCCACACCGTGCACATGAGGGAACAGCCCACGGACCCGCCCCGCGTCCAGCTCTTCTTCCGCGCCCTCCGCTGGGAGGGTGAGCCGAAGCTGCGGGAGCCGGACAAGTGCGTCCAGTGGGAGTGGTGGAACGTCAAGCACCTGCCCGAGCCGATCGTGCCCTACGCGCGCGCTGCGATCGAGGGCATTCGGGCTGGGCGCGTCTACACGGAACTGGGCTGGACCGCTGACGGGAGGTGACTCGATGGGCGCTGCTTTCGCCGCCCACTCCGACAGCGCGCCGGGTCCGCCTGCGTCACGACCTGGTTGGCAGTCGAGGCGCTGACCAGGCCCACCGAGAAACTGCAGTGTGAACTGCGTCCGGCGAGCGTATCCGGAGCACGTGTGACGGCTTTACCGAGCCGACCCTTCGTGCAGCGGCGCCGCCCTACAATTCCGCCACAGGAAAGCAGGAGGGAACGGTCTGTGGTCGAAGCGGTCGTGATCGGGATGAGCACCTTCGACGAGAGCGCGAAGACAGCCGACGACCCGCTCGACCGTCGCCGGCTCACCCCCTTGCCGACGGTGCGGAAGGTTGCGCCCGAACTGGCAGCGCTGCTGGGCAAGTACCCAGGGGTTGCGCTCCACGGCGACGGCCCCCGGTTCGATCTGGTGCACGACGATCTCGGGAAGCTTTGGGAGCAGACTTACGACCATTGTGCGAGCAATGGCACCGGGCTGATCGTCCACTTCATCGGGCACGGCATCAAGAGCCGGACCGGCACCCTCTACTTGGCAGCCAAGAACACCGATTCGAATTGCCCCCAGCGTACGGCTGCCAATATCGACCTGTGGCTCGAGGATGTCGAGGCCACCGGGGAAGGACCTTCGGCGCTGTTCCTTCTCGATGTCTGCGGCGCCGGCCGTGTTCCGCTGCAGCAATGGTTGCAGGGCTTGCCCGCCGAGCGCAGACGGGCCTGGGTGATCGCTGCCTGTGCTGAGGACGGCAAAGCCTACAAAGCACGGTTCTCGCAGGCGACGGCCACCGTGCTGAGTCGGCTGAAGGCCGGCTGGATCGATCTGTCTCCGAGCCTGACACACGTACCGCTGGAGACGTTCGCACATGAGATCGACAGGGAGCTGGCGCGACTCACGCAGGCGGACGGGTCTCCCCCTCAACGAGTGATGTGTACCGCACACCCCGAGGCAAGCTCCCCTGTTCCGCCCCTCCTCATGAATCCTGGGTTCCGCGAGACCCCGGCCGACCGGTTCCGGCAGTACCTGGAGAACGGGCTGCTGCAGTTCGCCTCCACCCTTGACCCCGCTCTGGATCCCCTGCACTTCGTCTCACGAGCGTCAGGGTCACCGCACCAACGGTACGCGGCGAGCCGCTGCTTCTTCACCGGCCGTGAGAAGCAACTGGAGGCTCTGAAGCAGTGGCTGACGGAGGCGGAGAAGCGCCCGATCATGGTGGTCACCGGCAGCCCGGGGTCCGGGAAGTCGGCACTGTTGGGTGTCATGGCGTGCCTGGCTCATCCTCAGCTCGCCGAGGTGTCGAGATCCATCAGGTCGGTCGTGCCACGGCAGTTGCGCTTCGACCGTCATCCGCTGCTGGCCGCAGTGCACGCACGGCAGCGTGACCCCGACGCCGTCCTCGCCTCCATCGCGAGCCAACTGGATCTGGGCGAGGCTCCCGAACGAGGGTGGACCGTCGTCTCAGTGCTTGAGGCCCTGCAGCAGAAGAACCCGGGCAAGCAGGCCGTGGTCGTCGTGGATGCACTCGACGAAGCTTCTCTCGACAAGGCGTTGCTCCGGTCGGTGCTCCTGCCACTGGCCACGTCGGGAACCCACCGGGACGGCACTCTGAGATGCAAGGTGCTCATCGGGGTACGTCCGTGGTGGGACCGTTTCCCAGAACTCGGCAGGCATACGGCGGACCCGAGCGCGCACATCGACCTGGACCGGACGTCCGTGCGGGAGCGCGAGACCGACCTGGGGCACTATCTCGCGGACCTGCTGGAGGAGGCTCCCGCGTACAACGGCCTGGGGTCCGGTGGACTGCGGGAGCGCACGGCGAAGGCGATCGCACGCCGCCTCGTGGCCGTGCGGCACCGCGGCAGCTTCCTTCTTGCCTCGGTGTACGCCCACTATCTCGCTGAACACGACCGTGCGCTCACGCCCGAGGAGGCGGTCCAGCGCGTCCCCTCCGACCTTCCCGGGATGCTGGAGCTGCATTTGGGTGTGCTGTCCAAGGACCGGCCGTCCATCCGTGCTGTGCTCGTCGCCCTGGCACACGGACGGGGGCAGGGAATGCCGCTGGAGATCATCCACGCGGTGGCCGGGGCACTCACCCCTCCCGGGGAGCGGAAGCCGGACCTTTCCGACACCCAGGAGGCAATCGAGGCGGCTTCCTTCTACGTCCGGTCCGCTACCGACACAGACGGTCGTCGCCTCTACCGGTTCTTCCATCAGAGTCTCTCCGACCACCTGGTCTCGGCGGCGGACCACCCCGCCGTCCTCGACGCCGTTCTGGCATCGGTGCCGGGACAGGACGAGCGCGGCGCCCCGGTCTGGGACGTGGCCCTCCCCTATGTCCTGCGCCATGCCGCCGAGCATGCGAAGGCCGCCCATCGTCTCGACGACCTGTTGCGACAGCCCGCATTCCTGGTACACGCCGGTCCCGCGGAGCTGCGTGCGCAGTTGCCTTACGCCCGCTCGCTGCGAGCCCGGCGGGTAGCACGGATTGTCGAGGCCGCGCTGAGACCCGAGCCGGATCCCTGGGTCCGCTGGGAATGGCTGCTCAACAGCGCCGTCAGCGAGCAAGAGACATGGCTGCAACGGGGCCTGGAGGCTGTGCGCGATCCGGACGCTGGTGCGCCGGAGACGCTCATCTTGCAGTGGGGCTCACCGATTCGCGACCGCGACGGGACTCTCCCCTGCCCCGAAGAGGCGGTCTTCACCTGGACCTCCGAAGGCCTGGTAGCGGTGACGAGCCACGCTGGCGGCGGAGTGCAGATCTGGGATGCACAGACCGGTGGCCTGTTGGACACATTGGTCGTCAACGGCGGTCACATCACGGCTCTCGCAGCGGCGACGGCTGGTGGCAGCACCTTGGTCGCGGCCGGTGATTCCGACGAACGCCTCACTGTGTGGAACCTGGAGACGCGGAGCAGGGCCTGGTCGACCAGGTCCCTGCACGAGTGGACAGCTCTCGCGGTCGGCACACTGGCAGGCAACCTCGTGGTGGCCGCCGCCACCTGGCACACTCTCACCCTCCACACCCCCACCGGTATCTGCCTGTGGGGGGTGGAGCTCCTCCAGACGTGGCTCGCTCAAGGCGGCGGGCCGCTGTCCGGTCGGTCGCTCGAAGAGAGCGTCGAGATCACGTCGGTGGCCATTGCGGAGTTCGACGGCCGCCCCGCCGTGATCGCGGGCACGACCGCGGGCACCATCGAGGTCTGGGACGCCGACGGGGAAAACCACCGCAGCTGGCCAGTACATGAGGGGAGCGTCTGGTCCGTCCTCCCCAGCAGGAGCGGCACTTCACGGACGGTCGCCTGCCAGGCCTACGGCGGTGTCCATGTCGTGGACGTGGACACCGGTCTTGTGCTGGACAGGCAGCCGGGCACAGCAGACTCGGGTCATGCGGTGGCGTTGATCGACGTCGACGGAGAGGAGTGCGTCGTCACACAGCACGACGAGCGCGTGTACGTCCACTCACTGCGTGGCGACCTGGTACGCAGTCTCACCGGTCCGAAGGACGCCCGCGTCCTTGCCGTCACGGGAGACGGAGACAGACTGCTGGCCGTCACAGAGTCGAGGACGAACGAGGTCGAACTGGTCAGCCAGGTCGACAGCATGGGCTCTCTCGCTCCGTGGGACGGACACGACGGTGCCGTCATGGCTGTCGCCCTTGCCAGTAGCGCCGTCCGGCATTTCGCCGTGAGCCTCGACGATCAAGGAGTGCTCCACACCTGGGACACGACCGACGGACTGCGTCTGTCCACCAGACGGTTCCGGAACGCGGTGTCCGCAACGGCAGGCACGGTCGGCGAACGCCCGCTCGCTTTCGTGTGTGATTCCCACGGAGCGGGCTGGGCTCTCGATCTTGCCGATGGCACCATCCGCTACCAGTGGCAGTGGCCGAGGGCATTCGACGATCTTTCCTGGGCATACCTTCGGGGCAGGCCGGTGCTGACCATCCGCGACAGCGACGGCCAGTTGCTCGTCGCGGATGCCGAGAACCCGGTGAACGTCTGTCCACACCCCGGGGAGGACGATGCTGATCTGATGACCACGTCCTCCTGGTTGCACGACGGCGAACGTCTGGTCGTTCAGACCGACAGGGCGGAGAGCACCGTAACCGCCTTCTATCCGGCCGACGGACGTCAAGCATTCTCCTTCTGCGCTTACCCGGACGACCATCTGGACGAATGCCACTTCGTGGAGTGGAATCGACGCCTGTGTCTCGTGACCACGTCTTCCAGGGGAACCATCACCGTCTGGTCGCCGTTTGAAGAAACGGATCCTGTGGCGCAGATCCGTATCCCGGGGTTGGGGGGCGCGCTCGCGGTGTCGCACGCCGGTGTGCTTGCCGCGGCAGACTCGCGGATCTTCTACTTCGCATGGGCCTCGGCAGAGGGGACGGAAGCAGCATGAAGCAGCACAACGTGGTCATCGTGCACGGGGTACGGAACTGGCGGCCCGGCGTCGAGCCCGCCAAGGCCGCCGCCGAGCTCGCTGAAAGGTGGGCTGTGCCGCTGGCGGCCGGCTACCGGGCAGCTGGGCTGGGGCATGTGACCGCACCGCGTATTCAAGCCGCCTACTATGCTGATCTGATCAACGACGACGAAGCGCAGTCCGTCGTGGACGACATCGAGGATCTCGCGCAGGGGGAGCAGGAGTTACTGCTGTCGTGGCTTCACTCTCTGGGGCTGCCACAGGAGTCTCCTGAGGGGCAGTCGTGGGCCACGATGCCGCCCCGGCACGCTCTGTCATGGTTCGCCCAGCGAAGCGGCACGTCCGCCAGGATCCTGGCGCGTGTGGCCATTGCCCTGCTCCCGGAGGTGTACAGCTACCTTGCTTCTCCCGCCCGCCGGGAGAAGGCTCGTCGTGCGGTGGCGGAAGTGATCGACGATTCGGGTGCGAAGGTCGTGGTGGCCCACTCGCTCGGATCGATCGTCACGTACGAAGCCCTCCACGCCCATCCGCTCCCCCAAGTCGAGCTTCTGGTCACTCTCGGCTCTCCGCTGGGACTGCCGGGCGGGGTCTTCGAGATGCTGGATCCAGCGCCGACCGGAGGCAGAGGCTGCCGACCTGCCGGTCTCCCGCGCTGGGTGAACATCGCGGACCGCGGCGACCTCGTGGCGATACCGCGGCGTTTGGGCAACCGATTCGACGTCGACGATCACTACGAGGATCACATCGCCGCCGTGGATTTCCACACGCTCGACAGCTACCTCACCTGCGGTTACGTCGCCACGGCAGTAGCGCCGTACCTGTCGTGAGTTTCGGCGGGGCAGGAGCCCTGCTGGGGCGCACGCCCGAGTCATGGCCCGGAAGGGATAGCCGGGAGACAGCGCCCCCACGAAGCGCTACCTGACCGACGAGATGAGCCTCGCCGCCGAGCTCGGCAAGACCTGGGGCCGAGGTGCGGAGGTCGGTGCTGGGCGGATCAGGCGTGTACGGCATGGTCCGTATGCCGGGTGGCCGGAAGCCCGGCCGTCGTGAGGAGGCCGCCCCGGTCGGTAGCCTGGTCCCATGCGAGAACACGTGTCCGGCCAGCCGATCCTGCGCGGCGACTGCGAGCGGTGCTTCGGCTTGTGCTGTGTCGCCCTGCCCTTCGCCGCCTCGGCCGACTTCGCGGTCGACAAGGCCGCCGGCACGCCCTGCCGCAACCTGCGTGAGGACCACCGCTGCGGCATCCACGCCCGGCTCCGGCAGGAGGGATTCAGCGGCTGCACGGTCTACGACTGCTTCGGCGCCGGGCAGCAGGTCTCGCAGATCACCTTCGGCGGGCGGGACTGGCGCACCGGACCTGCCGAGGACGCCCGCCGCATGTTCGAGGTGTTCCCGGTGGTCCGGCAGCTGCACGAGCTGCTGTGGTACCTGACCGAGGCGCTCACCCTGCCGGCGGCCCGGCCCGTCCACGCCGAGCTGCGCAAAGCCCTGGAGCGCACCCGGGAGCTGACCGACGGGGCCCCCGAGGAGCTCGCCGGGCTCGACGTGGCCGCCCACCGCCAGGAGATCAACGTCCTGCTGCTGAGGACCAGCGAGCTGGCCAGGGCCGGCGTCAAGGGCCGCAAGAAGGACCGCCGGGGCGCGGACCTCATGGGCGCCCGTCTCAAGGGCGCCGACCTGCGCGGCGCGAACCTGCGCGGTGCCTACCTCATCGCCGCCGACCTCACCGGAGCGGACCTGCGGGGAGCGGACCTGATCGGTGCCGACCTGCGCGACGCGGACCTCACGGACGCCGACCTGACCGGGGCGTTCTTCCTCACCCAGCCGCAGCTGAACGCGGCCCGGGGCACCGCCGGGACGCGGCTGCCCGGGTCAGTCGCCCGCCCCGGGCACTGGACCGCGCAGGTCTGAGGCCGGCTGCCGTACCGGGACGCGGCTGCCCGGGTCAGTCACCCGCCCCGGGCACTGGACCGCGCAGGTCTGAGGCCGGCTGCCGTACCGGGGTGCGGCGCTCCGGATGCAGTCGCAGGCCGTCGGGCATCAGCGTCAGCCGCTCCGTCACGCGCAGCCGGTAGCCCGGGTCGGCCCGCAGCTCGTAGCGCCGCAGCAGCAGCCCGAGCACCAGCGTCGCCTCGTGCAGCGCGAACTGCCGCCCGATGCACGCCCGTGCGCCCGTCCCGAACGGCTTGAAGCTGTGCGGGGGCCGGGACCGTACCGCTCGGGCGTCGAAGCGGTCGGGGTCGAACCGTTCGGGGTCCTCGCCCCACACCTCGGGGTCCCGGTGCAGCATCGGCGTCAGCACCAGGGCCCAGGCGCCCCGCCGCATGGGGTGCTCCCCGGCCAGCAGCGTGTCCTCACGGGCCTCCCGGGCGAACGCGGGCGCTGTGGGCCACAGCCGCAGCGACTCGTCCAGGACGCGGCGGACGTAGCGCAGCCGGGCCACCTGCTCGTAGGCGGGATCCGCCGTGTCCCCCCACACCCGGTCCACCTCGGCGCGGGCCCGGGCGGCGATCTCGGGGTGGCGGGCGAGGTAGTGCAGGGCGAAGGAGAGCGCGCCCGAAGTCGTCTCGTGGCCGGCCACGAGGAACGTGATGACCTGACGGCGGACGTTCCGCGGCGCCAGCCGCTCCCCGGTGCCGGGGTGGGTCGTCTCCAGCATGCGGTCCAACAGGTCGCCGTCGCCGCCACCGGTGGCGCGCCGGGCCCGGACCAGTTCGTCGACCGTGTGGTTGAGGTGGGCGATGTCGGCCTCGTTGCGGCGGCTCGCGCTGCGCAGCAGCAGCGGGGCCAGTGGGAAGGGCACGGTGTTGAGCCGCTGCGCGTACGTCAGGGTGCCCACCATCGCGGTCACGAAGGGATGCGGCCGGGAGCGCTCGAACGAGCCGAAGTCGTGCCCGAAGCCGGTGCGCGCGATCGTCTCCAGGGTCAGCTTGGTCATGTCGCCGGGCACATCCACCGCCCGGCCCGTCGCCGCCGCCCGGTCCCAGTGCTCGGTGAGCCGCTCCGCGACCGAGAGCATCATCGGGTGGTAGCCGGCCATGGCGTCGCGGCTGAACCCCGGGGCGAGCACGTCGTGGGCGAGCTGCCAGTTGGGCTCGTGGTTGTAGGCCGTGAACAGCCCGTCCCCGGCGACCGGCCGCAGGTTGGCCACACCGAGCCCCACGTGCTTGGCGAACCGGGACTCGTCCGCGAGGTCGGCCGCGTGCCGGGCACCCCACACGAACACGAACTCCTTGCCGAACGCCTTGCGCCGGAACACCGGGCCCAGCTGCCGGGCACAGCGCAGCGAGTCCTGGATCGGAGTGCGCCGGTCGACACCCAGCACGTCCCCGAGCAGCGGGACCCGGCGCGGCGGGTGCGGGATGCGGTCCAGCTCCGGCCAGCCCAGCTCGGCACTCCGGAACCCCTTGGGCTCCCCGGTCCGTTCCGGCGCCTCCGTCATGACGCGATCTCCCTTGATCCGGCAGCGGGTTCGCACGTGTCGTACGTGTTGTACGTGGGTTCAATAGCGCGGTTCAGTCTGGGCCCGTTGTTGAACCGACGTCAAGTAAAGTGCGGGCATGGCCGCGAACCAGGCCGGGCGCACGCGCCGTCGGCTCAGCACGCAGGAGCGCCGGGAGCAGCTCCTGTCCGTCGGTGCGCGGCTGTTCTCGGAGAGCCCCTACGACGACGTGTGGATCGAGCAGGTGGCCGAGATCGCCGGGGTGTCGCGCGGGCTGCTCTACCACTACTTCCCGACGAAGCGGGAGTTCTTCGCGGCGGTCGTCGAGCGCGAGAGCGAGCGCATGCTGCGTATGACCGCGGCCGTGCCCGGCGTCCCGGTCCGCGAGCAACTCGGCCCGGGCCTCGAGGCATTCCTGGAGTACGTCCAGGCGCACGCGCACGGCTATCGCGCCTTCCACCGTGCCGACGCGGCCGGGGACCAGGCGGTGCGGCGGGTCTATCAGCGGGCCCTGGGGGCGCAGGAGCGGCAGATCCTCGCCGCGCTCGCCGCGGATCCCGAGTTCGGCCCCGCCTTCCAGGAGCGGCCGGAGGTCGGGCTGGCCGTGCGCGGCTGGCTGGCGTTCACCACGAGCGTCTGCCTGGAGTGGCTGCGCGGTGCGGAGTTGGACCGCGCACAGGTGCGCGAGCTCTGCGCACGCGCCCTGTTGGGCGTGCTCACACCCTGAACGGTGCCGCACAGGGGGCGTGCCGTGGTTGGCGCACGCCCGGATCTTCGATAGGTTAGGTGAGGCTTACCTAAGGAGGTTTGGGATGGGTGACGACAGCCACAGCTGGACGGCGGCTCCCGCCGCGGCGGAGCGGGCGCGCTCGGTGCTCGCCGCCGCGTGGTCCTGCTCCGTGACCGCGGAGGGCACACGCGAGGAACTGGTCGGCGCGCACACCGTGGGCGAGGACGGCCGGGTGCTGGTGGACGTGCCCGAGGACAGCGCCCTGCTCGCGGCCGCGATCTGCGCGCCCCGCGGCGAGCCGTCCGCGGTGCTGGAGTTCGCCGACGTCGCGCCCGTCCCCGTCCGCAACCGGGTCCGCGCCCGGCTGTGGCTCGCGGGCTGGTTCGCCGTCGAGGGCGAGCGGCTCGCCTTCACCCCGACCCGCGTCGTGCTGCGGCAGCCGTCCGGCTCGGTGGTCGTGGACCTCGACGAGTTCGCCTCCGCCGTGCCCGACCCGCTCACCACGGCGGAGGCGCGGCTGCTGACGCATCTCGCCGACTGCCACGCCGACGCCGTCGAGCGGCTCACCCGGCTCGTCGACTCCGACAGCCTGCACGGCGCGGTCCGCGTCCGGCCGCTCGCCGTCGACCGGCACGGCCTGACGCTGCGCATCGAACGGGTCCGCGCCCACGGTGACGTGCGCCTCGCCTTCCACGCGCCCGCCGACGACGTCGCGCAGCTCACCGAGCGCATGCACGTCCTGCTCGGCCAGGCCGCCGCCGCGTCGTGCCCGCGGGCCCTACACCGGCAGCGCGCAGACGGCGACGGGTGAGGGGAACGGTTCTCCCGCGCGCCGGAGTTCACCGCTCGCCTCGTCCACGTGGAAGACGGTGACGGTGGAGGACTTCTGATGGGCGGCGAACAGCAGGGTGCCCTCCGGTGAGAAGGCGATCTGCCGGGGGAAGTCACCGCCCACCGGCACGGTGTCGAGCAGCCGCAGCCGGGCGCCCTCCGCCTCGACGGCGTAGCGCGTGAGGCTGTTGTGGCCGCGGTTGGCGAGATAGGCGTAGCGGCCGCTCGCGGTCACCAGGATCTGGGCCGGGTAGGTGGGGCCCGAGCCCGTGCCCGTCGACTGCGCCTCGCCGACGGTGACCCGGCCGGAGGCCTTGTCGTACGCGCAGACCGCCACCGTGTTGTCGACCTCGTTGGCGAGGTAGGCGTACCGGCCGCCGGGATGGAACGTGAGGTGGCGCGGGCCCGCACCCGGCCGGGTCCGCGCCCGGGCGACCTCGGTGAGCGTGCCCGCCGTCTGGTCCAGCCGGTACGTGTAGACGGTGTCGGTCCCCAGGTCCACGGCGAGCACATGGCCGCCGTCGGGGCTCGTGACGACCTGGTGGGCGTGCGGGCCCGCCTGGCCCGGACCGGGCGGCGGAGCGGAGTGCCGCACGAGGCCGGTACGTTCACCCAGGGCACCCGAGGCGTCGATGGGATGCACGGCCACGCTGCCCGAGCCGTAGTTCGCGCTCAGCAGCCAGCGCCCGCCCGGATGCACGGACAGATGACAGGGGGCGACCCCGCCGGTGCTCCGGCTGCCCAGCACCTTGCGGTCGGACAGCCGGACGGCGGTCACCGCGCCGTCGTCCCGCTCGTCCACCGCGTACAGCGTGCGGCGGTCCGGGTGGATCGCCAGATACGACGGGTCGCCGACGCCGCCGATCGTGCCCTCGCCGGTGATCCGCCCCGTCCCCGGGTCGTACGTCGCCAGGCCGACGCCCGAGCCGCCACCCTCCACGGAGGTGTAGGTACCGAGGTACAGCGGGCGGGGCCCGGAGGGACGGCGGGCCTCGCGCGACGGGCTCGTACCCGCCTCAGGGGCCGTGGCCGGATCCGTCGCCGGGCCGGGCGCGTCGCCGCAGGACGGCAACGCCGCCACGGCCGCCCCGCCCGCCAGCGCGCCGACGAACCGGCGCCTGCTCCAGCCGCCGCTGTCCATGTCGCCCCTCAGGTGTCGTCCTTCGTCCCGGTCGTGACAGCCACCTTGGCGTTTCCCACCCGCCGGGTGCAAACAACGGCCGCCGGTGTCGCGTGCGGCGGGCCGGACCGGCTACCAGTCGCCGTCCTGGACCGGTGTGCCCGGGGCGTCCTTGAGCTGCTGCGTCTGCCCGGGCGCGGGCGGCTGCCAGGGCTCGTGATCGTCGCCGAGCCAGTCGCCGACCGGCTTGACGGACTGGAGCGTGTCCGTCGGGGCGAGGTCCTCCGCGTCCTGGTCGAACCAGTCGAACCAGGGCAGGCCGGCCCGGGTGTACGCGGCCCGGTCCACCGGTGACGGCGGTGCGGCCTCACCGGTGATGCGGCGCCACTCGGGCGGCGTCACCAGGTGCACGAACACCCGCCCCGCGGGCTTCTGCGACCAGTCGGAAAGCGGCCGTTCGTCCTGGTAGACCTCCTGCCGCAGGGAGCCGCCGACCCCGAGCCCCATCGCGGCGGCCGCACGCGGCGGACCCGCCGGAACGGCACCGGCGGCGGGCGCCGGAACCGACCCGGGCGCGGCCGGGGGCATCGGGGCGCCGTAGCCGCCGGGAGCAGGCGGGGCGGCCGGGGGCGTCGGGGCGCCGTAGCCGCCGGGAGCAGGCGGGGCGGCCGGGGGCGTCGGGGCGCCGTAGCCGCCGGGAGCAGGCGGGGCGGCCAGGGGCATCGGTGGGCCGTAGCCGCTGGCAGCGGGCGGGGGCAGGGCGCCCTGCATCGCCGCGCCGTAGCCGCTCGTCGGCGGCGCCGAGCGCTCCCGCTCCGCCCGCAGCCGCTCCTCGGCACGCCACCGCGTCAGCTCCCGGTCGTTGAGCGCGAAGGACTGCAGCTGGACTCCGCCCCACACCTCCTCGCCGGTGACCTGCCCCTCGACGGTGGCGCCCAGGCCGAGCGGGACGGCCACGAACTGCCGGACCGTGCCCGTGCCGGAGTTGATGCCGTCCAGCCAGGGCTGACGGGGAAGCACCACGTAGTTCTGCGGGTCGCGCGCCGGACGGTCGCTCCAGGGCCGGCCGGAGACCGCGCACACCTTGCCGACGCCGACCTGCAGCGCGGCCGGTTCCGAGGTGCCCGCGAAGCTCAGCCACATCGCCTCGCGCAGATACACCGGCAGCATCACCCCGCCCCGGGCCCGCCACTGCGCGGGAACCCGGTCCGCGTAGTCCGCGACGCGCCGCACCGGGAACTCGCCGAGGCCCGGGGGCAGCGGATGCGTGCCCGCCTCCGGCAGGCGCAGGGTGCGGATGAACCGCACGGCGACCCCGCCCGGCAGCCGCAGAATGTTCCCGTCGATCCGCACGTCGGCCATCGGCCCGCCCCTCGCGTCCGGCGCCGGCCCCTGCCGGCGCTTTCCTCAGCGAGAACGCCCACCGAACCCCGCGCGGTTCCGCCACATCTGCTCCGTGACGCCCAGCCGCTCCCGCAGCCGCGTCAGACGGGGCATCCGGGCCCGCTGCTCGCGCGACACACGGTCCAGTTCCTCGAACAGGCGGCGGGTGCGGTGCTCGGTGTCGAGCTCGTCGAGGATGCGGTTGACCTCCGTCAGCACGGCTCCCGGCAGCTGCCAGTGGTCGGGGGAGCGCTCGGCCTCCTCGTGCAGCAGCAGGGCCAGCTTGTCGCGGGTGCCCGCCGCGGTGCGCAGTTCCGCGGCGAGACGCTCCTCCGCCGACTCCGCGCTCGCGCTGAGGTGGGTGGTGACCAGCACCGCGAAGCTCACCACGGCGTCGGCGATCTCGGACAGCACCTGCTCCAGTGCCGCGCCCGTCTCAGCCTCGAACAGCGGCCTGGGTGCCCGCGCCTTCGCCAGATCGGTGAGGGACCGGGCGAGCACCCGCAGGACGACCGTGCAGATCTCCAGCGTGTCCAGGCCCGTGCGCAACACGACCCGGTGCAGCACGCTGTCCTGCACGCGCGGGTTGAGCCGCAGACTGTCCTCGGCCTGCCGCAGGGCCGCGTCCACCTCGATGATGTCGTGGTCCAGCCGGCGCGCCTCGTGCAGCTGCATCTCCGCGCGGTCCACGGGCGTGCCGCGGGCCGCCTCCTCGCCCATGCGCAGCATCAGCTGCCGCAGGCGGCGCGCCAGGCCGTCGATCGACTCGCCCGCCTCCTCCACCCACACCGGCGGGGCCAGCAGCAGGTTGCAGGCGAGCCCGACGGCCGCGCCGATCAGCGTCTCCACCACGCGCGCCCACGCGTACTCCCCGACGCTGGTCACGCCGAGGACGAGCATGGCGCTGATCGCGACCTCGGGGACGTACTCCTCCACCCGGACCAGCCGCCCCACCACCAGCGAGGCCAGCAGGAGCAGGGCGAGGCTCCACCAGGTCAGCCCCACCAGCAGGCTGAACGCGATGGCGACGAGGACGCCGGTCACCACCGCGTTCACCCGCCGGAAGCCGTTGGTGATCGTGGCGTACAGCGTCACCTGGACGACCAGCAGGGCCGTCAGGGGAGCGGTGAGCGGGGCCGGCTCGGGGCTCAGCCGCAGGGCGATGACGTACGCGATCGTCGCCGCGGTCGCGGACCGCAGCGTCTGGACGACCACGGGATCACGACGCTTCCTCACGATCCGCTCGGCGTGCCCCGTCCACTCACGTACCTCTCGCATCCTCGGGCTGTTCCCCTTCCCGGGCGTATCGAACGGATCCGTCGAACACGTCCATCACTTCCTCGAAGGACGCTCACGAAGGACGTTAGTGCCGGGTGATGGCGCGGGCGACCGAGGAGGCTCGGGCGGGACACCTCGTGTCAGGCGGACACCTTGTCGAGGAAGGCGGACAGATGGCTCCTGGTCCGCGCGATCTGTTCCTCCACGGTCAGGCTCTCCTCGAACCGGGACCCCGCCTGCGGCGCCTTCTTCCCGCGTACGTACAGGGAACAGGCGAGGTCGGTGCACATGTACGCGCCCACCGAATTGCCCTCGCGGCCGGCCGGACCCGCCTTGCGCGCGGTCATCAGCGAGACTCCGCCGCGCGGATGCGTCGTCAGGCACAGCGAACACATGCTGCGGTGCAGGAACCCGCGCTGCGCGGTCTGGAAGCGCATCGAGAGGCCGACGAGCCGACCTCCCCGCTCGGTCACCAGATAGCTCCGGTCGGGTGCCCCCGGGTCCCGCCACCCGAGGAAGTCGAGATCGTCCCAGGGCCGCTCGCCGAGGTCGCGGGGCACGGCCAGACGCTTGGCCTCACCCTTCGAGCAGTTGATGAAGGAGGCGCGGACGTCCTGCTCGGTGAGCGGCTGCATGGGAGCTCCTGGGAGTCGTCTTCGTAAACCTAGGGGCCCTAGGTTTTGGGGGCCGGGCCAGACTAGACAGTCCCGCCGCCGGGGGCGACCGGATTTCCCTCAGGCCCCGCCGCCCGCGGCCTCCGGCGGCCACACCCCGGGCGCCAGCACCCCCAGCGCGTACGCCCGGGCCACCAGTTCGGTGCGGTTGGACGCACCCCAGCGGGACGACAGACGGCGCAGGTGGTACGTCACGCCGTCCGTGGTGAGGCCTGTCTCCCGCGCCGCCCGGGCCGTGGTGGCGCCGGCGGCCAGGAGCGCCAGGACCCGGGCCTCCATCGGCGTGACCCGGGCCTGCTCGACGGGAGGGGTGGGGGAGGGGGCACGTTCGGGCTCCACCCGGAGCATCACCAGCAGGGCCGGGGTGTCCTCGGCGGTGTCGCTGACCGGATCCGCCGTCAGTTCGCCGTAGCGGTCCCCGCCACCGGGGGCCCGCCAGCGCACGGACACCTGGTAGCGCGAGCGGCGGCGCAGGCGCAGAGCCTCGGCGATCCGCTCGACCTGGGTCGCCTCGCGCGGGCTGAACAGGTCCAGCACATCGCGTCCGCGCAGCTGCCCCGGCGTCCTGCCGCACTCCGCCGCCATCGCCGGATTGGCCAGCAGCACCGCCCCGTACACGTCACACACCGCAACCGGCATCGCGACCCGGTCGAACAGCAGCAGCGCGCGGTTGCGCCACGTCACTGCCTCCTGCCGGGCCAGGTCCACGCAACGGCTCCTTCCACGCCGGGCCGCTCCCGCGCAAGAGCGGGGCGGTCGCATGTACTACACAATCATGTAGGGCCGCCGGTCCGCCTCCCGGGCCCGGTGGACCACGCTGGAGCGCAGTACTTCCGTACCGCGAAAGGCAGTTGCCGCGTGATGCCCCCCACCGGACAGACCCCCCTGACCGCCGACGACCTCCCCGGCGTCCCCGTCGCCGACATCTCCGCCACCGGGCCCGGCGGTACCCCCGTCCAGCAGGTCATGGAGCTGATGCGCGAGCACGGGCCGGTTCTCGTGCGGCGGCTGTACGGGCGGGACACCTTGTTCGTGAGCGACCTGGACCTCGTGGCCGAACTCGCCGACGAGGAGCGGTTCGCCAAGCACGTCGGCCCCGGCCTGGAGAACGTCCGCGAGTTCGCCGCCGACGGCCTGTTCACGGCGTACAACGACGAGCCCAACTGGGCCAAGGCGCACGACATCCTCATGCCCGCCTTCGCGTTGGGCTCGATGCGCACCTACCACCCCGTGATGCTGGAGGTGGCCCGGCGGCTCATCGCGTCCTGGGACCGCGACGCCCGCGCCGGCCGGCCGGTGAACGTGCCCGACGACATGACCCGCATGACGCTCGACACCATCGGACTCGCCGGCTTCGGCTACGACTTCGGCTCCTTCGAGCGGTCCGAGCCGCACCCCTTCGTGCAGTCGATGGTCCGCTGCCTGGAATGGAGCATGACCCGCCTGGCGCGTGTGCCCGGGAAGGACTACACGGAGCGGGACGCGGCCTTCCGGGAGGACTCCGCCCACCTCGCCAAGGTCGTCGACGACGTCATCGCGGCCCGCACCGGCACCGACCAGAGCGGCACCGAGGACCTCCTCGGCCTGATGCTCACCGCCGAGCACCCGGGCGACGGCACCACGCTCGACACCGCCAACATCCGCAACCAGGTCATCACGTTCCTGATCGCCGGCCACGAGACCACCTCCGGCGCGATGTCCTTCGCGCTATACTACCTCGCCAAGCACCCGACCGCGCTCCGCCTGGTGCAGCGCGAGGCCGACGCGCTGTGGGGCGACCGTGCCGACGTCGAGCCGACGTACGAGGAGGTCGGCAGGCTGACCTACACGCGCCAGGTCCTCAACGAGGCCCTCCGGCTGTGGCCCACGGCCGCCGTGTTCTCCCGCGAGGCCCGCGAGGACACCCTGCTCGGCGGCCGCATCCCGCTGCGCGCCGGGCAGGGCGTCCTGGTCCTCGCGCCGATGCTGCACCGGCAGCCCGTGTGGGGTGACAACCCCGAGCTCTTCGACCCCTCCCGCTTCACGGCCGAGGCGGAGGCCGAGCGGCCGGTGCACGCCTTCAAGCCCTTCGGCACCGGCGAGCGGGCCTGTATCGGACGGCAGTTCGCGCTGCACGAGGCGACCATGCTGCTGGCCATGCTCGTCCACCGCTACCGGCTCAACGACCACGCCGACTACCGGCTCGACGTCAAGGAGACCCTCACTCTCAAGCCCGAGGGCTTCACCCTCGCGCTGACGCCCCGCACCCCCGCCGACCGCGTCCACGGCCCGCTGCCGGGAGCCGCCCCGGCCCGGGACACCGCCTCGGACGCGCCGCGCGACCTGCCCGCCCGCGTCCGCCCCGGCACCGCCGCCCTCTTCCTGCACGGCAGCAACTACGGCACCTGCCGCGACTTCGCGGCCCGGCTCGCCGACGAGGCCGCCGCCCTCGGCTGCGCCACCGAGGTGGCACCCCTCGACACCTGCGCGGACGGCCTGCCCACCGACCGGCCCGTCGTCATCACCGCAGCCTCCTACAACGGCCGCCCCACCGACGACGCCACCGCCTTCGCCGCCCGGCTGGAGGAGACCCACGACCTGTCGGGCGTCACCTACGCCGTCCTCGGCGTCGGCGACCGCAACTGGGCCGCCACCTACCAGCACGTCCCCACCCGCATCGACGAGCGGCTCGCCGAGTGCGGCGCGGACCGGCTGCTGGAGCGTGCCGCCGCCGACGCCTCCGGCGACCTCGCCGGCACCGTCCGCGCCTTCACCGCCTCCCTGCGCACCGCCCTCCTGGAGCGCTACGGCGACCCGGACGCCACGGCACCGGACCCGCAGCCCGAGAGCGCCTACGAGGTCCGCACGCTGACCGGCGGCCCGCTGGACGCCCTCGCCGCGCGGTACGAGCTCCTTCCCATGCGGGTCACCGAGGCCCGCGACCTCACCGCCCCCGGTTATGCCCGGCGCAAGCGGTTCCTGCGTGTCGCCCTGCCGGCCGGCGTCACCTACCGCACGGCCGACCACCTCACCGTGCTGCCCTCCAACGCCCCGGACCTGGTCACCCGCGCCGCCGCCGCGCTCGGCACCGACCTCGACACCGTCCTGGACATCCGCGCCACCCGCCCGCGCCGCGACGGCATCGCCGTGGACCGGCCCGTGACGGTACGGCAGCTCCTCACCCACCATGTGGAGCTGCAGGAGCGCCCGAGCCCCGGGCAGCTGGCCGCGCTCGCCGCCGCCAACCCGTGCCCGCCGGAGCGCACCGCCCTGGCGGCCCTCACCGACGATCCCCGCACCCTCGTGGAGATCCTGGAGGACCACCCGGCCCTGCGCGGCGCCCTGGACTGGCCGCGGCTGCTCGACCTCCTCACCCCGCTGCGCCCGCGCCACTACTCCATCTCCTCCTCGCCCGCCGTCGACCCCGGCCACGCGGACCTGATGGTCTCCCTGCTGGAGGCACCCGCCCGTTCCGGCAAGGGCGTCTTCCGGGGCACCGGCTCCGGCCACCTCGCCGCCGTCGAGCCCGGCGACACGGTGTACGCCCGGGTGCAGCCGTGCCGCGAGGCCTTCCGTATCGACGCCACCGGCGATCCCGCGCCGGTCGTCATGATCGCGGCGGGCACCGGCCTCGCCCCGTTCCGCGGCGCCATCGCCGACCGTGCGGCGGCCCTCGCGGCCGGCGCCGAACTCGCCCCCGCGGTCTGCTACTTCGGCTGTGACGCGCCCGACGCCGACTTCCTGCACGCCGACGAACTGGCCGCCGCGGAGGCCGCCGGGGCCGTCTCGATGCGGCCCGCCTTCAGCGAGGTGCCCGAGGGCGAGGTGCGGTTCGTGCAGCACCGCATCGCGGCCGAGGCCGAGGAGGTCTGGGCCCTGCTGGAATCCGGGGCGCGGGTGTACGTCTGCGGCGACGGTTCCCGGATGGCACCCGGGGTGCGGGAGGCGTTCCGCACCCTGTACCGCAAGCACACGCCGGGAGCCGACGAGACGGCCGCCGAGCAGTGGCTCGACCAGCTGGTCGCGCGGGGGCGTTACGTCGAGGACGTCTACGCGGCGGGCTGAGCGGCGAGGCAGGGGAAGGGCGGACACACGGTGGTGACTCCCAGGAACGGGCCCGTCGCGTCCTGGCGGCGGCGGGCCCGTTCCCGGCCGCCCAACGGCGTTCACGGCGAGGTCCGACGCCGTCCTCGACGACGCCCGGCGCTACGGAGCCACGCTGCCCGCCCCGTCGACGCGGTCGCCCGGACCGCCGCGTCCGCGCACGGCGCTCTGGACGGAGGTGACCGCGTCCGCGCACGGTGCCCTGGACGAGGTGACCCGCCCCCGCCCCGTCCACTTCGACCTGTGGTCGAGACAGCGGAGGCCCGCCGGCCCCGCCGTACCGGACGACCGGTTAGCTCACATCGTGAAATAAGGTCGGGAGGGATGTCGCACGGGCCCGCCCCCGACGGTATGTTGCAGGTCGGGCATGGGATGCGAAGGGAGCCACATGGCTGCGCGGAACGGGCGCACGGTACGCGATCTCAGGCGGGCCAACCGCACGGCCGTGTTGCAGAGGCTCTACTTCGACGGCCCGCTCAGCCGCTTCGAGCTCGGCCCGGCGACCGGCCTGAGCTCCGGTTCCGTCAGCAACGTCGTCGCCGACCTCGTGGCCGACGGGCTGGTCGAGGAGGCCGGCAGCGTCGACTCCGACGGCGGCCGCCCCCGCACCCTGCTGCGCGTCGCACCCGGCAGCGGCCACATGATCGGCGTCGACGTCGGCGAGACCCGGGTCCGGGTCGAGCTGTTCGACCTCACCCTCACCGAACTCGCCCGCGCCGAGCGCCCGCTGTCGCCCCAGCGCTACGAGGTCGAGGCCATCGTCGACCACATTCGCCACGGCATCGCCGAGGTACTGGACACCGCCGGTCCCGCGCCCGAACGGCTCCTCGGCGTCGGTATCGGCGTCCCCGGCATCGTCGAGCGCACCCCCGAACGCGGCGCGCTCGTGCACGGCCAGACCATCGGCTGGGACGGCGTCCCGCTGGAGGCCCTGCTGCGCGCCGGCTCCCCCCTGCCGGACACCGTGCCGTACTTCATCGACAACGGCGCCAAGACGCTCGGCCAGGCGGAGATGTGGTTCGGCGCCGGACGCGGCGCCCGCAACGCCGTCGTGGTCCTGTTCGGCTCCGGCGTCGGCGCCAGCCTCGTCACCCCCGACGTGGAGCAGGGCCGCGCGGTCGAGTGGGGGCATCTGACCGTACGGGTCCGGGGCCGCCGCTGCCGGTGCGGTGCGCTCGGCTGCCTGGAGGCCTACGCGGGTGCCGAGTCGCTGCTCGCCCGCTGGCGGGAGGAGGGCGGCCGGGTCCCCGACGCCGCCGACGAGGAGACCGCCCTCACCACCATGCTCGCCGCGGCCCATCCGTCCGAGGGGACCGCCGCCGACCCCGTCGCGCTGGCCGTCCTGGAGGAGACCGCCGAATACCTCGGAGCGGGCCTGTCCGACCTGATCAACCTCTTCCAGCCCGAGCGCATCCTCATCGGCGGCTGGGCGGGCCTTGCGCTCGGCGCGCGCTTCCTGCCCGCCGTACGCCGCCACGCCATGGCGTACGCGCTGCGGCACCCGGCCGGGAAGGTGACCGTCGACTTGGGGCGGCTCGGGCCCGACGCGGTCACCGTCGGAGCCGCGATCCTGCCGCTCGCGGACTTCTTCGCCCGCGGCGGACGGCGCCCCGACCCGGCACCGGAGTACCCGCTCCCCGCGTGGCGCACGGCACTCCAGGAGCGGACCCCGCGCTGAGGTTTCGACGATCAGCGCGGAGGTACTCGCG
Organism: Streptomyces sp. NPDC059696; assembly: GCF_042733745.1. NCBI lineage: Bacteria > Bacillati > Actinomycetota > Actinomycetes > Kitasatosporales > Streptomycetaceae > Streptomyces > Streptomyces sp. NPDC059696. The sequence goes on from NZ_JBHWFG010000008.1 coordinate 122,540, forward strand.
TGGCGCCCGGACCACAGAAGGGAGCACGCCGTGACCGACCACCGCCTCGAAGGACCCGGCGAGAACGGTCAGCCCATTCCGCGGGACATGCCTGACCAGCAGGCCGACGACGGCGAGGACCCGTGGGAGGTCGCCCCGCGCTTCACGGGCACCGGCGAGAAGGACGCGCGCCGGAGCGACGACGAGACCGATGAGCCCGCCGGTGACGTCCCCGACACGGACGAAGCGGGGACGGGCCGGCAAGGAGCACCGCGCTCGGGAACGGTTCACCCCGAGCACCCGGTGCCGGACGAGCCCTCCGCCTAGGAGGGCGTCCCGAACCGAGGGCCGCAGCCGACTGTGGGGGTCGGCTGCGGCCCTCGGTCATGTCCCGGTCCACCCGGTCCACCCGGTCCATCCGACATGCCCGGTGGGCGTGCCCGTGCGCACGGCGTGCCCTGGCCCGGCGCAGGCCGCCGGCTCAGCCCACCTTGCGTCCGCGCAGCGGCTCCGTCCGCGCTCCCGCGCCCTCCCGCAGGCCCAGCAGGAACTCCTCCAGCACTTCGGGAGCCGTGTGCTCCGGCCGCCAGCCCAGCTCCGTGCGCGCCCGCGTGCAGTCCATGAGCGGCAGCCGCAGGACCGCGTCGAACAGGTGCGGTGAGGCGGGCAGCAGGTGCAGGCCCCACGCGGCGGCGATCGCCGACCGGGCCGCCGTGCGCGGCAACCGCACCGGACGCGCGTCGAACATCTCGCCCAGCAGCCGCGCGTCGACCGGCGGGTCCGCCGCCAGGTTGAAGGCGCCCCGGACATCGGAGTGCAGCGCGAGCCGGTAGGCGTGCGCCGCGTCGTCCGTGTGCAGGGCCTGCATCCGCAGCCCCGGGATGTCGGGCAGGACCGGCAGCAGCTCGGGGCGGGCCAGCGGTCCGGGCAGGAACTTGCCGCCGAAGATGCGGCGCTGTTCGCTGGCGGACTCCCGCCGGAACAGGAAGGCGGGCCGCATCCGCACCACCCGCGTCGTGGGGTGGTCACGCTCGAAGGTGTCCAGCGCCCGCTCCAGATAGGCCTTCTCCCGGCAGTACGCGGCATCCGGCCAGCCGTGCGTCGGCCAGGACTCGTCGACCGCCTCGTCCTTCGGCCCGGGCGAGTACGCGCCGACCGACGAGGCGTGCACCAGCGCCGGAACGCCGGCGGTGGCCGCCGCCTCGAAGACGCGCATGCTGCCGAGCACATTGGTGCGCCAGGTCGACGCCGGATCGTGCGTGGGCTGGAACGCCCACGCCAGATGGACCACCGCGTCGGCGCCCGAGAAACGCTCCGCCAGGCCGGACCGTTCGGAGGCCAGATCGACGGCGGCCCAGTCCGTCTTCGGCGGCGACCAGTCGGGGATGCGCCGGGCCAGCCCCAGCACGGAGGCGACCTCCGGGTCCTGCGACAGCAGGCGCACCACGCTCGTGCCGACGTTGCCGGTGGCACCCGTGACGACGACCTTCTTGCCCGTTGTGCTGCTCACCGCGTGCTCCTCTCGGCCACCCTGTTCCACGAGAGGTGACCGAGTACCCGGCTTCCCCGTCCCGGACCCCCGACGGCCCGGGTACGTCACCGGTCCTCGTCGCCCGTGACCGTCTCCGCCCAGAGGTTCTCCGCCTGGAGCAGCAGGGTGCCCAGGACCGCCGTGTGGGCGGCGCCCTCCCCGGCGTTCCGGCGCAGCCCCTCCTGCAACTCCTCCTGCAGTTCCCGCATCGCCTTCTGCGTCTCGTCGTCCGGCCGGGCGGTCACGCCGCCGTCGAGCAGGCTGTCGGCCTCGGCGCACAGGGCGTCCCCGATCAGCTCCAGCAGCCGCGCGTACGAGCGCAGGGCCGGGCCCTCCGGCGGGGCGGGGGACCGGTTGTCGTCCACGGACACCGCGAGGGCCCGGGTGAGCGTGCCGACGTGCCCGGTGACCCGGGCGAGCCGCTCGTCCTCGTCCTCCGACGGCAGCGCACCGTCGTGCGGTACGCGGTGCAGGGCGCGCAGCGGGGCATAGGTCAGGCGCAGGCTCTCCTGCGACCACCGGCGCGCCGAGCGCAGCGCCTTCAGGCGGTGGTCCAGCCGGTTCGCCGCGGCGACCCAGCCACCGGCGGTCTGCGCGTCCCACTCGCCCTCGCGCAGATCGCCGGCGACCAGGTGCAGCACCTCGCCCGACTCCCGCGCGAGCGCCGCCAGGTTCGCCCGAACGTCCCGCAGGTGGATGGGCGGCAGGACGAGCGCGTTGACGGCGACGCCGATGACCGCGCCGATCGCCGCCTGGCCCACCCGGTGCCCGACGGCGGACAGGCTCACCATGCCCGAGGAGATGGTGAACAGGGCCGTCGTCGCCGCGTAGATGCCCTGGTCCCCGAAGCGGGGCCAGTTCGCGAGCAGCATCAGCACCGGCACGGACAGGGCGATCGCACCGAGCGTGTCGTCGGTGATCGCCTGCGCCGCCGAGGCCACCAGCGTGCCCACGCAGATGGCCCCGAACTGCCGCGCCCCCTGCACCAGGGAGCTGAACACCGTGGCCTGCACCAGCACCAGCGCCACCCAGGGCGCCATCAGCGCCAGCGGGTCGTCCATCCAGACGCCGCCCACCAGCCAGGCGAGCACGGCCGCCCCGGCCGCCTTCAGCGACTGGACGACCAGGTCCCGCTCCCGGCCGGGCCCGCGCCACGCCGCCAGCACGGCCTCCCAGGCCGCCCGCGACTCCCGCCGCACGGCGTCCACCGGCCGCACCGGCCGCACCGTCCGCTTCCCCTGCTCCAGATGCTCGATCCGCCTCTGGTCCGCGGCCGCTCCCCGGGGCCGCGCGTCCGACGCCGCCCCCGTGTCTCCGTTCATGTCCCTCCGCCCGCGGAAGGCCTCCGCCGTCCGCCGTACCGCACTCGTCACACGCGTCATTCGCTGCGGGTATCCGCCTGACCGGCGGTTTCACGTTCCTTCATGCCAGCGGGCTGTCGCCGAGGGCGGACAGCAGGTGCGCGGGGTCGGCATAGACCGCGTCCGCGCCGGATGCGGCGAGGTCGGCGCGCGGGATGCCGCCGCACAGGACACCCACGCAGGTCACCCCGGCCCTGCTGCCCGCCTGCATGTCCCACACGGTGTCGCCGACGAACACCGCCCGCCGGGCCGGCACCCCGGCCAGCTCCAGGGCGTACTCGACCGGCTCGGGGGCGGGTTTGCCCTGCTCGACGTCGTCGGCGCTGGCCGTGGCGGCGATGGCCTCGTCCGCGTCGATCGCCCGGCGCAGCGCGCCCAGCTCCGCGCCGCCCGCCGAGGTGGCCAGCACCACCGTCCACCCGTCCCGGTGCAGCCGCCGCAGCAGTGCTCCGGCCTCCGGCAGCGCGGGCAGCCGGTCGAAGTACTGCCCGTACAGCGCCTTGTGCCCGGCGCTGATGTCCGCGTCCTGGTCCGTGTCCCGGTCGTCGCCCAGCAGATGGGCGACCAGGTCGGTCGACGGCAGTCCCACGGCCCGGTGGACGGCGTGCATCGGCACCTGGTGGCCCGCCTGCCGGAAAGCCTCCCACCAGGCCACGACATGCAGATGATTGGTGTCGACCAGCGTGCCGTCCACGTCGAACACGGCCGCTCGTTCCGCGCGTCCCATAGGTGCAGTCCCTTTCTCTCCGGCCGCGCCGGGTACCACGTCAGCCGCCCGCCACGCCCGACGGCATGCGCCGCTCACCGGTCCAGGCCAGCAGTTCCTCGAGGGACCACGTGGTCACCACCCGCTCGGGCGGCACCCCGCACTCCTCCGCCCGCGCGCACCCGTTGATCTGCCAGTCCAGCTGTCCCGGCGCGTGCGCGTCGGTGTCGACGGAGAACAGCACCCCGGCGTCCACGGCGCGCCGCAGCAGCCGCCGCGGCGGGTCCAGCCGCTCCGGCCTGCTGTTGATCTCCAGGGCCGTGCCCGTCTCCGCGAGCGCCGCGAACACCTCGTCCGCGTCGAACTCCGACTCGGGCCGTCCCCGCCCGGTCAGCAGCCGCCCCGTGCAGTGCCCGAGCACGTCCGAGTGCGGGTCCCGCACGGCGGCCACCATCCGCCGGGTCATCGACCGTGCGTCCATGCGCAGCTTGGAGTGCACCGACACGACCACCACGTCGAGCCGCTCCAGCAGCTCCGGCTCCTGGTCGAGCGCGCCGTCCTCGAGGATGTCGCACTCGATGCCGGTCAGCAGCCGGAACGGAGTCCAGGTCTCGTTCAGCTCCGCCACGACGTCCAGTTGCTCCCGCAGCCGCTCGGGCGACAGGCCGCGCGCCACCGTCAGCCGCGGCGAGTGATCGGTCAGCACCGCCCAGTCGTGGCCCAGCTCCGCGGCCGCCCGGCCCATCTCCTCGATCGGGCTGCCGCCGTCCGACCAGTCGGAGTGCAGATGGCAGTCCCCGCGCAGCAGCGCCCGCAGCTTCTCCCCGCCCCGCACGACCGGGTGAGCCCGGTCGGCCTCGCCCTCCAGCTTCTCCAGATAGCCGGGGACCTCGCCGGCCAGCGCCTCCCGCACGACCTGTGCGGTCTTCGGGCCGACGCCCTTGAGCCTCTCCAGCGAACCGTCCGCCGCCCGCCGGCGCACCTCGTCCCCGCCCAGGTCCTTCAGTACACGGGCCGCCGTACGGAAGGCGCGCACGCGGTAGGTCGGTGCCAGGGACCGCTCCAGCAGGAAGGCGATCCGGTCCAGTGCCTCGACGGGATCCATCGCCACCTCCACCTCAAGGGTTCCCCAGCGCCCGCCGGGCCGCACGACGGGCACGCGGTTTGCGCCGTATCCCCCCGGGTACTGCGATGCCTCGCCCTCACCCGTCGACGAGGAGGCCCGTCATGCCCGACCCCACCGCGCCCACCGGGAAGGTCGCCGTGATCACCGGCGCCGACTCCGGCATCGGCCGTGCCACCGCCGTCCGCCTGGCGCGGGCCGGCATGGACGTCGGCATCACCTACCACACGGACCGTGAGGGCGCGCAGCAGACGGCCGAGGAGGTGCGCGCGCACGGGCGGCGCGCCGAGGTCGCCCGGATGGACCTCACCCGGCTGCCCGACGCCGCGGACACCGTCGACGACCTGTGCGAGCGACTGGGCCGTATCGACGTGCTGGTCAACAACGCCGGCACCGGCACCATGACGCCCTTCCTGGACCTGGAGCTGACCGACGTGCGCGAGGTCCTCGACGTCGACCTCGTGGGGCCCTTCCTGTGCGGGCAGAAGGCGGCCCGGCACATGATCGGGCACGGCGAGGGGGGCCGGATCATCAACGTCACGTCCGTCCACGAGCACCAGCCGCGGGTGGGCGCCGCACCGTACTGTGCCGCCAAAGGGGGGCTCGGGCTGCTGACCCAGGTCATGGCCCTCGAACTGGCCGAGCACCGCATCACCGTCAACGCGGTCGCCCCCGGGGAGATCTCCACGCCCATGACGGGGCAGGAGGACACCGACCCGCACACCGAGAGCCGCCCCGGCATCCCGCTGGGCCGGCCCGGTGACGCTCGCGAGGTCGCCGCGGTCATCGCCTTCCTCGCCGGTCCGGACGCCTCGTACGTCACCGGCGCGTCCTGGAGCGTCGACGGAGGCATGCTGCGGATGGGCCCGCAGGCCGGTTCCCATCTGACCGGCCACGACTGGCGCCGTCCCTGAGCGGTGGCCGGGCCGCCGGCTGCTGGACCCGCGCCACGGCCGGTTGCGTTCTACGCTCGATGCATGACCGAAAGCGCGAGCCCCTACATATCCCACCCGCGGATCCTGGTGCTCGGGGTCCAGCCGGGTACACCGCCGTTCCGGATCGTGCAGATCGACGGCCAGGTGGTCGGGGAGGCCCGGGCCGTCACCGACGTCCTGGCGGCCGCGGCCGCGTACGGCATCCCCGTGCACGACATGGACGATCCGGACGTGGTCCGCTGGGTGGGCGGGGACAAGTTCACCTGGACCCTGCACTGACCGTCCCGTATCGGCGACCACCAGCCGGTGCCGACGGTCCTCTTCACCTGGACGCCCGTGCCCGACCAGTTCAGCGGCGGACCCGGCCTAGGCCTTGCCGGCGGACGGCTTCTCCTCCGTCCGGGCCGTGCGGGGCCGGCGGGCGTGCACGGCCCTGCTGAGGCGGCGTCCCAGGAGGAGGTAACCGATGAGCGCGCCCGACGTGTTGAGGATGACGTCGTCGATGTCGAAGGCGCGCCCGGTGACCAGGGCCCCCTGGGCGAACTCCACCAGGAGCATCACGATCGCGGTCAGGAACAGCACGCGCAGGATGCCGCGGGTGCGGGGGGCGACCACGGGCACCAGGATGCCGAAGGGAACGCCCAGCAGGATGTTGCCGCCGATCTGCTTGACGGCGTCCCGCAGTTCGGGCTGATCCAGGTAGGCCTTGAGGGAGCTGCCGGGGTGCAGATTGCTGTGGGTCAGCGCCTCCGAGGCGGGGGAGGGCTGCAGGGTCAGCCGGGCCAGCACCACGGCGAAGGCGACCATGAACAGGAACGCGCACAGCATCGCCAGCAGCCGGACGGGCCACGGGAGCGGGCGGCGCTCGCTCGGTGACCCGGCGGTCCGGGGACGTGAGGCAGCACTGGCCATGGGGGGTCCTCCACTCTTCAACTTCCCTGCGTGACAAGGCGGTTACCCCAGGGCGTGCCGACGATGCCGTGGGGGGTCGTTCCCGGCCACGGTCCCGGGCGGGATCGCCCGGGACCGTCACCTCCCCTCCGTTGCCCGCGTTCGGCCCGGGCACTCCCTCCGGTGGGCGCACAACGGGGCGGGACCCACGGTCCCGCCCCGTCGCCCGGGCGCCGGATCAGCTCCCGTACGAGACGCGCACCTGCTTGAAGCCGAGGGAGCGGAGCAGGCCTTCGAGCATGCCGGTGGTGTTCGACTCGGCGCGTGCGGTCAGCTCGCTCTCCTTCGCTGCGTCCCCGATGTGCCGTACGGCCAGCTTCTGGACGGCCTGCTCGCCGTTGGGGTTGTCCGAGAAGAGGTCGCCGAGGCGGTCGAGGAGGCCGCGTTGCTTGGAGACCGCGTAGGAGCGGTCGGGGTCGAGGGCGGGCTTGCCCAGTTGCGCGTGGGGCAGCCGGAGGGTGGCGGACGTGCGGTCGTCGTTGACCTTCACGTCGTTCTCGCCCACCTTGCCCAGGTCGACGTAGGCGTCGACGGTGCCCGCACCGACGTACAGCGTCCGCGTCCCGCGGATCGCGTCGGGCAGGAGTTTGGCGTCCTTCTCCAGGTCCACGACCACCTGGAAATTGCCGGACGCGGCGTCGTAGCGGCTGATGTCCTGGATGGACTTCAGCAGCGCCGGGCCGGACCGGTCCCGCGTCTCGGTGCCGAACAGGTCCTTCAGGCCCGGGATCACACTCAGCCGGATCCCCGCGAAGAACACGACGAGCAGCAGCACGAGCGCGGCCACCACCTTCGCCCAGCCGGGCATGCGCCTGGGGAGGCGCTTGACGGGAGTCGTCATGCGACGGCCCTCCTTCCTACTGTCCGGATGCCCACCCGGCTCGCCGCCAGACCGCCGGATCCGGGAGCGGCCGGCGCCGGCGGAAGCACGCGGGGCGCGGGCCCGTCACGGGCGGGGTGTCGCCTCGGGCTGTTCCAGCGCCGCATCCAGGGTCGGGTGCGGAGGCAGCAGCCGGGACAGGCCCGTGATCCGCAGGACGCGCAGGGTCAGCGGGTGGGCGCAGACGAGGAGCATCTGGCCGCGCCGGTCGAGCACCCGGCTGCGGGCCCGGTACAGCAGCCGCAGTCCGGAGCAGTCGAAGAAGTCGATCCCGCTGAGGTCGACGACGACCCGGGCGGCCGGGCGGTCCGTCTCCCGGTCCAGGTGCGGCGCGATCTCCGAGGCCGCGGCGAGATCGATCTCACCCCGGAACTCCAGCACCGTGTGGCCCCGTTCCCGGCGGACGCGCAGATGCCGGGTGAGCGGTGCAGGTTCCTGCCGCACGACGAAATCGCCTCCAGCCTGCTCCGTGCGTGGGGAGGGGCACGGGTCCAACGTCGTTCCCCGCCCTGCAAGTTACCCCCCAACGAGTGAATTTGAGCATGTTCGATTGACATATGTCTTTGAAGGCCCGCCGAGTTGGCCGAGGTTCGCGCCGGGGCGTGCGCGGGCGTGATGCCGAGGCGTGTGCGGGCGTGATGCCGCGACGTGCGCGGGCACAGTGCCAAGCCGTGTGCGGGCGCGGCTTCGTGACGCGCCGGTGTGACCCGGGGGCGTCCCCTTGTCCCGGCCGGACTACGACTACGACAGGGCCTGCCAGGCCTTGGTGAGCGCTTGGCGGAACTGCTCGGTCTGGCGCGCGGTGAGGCCGCGCACCATCCGCTCCTCCAGTTCCCGGACCGGCCCGGCGTGCCGGGCGAGCACCTCGCGGCCGGAGTCGGTCAGCAGGATCAGCCGCTCCCGGCGGTTGCGGGGGTTGCGCTCCCGGCGCACCAGCCCGCGGCCCTCCAGGGAGCGGACCAGGTCCGCGATCGACTGGGCGGTGACGAAGGAGTCCCGCGCCAGCTGGGCCGCGGACAGCCCGTCGTGCCGTTCCAGCACGGTCAGCGCCGTGTACTGCAGCGCGGTGATGCCGGAGCTCCTGACCAGCTCGTCCAGCTGGGAGCGGACCACCAGCTCCACCTGTTTCACCATGTAGAGCAGCGAGGGGTGCGCCTTGGTCACCTGTGCGTCCAGCATGGAGGCAGGCTAGAGCATTGACAGGATTCCTGTCTCTCACGAAACTGCGAACGGACAGGAATCCTGTTTATTGAAAACTTGGCCACAATGCTGAGGAGTGGGCGATGACCACCTTCGAGGGCACACCCGGGCAGTTGTTCATCGGGGGCCGGTGGCAGGAGGCCGCCGACGGGGCGCGCACCGGGGTGATCGACCCGTCCCGGGGTACCGTCGTCACCACCGTGGCCGAGGCGGGCCCCGCCGACGTCGACGCCGCCGTACGCGCCGCCCGCGAGGCCTTCGACGACGGATCCTGGTCCGGTCTGAGCGGCCGCGAGCGCGGCCGGGTCCTGCAGCGCGTCGCCGGGCTGATCCGGGACAACGCCGACGAACTCGCCGCGCTGGAGAGCCTGGACGTCGGCAAGCCGATCACGCTGTGCGGCGCCGTCGACGTCACCAACGCGGCCGACGACTACGAGTACTACGCCCATCTCGCGCAGAGCCAGGACGGCGGCCTGCGCGACCTCCCCGTGAACGCCCTCGCCTACACCCGGCGCGAGCCCCACGGCGTGGTCGCAGCGATCACTCCGTTCAACTTCCCCCTGATCCTGGCCGGTTCGAAGATCGCCCCGGCACTGGCCGCCGGCAACACCGTCGTCCACAAGCCCGCCGACGAGACTCCGCTCAGTGCCCTGTACATGGCCCGGCTGCTCCAGGAGGCGGGTGTCCCCGACGGCGTGGTCAACGTCGTCACCGGCAGCGGCCCGGTGGCGGGCGAGGCGCTGCTGCGGCACCGCGGTGTCGACAAGGTCGCCTTCACCGGCTCCACCGCCATCGGCCGGCACGTGGCGAGTGCCGCGGGCGAGGCGCTCAAGCCCGTCACCATGGAACTCGGCGGGAACGCCGCCCACATCGTCTTCGAGGACGCCGACCTGGAGAAGGCGGTCGGCGCGGTCATCAAGGGCTTCGTCTTCAACACCGGCCAGTTCTGCATGGCCGGCCCGCGCCTGCTGGTGGCCCGCTCGGTGTATCCGACGCTGCTCGGCATCCTCGCCGAGGCCGTGCCCGGTGTGCCGGTCGGCGATCCGCGCGACCCGGCCACGGTCGTCGGCCCGATGGCGGCCGAGAAGCACCTGAAGAAGGTCGAGGAGTACGTCGCCCTGGCCCGCGCGGAGGGCGCCCGCGTCGTCTGCGGCGGAGAACGGCTCGACCTGGACGGCGGCTACTACTACCGGCCCACGGTCATCGCCGACCTGGCGAACGACTCCCGAGTGATCCAGGAGGAGATCTTCGGGCCGGTCCTCACCGTGCAGCCCTTCGACGACGAGGACGAAGCCGTCGCCCTCGCCAACTCCACCCCCTACGGCCTGGCCTCGGGGATCCAGACCGCCGCCCTCGCCCGCGCCCACCGGGTCGCCGGCCGGCTCCGGGCGGGCATCGTCTGGATCAACGACTGGGCGATGCTCGACCCCGCGGTGCCCTTCGGCGGCGTGAGGGACTCCGGCTACGGCCGCGAGTACGGGCCCGAGGCCCTCGCCGGCTACACCAGGGTCAAGTCCGTCGTCGTCTCGCTCGACTGAGCACCCGTCAGGGAGTCATGGCGATGCCCTTCACCACTCGTGCCGCGGTCGTCGAGTCCGGCGGCGCTCCCTTCACCCTCTCCGACGTCGTCCTCGACCCACCGGGCCCGCACGAGGCGCTGGTCCGCATGGTCGCCGCCGGTGTGTGCCACACCGATCTCTCCGTCGCGAGCGGCGGGCTGCCCTTCCCGCTGCCCGGCGTTCTGGGGCACGAGGGCGCGGGCGTCGTCGAGGCCGTCGGCTCCGCCGTCACCGGCGTCGCGCCGGGCGATCACGTCCTGCTCTCCTTCACCTCCTGCGGTGCCTGCCGCAACTGCCGCGGCGGGCACCCCGCGTACTGCGCGACCTGGCTGCCGCTGAATCTGATCGGCGGCAGCCGGGCCGACGGCACCGGCACCATCAGCCGGGACGGCCGGACCCTGGGCGGCCACTTCTTCGGCCAGTCCTCCTTCGCCGAGCTGGCCCTGGCCGACGAGCGCAGCCTCGTCAAGGTCGACCCCGAGGTGCCGCCGGCGTCGATCGGCCCGCTGGGCTGCGGCGTACAGACCGGTGCGGGCGCCGTATGGAACGTCCTGCGGCCGGAGACCGGCGGCACGGTCGTCGTCCTGGGCGCCGGAGCGGTCGGCCTGTCGGCGGTGATGGCGGCGGCGCTCACCCCGGCCGCCAGGATCGTCGCCGTCGACCGGGTCGCCGATCGCCTCGCCCTGGCGCAAGAGCTGGGCGCCACCCACACCGTCGACACCAGCGGGACGGATCTCGCCCCGGCCCTCGACGAGATCACCCGGGGACAGGGTGCGGACGGGGTCGTGGAGACCACGGGCGACGTCGGTGTCCTGCGCAGCGGCGTCGACGCGCTCGCGGCCCGCGGCACCCTGGTCGTGGTCGGCGCCCCGCCCTTCGGCACCGAGGTCGCCCTCGACGTCAACGGCCTCCTCGGCGGCAAGCGCGTCGTCGGCCTCACCCTCGGCGACAGTGAGACGCAGACCATGATCCCGGCCCTGGTCGCCCTGGTGAAGGACGGACGGCTCCCGCTGCACCGCCTGATCGCCACCTATCCCTTCGAGGACATCGACCGGGCGGTCCAGGACATGAGGTCCGGCAGGACGATCAAGCCGGTCCTGACGTTCTGACACCGCCCGGGACGCCGTCTCAGTCGTTCAGCAGAACCAGCTTCCCCGTCGTGCGGCCGGTGTCGCCGAGGGCGTGTGCCTCGGCTGCGTCGGCCAGCGGGAAGGTCCCGGCGATCGTGGCGCGCAGCTTCCCGGTCTCCACGAGCTCCGCGACGGCCTCCATGCCGCCGCGGTCGGCGTCCACCAGCATCCGCAGCGCCCGCACGCCGAGCCGCCCGGCCTCCTCGTACAGCTCGTCCGAGCCGACCGGCAGGATCGAGACGAGGACTCCGCCGGGGCGCAGCACGCGCAGCGAGCGCAGCGCGTTGTCGCCGCCGATCGTGTCCAGGACGACGTCGGCGTCCTTCACGGCCTCGGTGAAGTCCGTCTCCCGGTAGTCGATCGTCTCGTCGACGCCGATGCCGCGCAGGAACTCGTGCTTGCCCGCGCTCGCCGTGCCGATCACGTAAGCGCCGCGCGCCTTGGCGATCTGCACCGCCACGTGCCCGACCCCGCCGGCCGCGGCGTGGATCAGCACCCGCTGTCCCGGCCGGAGGTCCGCGTGCTCGGTCAGCGCCTGCCAGGCGGTGAGCGAGACCAGCGGGAGCGCGCCCGCCTGGATGTGGTCGACGCCGGCCGGCTTGCGGGTCAGGGCGCGGGCCGGGGCGATGACGTATTCGGCGTGCGAGCCGTGCCCGTAGGGGTAGGGCAGCATGCCGAAGACCTCGTCACCGGGTGCGAAGGCCACGACGCCGATGCCGACCGCCTCCACCACCCCGGAGACGTCCCAGCCCAGGACGAAGGGCGGCTCGCCCAGGAATCCGCCGGTGGCGCGGTGCTTCCAGTCGGTGGGGTTGACCCCTGCGGCCCGCACCCGGACCAGTACCTCGTTGGGCTTCGGTACCGGGCGCTCGATCTCCGTTTCCTTCAGGACCTCGGGGCCGCCGAGGACGTCCTGGCTGATGGCGCGCATCGTGTTCTGTGTGCTCATGGTCAACCAGCGTGCCGGTCCGCGCCCGCCGCGCCAATGGCAAGATTGCCAACATTCGATACGATCGTGCCATGCGACGCGAACGAGTGGTGGTCCTGGCCCTGGACGGGGTCTATCCCTTCGAGCTGGGCATCCCCAGCCGGATCCTCGGGGCGGCCGACGGGCGGTACGAGGTCCTCACCTGCTCGGTCGACGGCCGTCCGGTGCGTACCAACGCCGACTTCGGCGTCACCGTGGAGCACGGCCCCGAGATTCTCGCCACCGCTGACACCGTCGTGATCGCGCCCGTCGCCCCGGACCGTCTGGCCGACGAGGTGTCCGGCGACGTCCTGGCCGCGCTCGCGCTCATCCGCCCCGGCAGCCGCATCGTCTCCATCTGCACCGGCGCCTTCGTCCTGGCCGCCGCCGGTCTCCTCGACGGGCGCCGGGCGACCACCCACTGGCAGGTCGCCGACCGCTTCCGGCGCATGTTCCCGCGCGTCGACCTCGACCCGGACGTGCTGTTCGTCGACGACCACCCGTTCCTGACCTCCGCCGGGGCGGCCTCCGGCGTGGACATCTGCCTGCACCTCGTCCGCAAGGACCACGGCAGCCGCCTGGCCAACAGCGTCGCCCGCCGCTGTGTCGTCCCGCCCTTCCGGGACGGCGGCCAGGCCCAGTACATCGAGCAGCCCGTCCCCGAGCAGGGCGCCGCGAGCACCGCGGCCACCCGCGCCTGGGCCCTGGAGCGTCTCGGCGAGCCGCTCACCCTGGCCGACCTCGCCGGTCACGCGCGGATGAGCCAGCGCACCTTCGCCCGCCGCTTCCAGGGCGAGGTGGGCCTCAGCCCCGGCCGCTGGCTGATCCAGCAGCGCGTGGTCCGGGCCCGGCACCTGCTGGAGTCCAGTGACCTGACGGTGGACCAGATCGCCGGCCGGGTCGGCTTCGCGACCGGCGCTTCCCTGCGCCAGCATCTCAACGCGGCGATCGGCGTCTCACCGCAGGCCTACCGGCGCACGTTCCAGACCGCCCGCTGACGTCGGCGGCTCATCCGTGTTTTTTTCTGACGCCACGACAAGTCCACTGACAGCAAAGCCATTTGTCGACCTGTTGTCTTGTGTCGGAGGGTGACGGAACCCTCACGTCCGGGGGCGGGCGAGATTGATCCTTTCGGGTTCAAACCCGATAGGGTTCCGATCGGCGCTGCGAGTTGACGCGATCGCGTCCAGTCGACCCGCGGTGCGTACTCATGAGTGCGATCCACACCCCCCCTGTTCGTTCGTGTTGCTTCGAAGGATGCAGATGGAACTCGCCACTCCGCCACCGGCGGCGCGGGCCCCTGTCGCCTGGTACAGCTGGTGGTTGATGCCGCTGGGCCTGGGAGGCGGTACCGTCGCCGCCACGTTCATGAGCTCGGAGCGAATAACCGCGGCCGTCGCCGGAGTCGCGGCGACGGCGGCCGGTGCCGTGTGCGTGCGGCTGCTGCTGCGCACCAGGGCACAACTGCACCGGGCGGAGAGCTCCTTCCGCGCCACGCAGGCCGAGCACAACCAGCAGTGGCAGCAGCACGTGGCCGGCCTGGAACGCAAGTACTCCGCCGAACGCGCCGGCCTGGAATCCCAGCTCAACGAGCAGAACGCGACGTACGAGCGGCGTCTGGCCGAGCAGAGCGCCGGCTACGAGGCGCAGCTCGCCGACCGGACCGCCACGTACGAGTCGCAGCTCGCCGAGCGGTCCCGGGCCTACGAGGAACGGCTGACCGAGCAGGCCACGTCCTACGAGGCCCAGCTCGCCGACCAGGCCGAGGTCTGGCAGGAGCAGCTCTCCCACCAGCTCGCCGCGGTCGCCCGGCTCGCCGACGAGCAGCTGCCCGACGCGATGGCGAAACTGCGCGCCGGTGACGCCATCGACGACCTGCTGCCCACCGTCAACCAGTGCGCCAAGGTCAGCTCGGAACTCCAGGCCGAACTGCGCAAGCTGCTGCGCACCTCCCTGATCGGCCTGGAGACGGAGTTCGACCGCTCCACCTCCGCCGAGCAGGCCGTGATCAGCATCGGCAACCGCATCCACGTCCTGACCAGCAAGCTCCGCGGCCGGCTGCACGAGATGCAGGGCGAGCACGGCCGGCTGCCGGCCGTCGCCCGGGGCCTGATGGAGCTCGACCAGGAACTCGGCCCCGCCGACTCGCTCGCCGCGAGCATCGGCGTACTCGGCGGCTCCGACCGGCCCGGCCGGCAGTGGCAGGAGCCGCAGCGTCTGCTGAGCGTGGTGCGCGGCGGCATCGGCCGCATCAAGGACTTCCACCGGATCCAGGTGCGCCACCTGCCCGAACTCGGCGTCGACGGCGGCCTCGTCGATCACCTCACCCTGATCCTCGCCCACCTTCTGGACAACGCGGCCCGCTACTCGCCGCCCACCGAGCCGGTACTCATCTCCGGCAGGGAGGTGCCCAACGGCGTCGGCATCGAGATCCAGGACTCCGGCAAGGGTCTGAGCGAGGAGAAGAAGCGCGAGGCAGAGCACGCCCTCGCGGGCACCGCGCCCGGCGCGGGCCTCGGCGGCATCACCGAGGACGCCAACATCGGTCTGCGCGTCGTCGGCGCCCTCGCCCGCCGCTACGGCATCCGCGTCACCTTCGCGGACTCCCCGTGGCTCGGTACCTCCGTGGTGGTCGTGGTCCCGCACAAGTACTTCAGCCCGCTGCCCACCGCCGCGCCCACCGCCGCGCCCGCGACGGCCGGGTCCGCCCCGCAGACCCGTACCGCCACCACCGCCCCGGCCCGCGAGACGGCCACCGTGCCCGAACAGCGAACCGCGCGGACCGAGACCGGCGACACCACACCCGGCGGCCTGCCCCGGCGCCGCAGCAAGCGCAACGAGACGGAGGCGCCCAGACCCGCCACCGAGCGCAGTGACCGGACCACCGTCGCCGCCGTCCCGCCGGACGCGTCCTTCTCGGGACTCGCCGCCTTCGCCACCGCCGGACGCGACGCGGCACAGGCCACCGAGCCGGCCGGCGACGACGGCACCCCCACCGGCCGCGAGTACACCGAGCACCGCACCGAAGAGAGCGACTAGTCCTCATGACGCAACAAGGAACAGACGTGAGCTGGGCGCTCCGCGATCTCGTCGAGAGCATCCAGGAGATCCGTTTCGCCCTCGTGGCCTCCAGCGACGGCAAGGCCATCACCTCCTACGGCGCCGAAGACCCCGACGACGTCGACCGCTTCGCGGCCGTGGTGGCCGGCCTGCAGGCCCTGGCCCAGCCGGTCGCCGAGCAGTTCCCCACGTACGCCGGGCAGTTGCGCCTGGCGATGATCGAGGTGGACGGCGGGCACCTCTTCGTCGTGCGCGCCGGTGTGGAGACGTACCTCGGTGTCCTCGCCAGGGAAGGCCTCGACCAGGGGCTGCTGGGACACCAGATGAGGGACCTGGCCCGCAGGATGGGTGAACTCCTCGGCACCACTCCGCGCCTGGAGGAGCACTCTGGATGAGTGCTCCCCGCAGACCGTCGGACCCGTCCGGTCTCGAGCGCTACTACGTCCTCACCGGAGGGCGCAGCGGACCGGGCGGTTCGGCGTCGAGCCTCGACGTGGCGACCCTGGTCGTCTCCCGCGCCGCCCCGTTACCGGGCATGCAGCACGAGCACGAGGAGATCCTCCGCCGCTGCCGGGACCCCCTGTCGGTCGCCGAACTCGGCGCTCACCTCGGGCTCCCCTTCAACATTCTCGCGGTGCTGCTGTCGGACCTGCTGGACGCAGGTCGCGTCGAAGCCCGTAACCCCATCCCGGCGCACGAAGCCGGTCGCGGGCCCGACCTCGCGCTCCTTGAGGAGGTACTCAGTGGACTTGAAAGGCTTTGACCAACCCGGAGGCTCGGCCGGGGACACCCGCTCGGTGAAGGTGATGATCGCGGGCGGCTTCGGCACCGGGAAGACCACCATGGTCCGGTCGGTCAGCGACATCAAGCCGCTCACCACCGAGGAGACCCTCACCCAGGCCAGCGCCGACGTCGACCACCTCATCGGCGTCGCCGACAAGACGCAGACCACCGTCAGCCTGGACTTCGGCAAGATCGGCATCAACGAGAGCCTGGTGCTGTACCTGTTCGGCACGCCCGGCCAGGAACGCTTCTGGTTCCTGTGGAACGGCCTGTTCAAGGGGGCCCTCGGCGCGATCGTCCTGGTGGACACGCGCCGCCTGGAGTCCAGTTTCCGGGCGATCGAGGAGATGGAGCACCAGGACGTCCCCTTCGTCGTCGCGCTGAACGTCTTCCCCGACTCCCGGAACTACCCGGTCGAGGAGATCCGGGACGCCCTGGACATCCCCGAGCACACCCCGGTGGTGGCCTTCGACGCCCGCGAC
Organism: Streptomyces sp. NPDC059696; assembly: GCF_042733745.1. Lineage (NCBI taxonomy): Bacteria > Bacillati > Actinomycetota > Actinomycetes > Kitasatosporales > Streptomycetaceae > Streptomyces > Streptomyces sp. NPDC059696. The sequence continues at coordinate 139,187 of NZ_JBHWFG010000008.1, forward strand.
CGGGCGGCCAGCCGGGACGTCCTCGTCGCCCTGATCCACCATCTGAAGGAACGCTCCGCCGTGGCCCTGGAGCCCCGATGAACGACCAGACCGCATCCGGACCGCAGGCCGTGCGGGGCTGCCCCGTCGCCCACCACGGCTCCGAAGCGGCCCGTCTGTACGGCCCGGAGGCCGCGACCGACCCGGTGGGCATCTACGAGCGGCTGCGCAAGGAGCACGGCTCGGTGGCACCGGTCCTGCTCGAAGGCGACGTGCCCGCCTGGCTGGTCCTCGGCTACCGGGACAACCGGCGGGTGCTCGACAACCCCCGCCAGTTCAGCCGGGACGCGCGGATCTGGCGGGACTGGCGGGAGGGCCGGATCGAGGAGACCTCGCCGATCATGCCCATGGTCGGCTGGCGCCCCGACTGTGTGTCCCAGGACGGCGAACCGCACCGCAGGCTGCGCGGCGCCGTCACCGACGGGTTGCAGGCGGCGGCCGCCCGGGGCATCCGGCGGCACGTCACCTACTTCGCGAACAAGCAGATCGACGCGTTCGCCGACGCCGGGCGCGCCGACCTCGTGGCCGACTACGCCGAGCAGCTGCCGATGCTCGTGCTCACCCGCATGCTGGGCCTTCCCGCGGCGGACGGGGCGCGTCTGATCGAATCGTGCGCCCAGGTCTTCAAGGGCGGTGAGGGCGCCCTCGAACACAACGAACGGATCATGGAGATCCTCTCGGACCTCGCCGAGCGCAAGCGGGCCGAGCCGGGCTCCGACTTCGCCACGGCCCTGCTGGAGCACCCGGCCGGCCTCGACCACGACGAGGTCGTCAGCCATCTGCGCCTGGTGCTGATCGCCGCGCACACCACCACCAGCAATCTGCTGGCCCGGGTCCTGCAACGGATCCTCACCGACGCCGCCCGGCTGTCCGGTCTGGTCAGCGGGGAGCTGAACATCTCCTCGGTGATGGAAGAGGTCATGTGGGACGCGCCGCCGCTGTCCGTGCTGCCGGGCCGGTTCGCCACCGCCGACCTGGAGCTCGGAGGCCATCACGTCCAGGAGGGAGAACTGCTCGTCCTGGGCCTGGCCGCCGGCAACCTCGACCCGGAGGTACGGCCCGACTCGGCCGTCGCCGTACAGGGCAACCAGTCGCACCTGGCGTTCAGCGCCGGACCGCACGAGTGCCCGGGGCAGAACATCGGCCAGTCCATCATCGAGATCGGCGTGGACGTGCTGCTGCACCGGCTGTCGGACCTGCGCCTGGCCGTACCGCCGGAGGAACTCGGCTCGACCGCCTCCACGTGGGAGTCCCGGCTGGACAGCCTGCCGGTCGAGTTCGCCGTCTAGGCCCCCTCGGCGGACAGCCTGCCGGTCGGGTTCGCCGTCCAGGCCACCTCGGCGGACAGCCTGCCGGTCGGGTTCGCCGTCCAGGCCACCTCGGCGGACAGCCTGCCGATCGGGTTCGCCGTCCAGGCCACCTCGGCGGACCCGTTGCCCGGCCGGCTTCCGGCCGGGCGACGTCGTGCGGGCGGGCGGTACTTCACCCGCTCGCCGGTGGTGACCCCGCGACGCGGCGACCCGGCGGCCGGTGCTCCTCGCGTCAGCCGTCCAGCCAGTCGCCCGCGACGCGCGTGGGACGGTATCCCGTGGCGTTCCAGAGGAAATGCGGGTGGGCGCCGCCGAACATGTAGGCGAGCAGTGCGGTGTCCTCCCTGCCGGTCCGGGGGTCGTGCAGGGTGTGGAACTTCTCGGATCCCACCACCCCGGCGTCCTCCTGGATCTGCCGGGCCCGCTCCGGGGACGGATCGGCGCCGGACGCCTCCACGGCGGCGATGTAGGTGCGGCGCAGGATCTCCCACGCGCTGTCGGTGTTGCCGCGCCACGGGCCGTGCAGTGCCTCGAAAGCACGCAGCTCGGCGTCGAACAACTCCCACGCCTGCGGGTGTTGGACCCGGCAGCGCGCGGACAGCTCAGCGGCCCCGGGGCTCAGATCCGCCGCGGCGCGCCGCGGGGCGAGGGTGAGGGTGGTGCCGTGGGTCAGGATGCCGCTGCACGCGTTGGGCTGCAGGTCGCACAGCGGACAGTCCTCGGCCGGGGGGAGGCCCTCGGTGATGCCGTCGAACCACAGGGCGTGGCGGCCCGTGAGTCCCATCCAGACGATGGTGGTCGTCATCAGCCAGGTGTTCCACATCGGGTCGTGCGCCTCGGGCATGCAGCCGTACTTGACGATGGCTATGGCGCAGGCGGCGTAGAGGGCCTTGGTGTGGGTGGGCATGTCGGCGAGCCAGAAGTTGCTGATCTCACCGGTGAGCGCGTCGGCCCGGACGTCGGCCATGTCGTCGATGGCGCGGCACAGCAGCAGGGAGGCGAGGTTCTCCTCCTGCCAGAGCTCCGTGTCCGGCGCGACATGCCAGAACAGGCAGTCCAGCATCTGCAGGATCGAGTAGGTGCTCTGGTCGAGGGGGTTGGTCTGGGGGAGGACGACGTCGCCCGCGTCGTGCTGCTGGAGCCAGTACTCGTCGACGGACCGCTTGTGGGCCGCGAAGAGGCCGGAGACCAGGGCCCGTGCGCTGTTGGTGCTGAAGTCCTCGGCAAGGCGCTCTTCGACATGCTGGGTGAGGCGGGTCGTGTCGATGGTGTCGATCACGCGCTTGTACTCGTGGAAGACGAGGATGTCGTCCTCGAAGCGGTGGCGGTGGCCGAGGTCTCTCTCCAGATCGTTCATCTGCCGGGTCCAGGACCAGCCACCGGTGAGGACACTGTCGAGTTCCCGGCGGTGCGGCCAGGTCTTGACGGCGAGGGGGCGACCCGCGCTGTGCCGCCAGTGGTAGTCGTCCAGCGTGCGAGCAGGGGGAGTCGGCAGACGGCGGCACAGAGGGCAGGTGCAGGCGGCCGTCGTCTCCTGCGCGCGCTGCGGGGCGAGTGCCCGGGTCCGCCAGGCCCCCTCCAGCATCACGCAGGTCAGCCGGCAGACCTCGGCATCGGTGCTGACCTGCGGAAAGGCCTCTTCTATCACGCGCAGGCCGGCGTCGAGACGCCTCAACCTGGCGTACCCCTCCTCGTCGGGCGGGAGGAACGCGGGCCGCGCCAGATGCAGGGCACCCTCCACGCGCAGCGTGGTACCGCTTTCGGCGGATCCGAGTGCGTCCAGCCGCTGCCGGGCGGCGTCCTGGCACCTCCGGTACTCCTCCGTGCTCCCGTTGATCCGCTCCAGCAGCAGGTGGGCCAGGGCGGCTCCCGCATCCGTGGGCTGAAGGGGGGCGCCTTGCTGCGCCGGGATCAGGCCGGCGGTGGACGCCTTCGGAACAGCACCTGCGACTCGAGATTTCACACCGGTCTCCCAATGAGCTGTGGTCATGGCAACGGAATCGATCGACCGTGGTCGTCGACCGGCCGTGTCCGGGAATCTTCTGTACTTTCCGCGACGGCCTCGCCGGGACAGCCGGCATCACACGACCGGCTCTGGCTCCCGCCGCGCACGATCGCGAGGGGTACGACTGCTGCGTGGACGGCACTCCTCCTGAAGGGCGAGCGCCTGATTCGCCGCCTCAGTCGTGTGGATCGGGAAGCACGCGCTGCCCGTCAGGCGCGGCGCGGCCCGCGGACCCGAGAGGCGCTGCCGCACCCGGGGCGTGCGGGGAGCCGACCGGTGTGTCGAAGGGCGGGTCGAACCGGACGTCCTGAGGCATGCGCTTCCTTCCGGGAGACGGACCGCAGAGCCCCCCGCCCCTGCGAGCGGACGGTGTCGTGACCGGCCGCACACTCGAACTCGGCTTCGCAGTCCGAACGTTGAACCGAGAAGCGGTACGAGACTGCCCAAGGCGTGATCGAGCCATTCCGTGACACCACCGTGATCTCGGTTACGGCGGAAAGCGCTTGAGCTGCGTACACTCCGTCCTCCCTCACCGGCCCCGGCTTGTCCGCCGAGCCTCCGGTGTCCCGGCACGCCACACTGGTCGACGTCCGCTCCGACGACTCCCAGGAGGCGCAAGAACGATGACGTCCCCACCCGCACGCAGCGCTGAGCAGCGCAAGAAGGACACCCTGCACCGGCTGGACCACGACGTGGACGCCTGGGTCGCCACGGCCGACGGCGCCTCGGGGACGCCGTACCTCGTCCCGCTGTCCTTCCTCTGGAACGGCTCGTACCTGCTGTTCGCCACGCCCGCGTCGAGTCCCACCGGACGGAACCTGGCCGCGTCCGGCCGGGCCCGTGTGGGTATCGGGCCGACCCGTGACGTCGTCATGGTCGAAGGCGGCGTCGAGACGGTCCAGCCCGGCGACCTGCCCGAGCAGGACGCCGAACTCTTCGCCGCCAAGACCGGGTTCGACCCCCGCCGGCTCGCCACGCCGTACCTCTACTTCCGGATCGTGCCGCGGCGGGTGCAGGCCTGGCGGGAGGCCGACGAACTCGACGGGCGCGAACTCATGCGCGACGGACGGTGGTTGACGACCGACTGAATCGGCCGCACCGGGATATCCGCAAGAAAGAGGGCCGCGGGGCACGACCGCCCCGCGCCCGGAATCCTGCGGAGGAGACATGGCACTGGTGAAAGCGGGGGTCCTCGTGCTCGACTGCGCCGAGCCCGAGAAGCTCGCCGCGTTCTACAAGGAACTACTGGAGGGGGAGGAGTCGGACGCCACCGCCAACCGGGTCGAGATCAGGAACGCCGACGGCTTCCGGATCGCGCTGCGCCGGGACGTCAACGCGACGCCGCCCAGCTGGCCCCGCCCCGAGAACTCCCTTCAGGCCCATCTGGAGTTCGTGGTGGACGACCTCGACGCGGTGGAGCGCCGCGTCATCAGTCTCGGCGGCCGTCCCTTGGAGGCCAAGGAGCCCTCCGGTCCTTTGGAGGAGCGCGGCTACGCGGACCCGGCAGGCCACTCCTTCACCCTGCGCCGCACCGCCCCGACGGCACCCAAGCAGGGCTGAGCCGCGAGCAGGGCCGAACCGAGGGGACGACGAACGGCACGGCCGGACGGGCCCCGGCCCGGCGACCCCGCCAGGGCGGAGATGCCCGGCAGGGCGTCGGCGGGCCCGCACCGGCCGACCGGGTCAGGTGTGTGAAACGAGGCCGGCCCCCGCTCGGCGCGTCGCCGGGCGGGGGCCGGACGGCCGTGTCAGTCCCGGCCGCCCTTCTCGCCGACCGGCCACGTGCCGGTCGAACGCTCGATGGCCTTGGCGCCCGCGCGGTCCACGGCGCTGCGCACCACCGCGAAGATCGCGCCCTGGATCGCGGCCGCCAGCAGGACTTCGCCCCAGCCACGGTCCTTGTCCAGTGCGTCCGGCGCGTCCTCCTCGTGCCGGATCGCCATCCACGTCTTGCGGAAGGCCAGCCCGGCCAGCCAGCCGCCCGACCAGCCCAGGACGAACCCCAGGGGCTGGTACGCGAGGGACATCTTCTTCTTCTTGGCCACGGGAGCTCCTTGATCGATGAGGGGATTGAGTGTGGTCAGGGGGTGTGCGCCGCCGGGATCCGCTCCTCGGCGCGGACCGGCCCGGGCAGTGTGCCGTCCCCGAACGGCCTGCCGCCCAGCTCCTCACGGTGGTGGGGGGTGAGCCAGCCGGACAGGTCCGGGCCCAGCGGCACGATGCGGGTCGGGTTGATGCCCGTGTGCACCTGGTAGTAGTGGCGTTTGATGTGGTCGAAGTCGACGGTGTCGCCGAACCCCGGTGTCTGGTACAGGTCGCGGATGTACGCCCACAGCACCTGGTTCTCCGTCAGCTTCCAGCGGTTGCACTTGAAGTGGCCGTGGTACACGGCGTCGAAGCGGACCAGGGTGGTGAACAGCCGGATGTCCGCCTCGGTGATCGTGTCGCCGACCAGGTACCGCTGCCGCTCCAGCCGCTCGGCGAGCAGCTCCAGCCGTCGGAAGACCCCGGCGCAGGCAGCCTCGTACTCCTCCTGCCCGGTGGCGAAACCGGCCCGGTAGACGCCGTTGTTGACGTCCCGGTAGACGTCCGCCATCACCTCGTCGATCTCGTCGCGCAGCTTCTCCGGGTACAGGTCGGGCGCGCCCTCCCGGTGCAGGGCCGTCCACTCGGTCGCGAGGTCGAGGGTGAGTTGCTGGTAGTCGTTGGTCACCAGCCGCCCACTGGGTACGTCCACGATCGCCGGCACGCTGACGCCGCCGGGGTAGTCGCTCTCCCGGCGGTCGTAGGCCTCGCTGAGATAGCGGATGCCGAGAACCGGGTCACGGCCGTCCTCGTCCAGCGTGAAGCGCCAACTGCGGTCGTCCTGGATCGGGTCGGCGACGGCCAGGGACAGGGCGTCCTCCAGGCCGAGCAGCCGCCGGGAGACCAGCGACCGGCTCGCCCACGGGCAGGCACGGCTGACGACCAGACGGTAGCGTCCGGCCTCCACCGGCCAGCCGTCCCGGCCGTCCGCGGTGATGCGGTCCGAGAAATGCGCCTTGGACCGTTTGAACGCCCTCCTTCCGTACTCGGTGTTGCCGTCGCCGTCGTCGCGGCTCATGGGGGTGACCTCCTCTGCCGTACGTGGGCCCTGGTGAACGCGTTCCCCGTTTTCCGTCGACCCCACGGTGTGAGTACCCCCGACCGGGGCAATCGGCGGAGGTGACTGATGAAGGAAGTGATCACAAGACACGCGTCACCGTGCTGGTGGCGCTCGCGGCCAATCTGGTGATCGCGGTCGCCAAGGCCATCGGCGGTCTGGCGGCCGGTTCACCGGCCCTGCTGTCGGAGGCGGCCCACTCGGTGGCCGACAGCCTCAACGAGGTGTTCCTGCTCGCGGCACTGCGCCGCAGCCGCCGCCCCGCCGACCGGCGTCACCCGTTCGGCTACGGCAAGGAGCGGTTCTTCTGGTCGCTCCTCGCGGCCGTCGGGATCTTCGTGATGGGCGGCTGCTTCTCCTTCTTCCAGGGCTTCGAGGCCCTGACCACCGAGACGGAGGAGAAGCTCAGCGGCTATGTGGCCGGCCTGATCGTGCTCGGCGTCGCCCTCCTCGCGGAGGGCGCCTCGCTGCTGCGGGCGCTGTACCAGGTGCGACGGCAGGGCGGCATGGGCTCCGGGCTGCGCGATCCGGCGCTGCGCACCGTCGTCGCCGAGGACGGCACCGCCGTGCTCGGCGTCACGCTGGCCATCGTCGGCATGGCGCTGCACATGGTCACCGGCCAGGCGGTCTGGGAGGCCTCGGCCTCACTCGCGATCGGCGCGCTGCTCGTCTACGTGGCCTTCCGGCTGGGCCGCGACGCACGTGACCAGCTGATCGGCGAGGCGGCCGACCCCGAGGCCACCGGGCGGATCTGCGCGCTGCTGCGGGCCCAGCCCGAGATCGACAGTGTGGAAGCGCTGTTCACGATGAAGACCGGACTCGACACGGCTCTGGTGGCCGCCCGCGTCGACCTGGTGCCCGGACTGGACAGCGAGCGCGTCGAGGAGGTCGCCGTGCGTATCAAGCGCTCCATAGCCCGGACGGTGCCCGAGGCCGATGAGATCTTCCTCGACGTGACCGATCGTCCGGCCGGCGAGGCAGCGGAAAGCCCCGCCGCGACGGGGGAGCGCGGCGGGGCCTGAACCTCGCGTGCCCCGACGCGGCCGGTTCACACACACGAGGCGGAAGATTTTTCGGCCGGCTGCCCGCACCGGGCCGCCGGCCCGCCCTCAGCCCTCGGCCGGCTCCAGGACGAACACCGGAATCTCCCGGTCGGTCTTCTTCTGGTAGTCGGCGTACGCCGGGTAGGCGGCGACGGCCCGCTCCCACCAGGCCGCCTTCTCCTCGCCCGTGACCTCACGCGCGGTCATGTCCTGCTTCACCGGTCCGTCCTGGAGCTCCACGTGCGGATCGGCGCGCAGGTTGAAGTACCACACGGGGTGCTTCGGCGACCCGCCGAGGGAGGCCACCGCCGCGTACCGTCCCTCGTGCTCCACCCGCATCACCGGTGTCTTGCGCAGTTTCCCGCTCCTGGCGCCGCGCGAGGTCAGGACGACGACCGGCATCTTCGAGCCCTGCAGCGTCGTCCCCTCGGTACCGCCGGAGCTCTCGTACAGCTCCACCTGCTTGCGCACCCACTCCGTCGGGCTGGGTTCGTACTCGCCTTCGAGCGGCATGACATCCGTCCCATCGTCGCGTCCGTGGCTCATCGCCATCTGCCGTCAACAACCCTGCCCCGGGGAATCATCCGCACCCGCGGGATCGGGCTGGAAGCACACCCTGTCATCCCGGAGCCAGCGCCATGCGCACGGCGAGCGCCGTCATCACCCCGCTCGCCACCCATGCCGTCGCCAGCCGGCCCCGACGGCCGGTCAGCGCCCGGCCCAGTAGTGCCCCGCTCCCGGCCAGCAGCACCTGCCAGCTCGCGGACGCGGCGAAGGCGGCCACGACGAACACGCCCTGTTCCAGCGCGCCGGCCGGGCTCGTCGCCCGGGATCCGAGGACGAGGGCGGCGAAGTAGATGACGGTGGTGGGATTCAGCAGGGTGATGCCCAGCAGCCCCAGATAGGCCCGGGCGGGGCTCGGGGGAGCGGGGGCGGACCGGGTCGCGAGGCGATGGCCGCGGTACTCGCGCAGCGCGGTGAGCGCGCCCCGCGCCGCCAGCACGAGCAGCACCAGCACGCAGATCCACCGCAGCGGCCCGAGCACCGGCCGCAGCGCGGACGCCAGGGCCGTGCCCCCGAGGGTGGCCGCGAACGCGTAGAGCCCGTCCGCGGTGGCGACGCCGAGAGCCGCGCAGACACCGGTGCGCAGGGTGGTGCGGGCGGAGAGGGAGACGAGGTAGGTTCCGACAGCGCCCACCGGGACGGCGATGCCGTACCCCGCGAGCAGCCCCGCGACGAGCGCGGCCGTCATGAGCGCGGCGGCGTCGGTCCTCCGGGGCGGCGGGACTGCTGCTGTCGGCGCGCGGCGGAGGCGGCGGCGGACAGCGGCAGGAGAACAGTGAACGTGGGCATGGCCGGATCCTGCGGCCTGCCTCGTCCTTGCGGCAACAGGTTTTCGCCCCGGCACCCGCGCCCCGGCACCCGCGCCTCGGCGCTCCGGTACGGGCCACTGCCCCGCACATCGGACCCCGCCAGGCCCGAGGGCCCGCCACCGACGGCTCCCGGCACCCCCGCGGCACCTGCCCCGCAGGCCCGGCACCGGCCCCCGGCCACCGCCGTTCGAACGGGGGGACGGCATTCCCCGGCCATGTTGCCGCCGTGGGCGATCTGGCCGAACTTCGCGTCGTCCTTTAGGTGCCTGGGGCATCTAATGAAGATCGGCACGACGCACTACTCGTCTGCGAGGTCTCCATGACGGAAACGACCGCACCCGTCGCCTTCCCCCAGTCCCGGACCTGCCCCTACCACCCGCCCGCCGCCTACGACGCGCTGCGCACCGAACGCCCCCTGACCCGGATCACCCTCTTCGACGGCCGCGAGGCCTGGCTCGTCAGCGGGCACGCCACCGCCCGCGCGCTGCTGGCCGACCCGCGCCTGTCGTCCAACCGAGACCGGCCGGGCTTTCCCGCCCCCACCCCGCGCTTCGCCGGGATCCGCAACCGCAGAACGGCCCTGCTGGGCGTCGACGACCCCGAGCACCGCATCCAGCGGCGCATGGTCGTCGGGGACTTCACCCTCAAGCGGGCCGCCGAACTCCGGCCACGCATCCAGCAGATCGTGGACGAACGGCTCGACGCGATGATCGACCGGGGGCCGGTCGCCGACCTGGTGAGCGCCTTCGCCCTGCCCGTGCCGTCCATGGTGATCTGCGCCCTGCTCGGCGTCCCGTACGCCGATCACGACTTCTTCGAGGCCCAGTCGCGGCGGCTGCTGCGCGGCCCGGAGGCCGCCGACGTCCTCGACGCCCGTGACCGGCTGGAAAAGTACTTCGGCGACCTGATCGACCGCAAGCAGCGGGAGCCCGGCACCGGCCTGCTGGACGACCTGGTCCACCGGCAACTGCGCGAGGGCGCCCTCGACCGGGAGGGCCTGATCGCCATGGCCCTCATCCTGCTGGTGGCGGGCCACGAGACGACCGCCAACATGATCTCGCTCGGCACCTTCACCCTCCTCCAGCACCCCGAGCGGCTCGCCGAGCTGCGCGCGGACCCCGGGCTCCTGCCCGCCGCGGTCGAGGAGCTGATGCGGATGCTGTCGATCGCCGACGGCATGCTGCGCCTGGCCGTCGAGGACATCGAGGTGGCGGGGACGACGATCCGCAAGGGGGAGGGGGTGGTCTTCGCGACCTCCGTCATCAACCGCGACGAGACGGTCTACCCCGATCCGGACACGCTCGACTGGAGCCGCCCGGCCCGGCACCACGTGGCGTTCGGCTTCGGCATCCACCAGTGCCTCGGCCAGAACCTCGCCCGCGCCGAGCTGGAGATCGCCCTGCACAGCCTCTTCGACCGGCTGCCCGGCCTGCGCCTGGCCGTCCCGGCCGAGGAGATCCCCTTCAAGCCCGGCGACACCATCCAGGGGATGCTGGAACTCCCCGTGACCTGGTAAGGGCCGGCACCCATGCGCATCGACATCGACCAGGACGTCTGCATCGGCGCGGGCCAGTGCGCCCTGACCGCCCCCGGCGTGTTCACCCAGGACGACGACGGTTACAGCACCCTGCTGCCCGGCGGCGAGGGCAGCGGCAGCCCGCTGGTGCGGGAGGCGGCCCGGGCCTGCCCGGTCGGCGCCATCACCGTGTCCGAGCGGGTGAGCTGACCCCGGATCCCGTCCGGCGCCCCGTCTCGTCCGGCGCCCCCTCTCCTCCGGCGTCCAGGAGCCGCCGGGCCGCCTCGCGCGCCTCGGCCGCGGGCTCGGCGCTCCTGGTGACGCCCGCCGTGACCATGGCACCCTCGGCCGGCAGGAACAGCTGCCCGGCCGGCGCGTCCGACCGCCCCGCCGCCGCCACGAGAGCCCGGAGGTACTCCCGGAACGCCCGCGACCCGCAGAAGGTCTCCCTCGCCTCCTCGCCGGACGCCGTCCGGCGCAACCGCGACACCTTCGTCACCGGCCGCGCCGAGATCGCCGCGTTCCTGACCCGCACGTGGGAGCGCGAGCGGGAGTACGCCCTGCGCAAGGACCTGTGGACCTTCGACGGACGACACCTTCCCCGTCCGGTGCGCCGGCACGGTCGCTAGGGTTACCCGGATGACCGACCAGGCCGCCCGCAAGCCCTTCCTCTACGTCGTCGTCTGCGCCGCCGGCATCGCCGAGGACGTCGGCCGGCTGATCACCGCCGCGCAGGAACGGGACTGGGAGGTCGGCGTCATCGCGACACCCGTCGCCATGAACGGCTTCTTCGACACCGCCGCCGTCGAGGCTCTGACGGGCCGCCGCATACGCTCCGCCTGGCGCTCACCCGGCGAGCCGCGCCCGTTCCCGGCGCCCGACGCCGTGGTCGTCGCGCCCGCCACCTTCAACACCGTCAACAAGTGGGCGGCCGGCATCGCCGACACCCTGGCCCTGGGCACCCTGTGCGAGGTGGCGGGACTCGGGGTGCCGGTCGCCGTCCTGCCGTGCGTGGCGGACGCCCTGGCCGCCCATCCCGCCTACCGGGACAGCCTCGAACGGCTGCGGGGGATGGGCGTGCGGTTCGGGGAGCCGTACGCCGGAGAGCCCGGGGAGGGCGGCGGCCGGCCGGAGTTCGGGTGGGAGCGGGGCCTGGACCTGGTCGAACGCCGCTGACGGACCGGCCCGTTGCACCCGCTGACGGCCCGTCCGGCCGCGTCTTCGAGCGCACACGAACACGTACGCTCCCCGTGGAACCCTCCCGAAGGCAGGAGCAGCAACGATGCAGTACGTGAAGCTCGGTTCGACGGGCCTGGACGTCTCGCGGATCTGTCTGGGGTGCATGACCTACGGTGTGCCCGACCGCGGCACCCACGAGTGGACCCTCGACGAGGAGGCCTCGCGCCCGCTGATCCGGCAGGCGGTCGAGGCGGGGATCAACTTCTTCGACACGGCCAACGTCTACTCCGACGGCACCAGCGAGGAGATCGTCGGCCGGGCCCTGCGCGACTTCGCCCGCCGCGACGACATCGTCCTCGCGACGAAGGTGCACGGCCGGATGCGGCCCGGACCGAACGGCGGCGGCCTGTCCCGCAAGGCGATCATGACCGAGCTCGACCGGAGCCTCACCCGCCTCGGCACCGACTACGTCGACCTCTACCAGATCCACCGCTTCGACCCGGACACCCCGGTCGAGGAGACGATGGAGGCCCTGCACGACGTCGTCAAGGCGGGCAAGGTCCGCTACATCGGGGCCAGTTCGATGTACGCCTGGCAGTTCTCCAAGGCCCAGTACACCGCCCGCCTGAACGGCTGGACCCCCTTCGTCTCCATGCAGAACCACTACAACCTGATCTACCGCGAGGAGGAGCGCGAGATGCTCCCCCTGTGCGCGGACCAGGGCGTGGGCGTCCTGCCCTGGAGCCCGCTCGCCCGCGGCCGTCTCACCCGGGACTGGGACACCACGACCGAGCGCAGTGCCACCGACGCCTTCGGCGGCAGCCTGTACCAGGAGGGTGACCGCACGATCGTCGAGGCGGTCACCCGCATCGCCGGCGAACGGGGCGTCCCCCGCGCGCAGATCGCCCTCGCCTGGCTGCTCCACCAGCCCACGGTGACCGCGCCGATCGTCGGCGCGTCCAGGCCCGGGCACCTGGAGGACGCGGTGGCCGCCGTCGAACTCCGGTTGAGCGACAAGGAGCTGGACGAGCTCCAGGCCCCGTACGGGCCCCACCCCATCGCCGGGCACTGAACGCACCTGCCGGAGGTCAGTGGGGGCCCTGCGGCGCGAACTCCGTTCCGCAGGGCCCCGCCCCCTCGCTCTCCGCCAGTTCCACGCCCACCCCGTTCATCGTCAGCGTCCGGTAGAACCGCCCGATCCGCTCGGCCGAGCGGCCCACGTAGTGGCCGATGAACGACCGCCGGAACCGCTCGGCCGCCCGGTTCGGCTGCGACCCGTGCACCAGGCTCCCGTTGAAGAACAGGACATCCCCCGGCGCCATGTCCACGGGAACCGGTGTCAGCCCGTCCGGCGGTGGAACGAACTCCCGGGCGAACGACACCTCCTCGTCGGCGAGCTCCGGGCAGAACAGGTCCATGCGGTGCGTGCCCGGCACGACCTCCAGCCCGCCGTTCTCCCGGTCGATCACGTCGCAGGCCACCCACGCCGCCACACACGTGCCCGGCTCCACCCGCAGGTAGAAGTTGTCCTGGTGCAGTGCCTGGCCCCGGGCCCCCGGCGGCTTGAAGTAGAACATGCTCTGCGCGGCCAGGACCTCCTCGCCGAGCAGTGCCTCCAGGACCGTCCGCAGCCGGGCGTCCAGCAGGACCTCGCGCGCGAGGTCGTTGATCTCGTGCGGGTGCATCACCCGCGGCCACACGTGCAGGGGATCGGCACCCGGCTCGTCCGCCGCCCGGGGCTCGAAGTGCCCGGGCACCGCACCGGCCGCCCGGAGTGCCGCGAACTCGCCGCACAGCCGCTCCGTCTCATCGGCTCCGAAAAGCCCGCGCACCACCGTGAAGCCGTCCTTCTCGAACGTCTCCCGGTACCGCCGGAGCCCGGCGGGGTCCAGGATGGGTTCGCCGGTGGCCCCGTTGTCCGTGACGGTCATGAGCGCTCCCCTTCGGTCGGGTGTCATCGGTACGAAACGCTAGGCCGACCGGCTGCCGAGGAGGATGCCCGTGGATGCTGACGGATTGCCCGGGACTGCTGCCGGGCGACAGGGCGAGAAGGCCGCGACCACCGTGGCCCCTGCGGCTGACACGACCCCCACGACCGCGACCACCACCGCGGCCGACGGGGATCCCGCCCCGCCGCCCGGGCTGGTCGTGCTGGGCCACTTCGACCAGCGGTCCGGCTACGGCGTCAACCGCCCGCAGGGCTCCGCGAGCTGGCTCTTCACCTGGACCACCGCGGGCGCGGGCCGGCTGCGGCAGGGCGGTGCCCGCACCTCGGCCGGCGCCGGGGCCCTGGTCGTGCTCGCCCCGGGTGTCCCGCACGGCTACGGCGTCGAGCCCGGTGCCGGGCACTGGCGGTTCTGGTGGGCGCACTGCCAGGCCCGCCCGTCCTGGGCCGCCTGGCTGCGGCCCTACGACGCCGGGCACGGGATGTACGTGATCCCCTCCGCCCCGGCCGGGGTGCGCGGGCGCGTGGGGGCGACGTTCCGGCGGATGCACGCCGACGCACGGTGGACGGGCACCGGAGCACCGCCCGACGAGCCGCCGCCGGACGAGTCGTCACCGGACGAGTCGTCACCGGACGGGCAGATCGCCGTGGCGCACGGCAGCGCGGCACGCGAACTGGCCCTGTGCGGGCTGGAGGAGATCGTCCTGCTCACCACCGCGCGCCCCCGGCCGACGGACCCCCCGCCCGGCCTCGACGCCCGTGTGCGCCGCGCCCAGGAGCTGATCGACGCCGACCCCGGAGCCCCGCACACCGTGCAATCGCTCGCGGAGAGCGTCGCGCTGTCACCGTCCCGCTTCGCCCACCTGTTCAGCAGCCGGCTCGGCCGGTCGCCCATGCGCGCGCTGCGCGAGGCGCGGCTGCGCCATGCCGCCCGGCTGCTGGAGGGCACCGACCTGCCCGTGGAACGCGTCGCCGCCGCCTCGGGTTTCGCCAGCCCGTTCCACTTCAACCGCGTCTTCCGCGCGCGCTACGGGGAGCCGCCCGGGGCGTACCGTGCGCGGCACGCCGGCCGGTCCGGCTGAGGGCCTATTGGTTCCGCCGCAGGCCTCGAAAGGCAGATGCGGAATCAACGGCGACCGCATGAGCTGCTGCTCGCCAGGTGGCCCAAAGGTTGCCGTACGGCCGGTGCGGGCGCGCGAAATGCGAGCCGATAAAGATGCAGACGGCACTGAAATGCCTTTCGCCGCGCTCGTTGACTTCCTGTCAAATAGCGTCGGCGGCAGGCGTAAAGCACGAAACCGTACGCTCACTTGTTCCCCGTCCCTGACCTGTGCAAAGGTGTGCCCTGTCGGCGTGCCCCCACACGCCTTTCTTTCGTATGCGCGAGGCCGTCGGCCGGCATACCCCTTGGTATGGACTTTTTTTCCGTATGTCCTTGAGAGGAATGCAGCCGTGAAAGACGCAGGCCCGTCGAATTCCCCGGCCTCGGTCCGCGGGTTCGGTGCGACGGACGAGCAACTGAGTGCGGAGCTCAGGAAGTGGACCGGGGCGACGCCCGCGCTTCACCCCGTCGGCGAACTGCTGGACCGGCACTGGGAGGCGGCCTTCGCCTACGCCCGGCTGTGCACCGACGGCCCGCGCTCCGCGGGCATGCTCACCACCGCGGCCTTCACCCGGCTCTTCGGCGAGACCCTCCGGCAGAACGGCCCGACGTCCGCGTGGCGGCCCCATCTGCTGCTCACGGTGCGGCGCATCGCGGCCGAGTGGGCGGGCGACCACCGCTGCGACATGCTCCACCCCGAGCTGCTCGCCGGAACCGGTGAGGGGGAGCGGCCCGCCTCCCGGCTGCTGCCGTCGCGGCACCGGCGCCTGCTGTCCGGGGCCTTCCAGCGGCTGCCCCAGTCCGCGCGGTGCCTGCTGTGGCACGTGGAGGTCGAGGCCGAACCGCTGACGTCCCCGGCCGGACTGCTCGGTCTGGACGAGGAGGGGGCCCGCGTCGAACTGGGCCGGGCCCGGGACCGGTTGCGCGAGGAGAGCCTCCAGCTCCATCGCGAACTCGCCCCCGACGAGGAGTGCCGGCGCTATCTGCGCCTGCTCGACGTGACGTACCGACGTGGCGGCATCGACATCGACCCCGATCTACGCGCGCATATCGAGGGGTGCGGGCACTGCAGCGCCGCAGCGGACCAGCTCGACCGGTTCAACCACGGTCTCGGCGTGGCCCTGTCGGAAGCGGTGCTGGGCTGGGGTGGGCGGGGATACGCGGAGGTCCGTCTGGGTGAGGCGGGGGAGAGCGCGGCGGAGCGGGGGAGCCCCGCGGGAACGGCCGCCGTGGCCGGCACGGCAGCCGCCGAGACCCCGGCCTTCGCCGCGCGCGCACTGTTCCCCGACCCGGTGGCCCTGGCACGCGAGGTCTTTCCCGACCCGGACCCCCTGTCCTACGAGATCATCCCGGACCCGCCACGTGAGGCTCCCCCCGGCCCGGCCGGTGCCGCGGGCAGGGCTTTCCCGAGATCGGCAGGTGCGGCGGATGAGGGCTTCGCGGGGTCTGCCGGTGCGGGGCGTGAGGGTTTCCCGGGGTCGGCAGGTGCGGCGGGTGAGGGCTTCGCGGGGTCGGCCGCTGCGGCGGGTGAGGGCTTCCCGGGGTCGGCCGGTGCCGGGCGTGAGGGCTTCCCTGGCTCGGCCGGGGCGGCGGGGCGGGGCTTCTGGGGGCCGGCAGGTGCGGTCGGCGAGGCCTTCTCGGGGCCGGCCGTGGCGCGTGAGGCCTTCCCCGGTCCGGCCGGTTCCGCGCCGGGCGCCTTCCCGGGCTCGGTTCGTGCGACGCCCGGGACCTTCTCCGGGCCGGCCTCGGAGGCGCCCGGGACCTTCTCCGGGCCGGCCTCGGAGGCGCCCGGGACCTTCCCCGGGGCGGCCCCGGAGGCGCACGAGGGGTTTCCCGGGCCCACTGCCGGCCCACGTGAGGCCTCGCGGCTTCCGGTCGAGACGGCTCATGCGGCCTTCCCCGCCCAGAACGCAGCCCCCGGTGCGGCGCACGAGAACGTCGCGGACCCGGTCGCCCTCGCCGGTGCGGTCGGGGAGTCGTTCACCGACCCGGGCGGCCCCGCAGCCCTGCCGCCGTTCCCGCCCCCGGCCGAACGTGCGGCACCCGCTTCGGCGCCGACCCGCGCCGCGGCGCCCGCGCGCCCGCGCCACCGGCCCGAAGGCGCGCGCGCCGCGGCCCGGAGAGCCGCCCACAAGGCCGCCCGCCGCGGCGCCCGGCGGCGCAACCTCACCGCCGGGATCCTGACCGTCAGCGGCCTCGTCGTCCTGCCGCTGGTCCTGTGGTCCACCGGCGACTCCGGCGACAACGCCCCGGCCGGTGCGGACCGGCCCGCCGGGGAGGCACCCGACTCCGACGCGGGCGACCCGACCACCGACCCGTCCCGCACCGGCACGGGCGACGCACAGAAGGGCGCCCTGCGCGGCCGGCTGCACAACGTCGCCTCGGACCTGTGCGTGGGCATCGAGGGCGAGAAGGCGGTCCGGGGCGGCGAGGCCGAACTCACCACCTGCTCCACGGACGCCGCCCAGCAGTGGACGTACGAGACCGACGGTCTGCTGCGCAACGGGGCCGCCCCCGACCTGTGCCTCGACTCGCGGCTCGGCTACTCCGTGCGGCTGGCTCCCTGCGCGGGCCCCTCCCGGCCGGACCCGAAGAACATCCGCTACGACTTCACCCTGCAGGGCGCCCTGGTGCCCCGCTGGGACCAGGACCTCGCCCTGGCGCCCGCCGCGACCGACGGCTCGGGAGCCCTGGTCGTCAAGGCCCGCCGGGACGAAGACGTCCAGCGCTGGGTGATCGACACCGCCAAGGCCGACCTCCAGATGCAGGCCGTCAACTGGAACGCCGCCGTCCCGGCCGCCCCCGCCACGCCCACGCCGTCCCCCCGCCCCACCCCGTCGAAGACGCCCGACCCCGCGCCGGCCCCCACCGGCTCCCCGGTCCCGCAACCGACGCCGAGCAGCCCGGCCGCAACCGAGTCGCCCTGCGACCGCTACGGCTATGACTGCGACTCCGACGGCCGGTACGGCACCCCGGGCGACGGCTACCCCGGCTACGGCTACGGCGGCCACGGCGGAGGCGGCCGCCGCTGACCCGGGAAGGGCTCAGACGCCGACGACGGTCAGCGACACCCACAGGGCGGCCACGGCCGACACCAGCGCGGCCGGTACCGCGAGCAACCCGAGCCGGGTGAACTCACCGAGCCCCACCCGTTGCCCGTCCTGCTGGACGATCCGCCGCCACAGCAGGGTCGCCAGCGATCCCGCGTACGTCAGGTTGGGGCCGATGTTCACGCCGAGCAGCACCGCCAGTACGGCACCGGGCCCGGACCCGGCGGTCAGGGGCAGCAGCACCAGCACGGCGGGCAGGTTGTTGATGAGGTTCGCCAGCACCGCCGCCAGCACGGCCACGCCCAGCAGCGCGAGCAGGCCCGATCCGTCGGGCAGCACACGGCGCAAGGCGTCGGCGAGCCCGTGGTCGACGACCGCGCGCACCACGACGCCGAGCGCCAGCACGAACGCCAGGAACGCCGGGGCCGCGGACCGCACCACCGTGAGCGGCGTGGCCCGCCGCCGTACGAGTGCCCGGCCGGCCAGCACCAGCGCTCCGGCCAGAGCGGCCCACGCCGGCGCGACGCCCACCGCGGACGCCACGACGAACCCGGCCAGGGTGCAGCCGACCGTGACGAGGGCGAACAGCGGGAGCGGTTCCGGACGCGGCGCGGGGTCGGGGGAGGGCGGAGGGGCCGTGAGTTCCTCGTCGAAGAACCGCCGGAAGACCAGGTACTCCGCGGCGATGGCGACCAGCCAGGGCAGGGTCATGAGCACCGCGAAGCGGGTGAAGCTCAGCCCGCTCGCGGTGAAGGCCAGCAGATTGGTGAGGTTGGAGACCGGAAGCAGCAGCGAGGCCGTGTTCGACAGGTGGGCGCAGGCATACAGGTGCGGCCGTGCCCGGACGCCCATGCGGGTGGCGGTGGCGAGCACCACGGGAGTCAGCAGGACGACCGTGGCGTCGAGACTGAGTACGGCCGTGATCACGGACGCCAGGGCGAACACCGCGGTCAGCAGCCGTGTGGGGCGCCCCGCCGCCCAGCGGGCCATCCACGCCCCACAGGCCGTGAAGAGCCCTTCGACGTCGCAGAAGTGGGCGAGCACCAGCACGGCCGCGAGGAAGCCGACCACGGGCCCGAGCCGCTGGATCTCCTCCCAGGCGTGGTCCGGTGAGATCACCCCGAGGGCGATGGCGAGCCCGGCGGCGGGCACCGCGAGCACGGCCTCGGGCAGGCCTTTCGGGCGGGCGACGGCCCAGACGAGCACGGCGGCCAGCAGTGTCACGGACAGGACTTCGGCGAGCGGGGTGTTCAGGGCGGGGTCCTCCGGAGCGTGATCTGGCCGTGCCGACCCATGAAAGCAGCCGATGGTAAGAGAACCACCGTCACCCCCGCCCGGCCCGGGGGCCCGCCCTCGCTCGCGAACACCGGAAGAGGCCGCGCTCCGGCTCGGCCGCGCCCCCGCCCGGTCGGGAGGGCTGGCTCAGATCTCCTCGTCGAGCAGGGCCAGCTCGGCCCAGATGGTCTTGCCCTCGCTCGTGTGCCTGCTGCCCCACCGCTGGGTGAGCTGGGCGACCAGGAGCAGACCGCGGCCGCCCTCGTCCCAGGTCTTGGCCCGGCGCAGGTGCGGCGCCGTGTGGCTGGTGTCGGACACCTCACAGATCAGCGTGGCCGCGTCATGGATCAGCCGGAGCCGGATGGGCGGTGCGCCGTAGCGGATGGCGTTGGTGACCAGCTCGCTCACCACCAGCTCGGCGGTGAACACGGCCTCGTGCAGCCCCCAGCGCTCCAGCTGGTCGACGACCTGCTTGCGGATGGGGGCCACCAGCGCCGGGTCGGCAGGGATGTCCCAGGTGGCGACCTGGGAGGCCGGCAGGCCGCGGGTGCGGGCCAGCAGGAGGGCCACGTCGTCGCTGGAGCCGCCCGGCGGAAGCAGGGTGCTCAGCACGCGGTCGCAGATCTCGTCCAGGGAATCGGCGGGCTCGGACAGCGCCTCGCGGAGCATCCGGCCGCTCGCGTCGACGTCCCGCTCGTGGCTCACGAGCAGCCCGTCCGTGTGAAAGGCCAGGATGCTGCCCTCCCGCAGCTCCACCTCGGCCGCCTCGAACGGCAGCCCCCCGACCCCCAGCGGAGGCCCCGAGGGCAGATCCAGCTGGTGCGCCGGGCCGCCCGGCGGCACCAGCAGCGGCAGGGGGTGCCCGGCCCGGGCCAGCGTGCAGCGCCGCGACACCGGGTCGTACACCGCGTACAGGCAGGTCGCGCCCAGCTCGCCGGTCGCGTCGTCCCCTCCGGACTCCGCGGACAGCCGGACGACCAGGTCGTCGAGGTGAGTGAGCAGCTCGTCGGGGGCCAGGTCGATGTCGGCGAGGGTGCGGACGGCGGTGCGCAGCCGGCCCATGGTGGCCGAGGCCTGGATGCCGTGGCCGACGACGTCGCCGACGATCATGGCGACCCGCATCCCCGACAGCGGGATCACGTCGAACCAGTCGCCGCCCACGCCGGAGCGGGTGGCCGGCAGGTAGCGGGAGGCGGCCTCCACCGCCGCCGTGCGCGGCAGAGTGCGGGGCAGCAGACTGCGCTGCAGGGTGAGGGTCGTCTCGCGCTCGCGTGAGTAGCGGCGCGCGTTGTCGATGCAGACGGCGGCCCGGGCCGTGACCTCCTCGGCCAGCAGCACGTCGTCCGGGGTGAACGCCTCCTGGCGGCGAAAGCGGGTGAAGACCGCCACGCCGAGGGTGGTGCCCCGGGCCTGGAGCGGCACGGACATCGTGGAGTGGATGCCGTACTCCTGGATCCGCCGGTGGCGCACCGGGTCCCAGGCGAGCCAGCGTTCGAGGTCGCCGGACGCGCCCGAGGCCACGACGGTGTGCCCCGCCACCAGGGAGGCGGCCTGCGGGGAGTTCTCCGGGTAGACATCCACCTGCCCGGGCTCGGCGACGGCCTCCGGGCTGCCCTCGTTGACCGACTGGTGGGCGGACCGGCGCAGGCTCAGCGGCGGTACCGGCGGCCCGGCGGACTCGTCGCCGAGCTCCCGGGGGTCGAGCAGGTCGACGCTGACGAAGTCGGCGAGGGCCGGCACGCACACGTCCGCCAGCTCCTGGGCGGTGCACGGGACGTCGAGGGTGGTGCCGATGCGCACACTCGCCTCGTTGACCAGCAGCAGCCGCTCCCGCGAGCGGTACTGGTCGGAGAAGTCGTGGGCCGTCACGCAGACACCGCGCACCCGGCCGGTGCCGTCGGTGAGCGGCGCCATCCTGGCCAGCCAGGCGTGGGCCCCCCGGCTCTCACCGGTCGCCTTCATGTACGTCTGCATGTCCTGCCGCCGGCCGGTGTCGAGCACCCGGCGCAGGTACTCCTCGAGCTCGGCGTTCTGCGGCCGGCTGCCGATGTCGGTGGGCTTCAGGCCCAGCATCCGCGCGGCGGGCAGTCCGAGGAGGTCCGCCATGGCGTCGTTGAGGCCGCGCAGCCGCAGCCGCTCGTCGAAGATCATCGTGGCGCAGGGCGACTGTGTCAGTGCCATGCGCACCAGCGGATCGTCCGGCAGCCCCCGGCCGCCGGCGTCCGGCGGGGACACCGCGAGCCAGTCGGTCGCGTGCGGCCCGTCGGGCGGTCTGCGGTGGGCGAGCACCCAGACGGACACCGGGTGGCCGTCGCGGTGGCGCAGGGTGAGGGTGCCGCTCCAGCGGGAGTCGTCCGTCACGGTGGGCGGCTCCGCGCCGTCGGCGAGCAGCGCGGCGGCCGGGCGGCCCACGACCTCGGCGGCCGTATGGCCCAGCAGACGACGGGCGCCCTCGCTCCACTCGGTGAGCGTGCCGTCGGCGGCGATGACGGCACGGGCGGCCACGTCATCGTCGAACGCCTCGTCCGGGCTCATCGTCGCGACTCCATACGGACACTCACAGTGAACAGGGAGGTCAGTTGAGTTCCAGCCTAGTCCGTAGGCGCCCGGCATGGACCGGTAACCCCGCCGCCGCCTCCGCCGCCGGGGGTGAGGAGCACTTCCGGCCGAAGTGATCGCCGGCGCAGAAGGAAGCCGACGCACCCTTGACGATCGTCCATGACGCCTCGACAGAATCTGTTTGTTCACGATCAGTTGTGAGTACTTTTGGGTCTTGATGAGGGAGCGTCTCCATGTCGGTCATGCGCAGATCCTTCTTGCTCGCCTCCGCGGCGGCGCCCGCGGCCGGAGCGCTGCTCGGCGCCCCGGAGGCGTGGGCCGACGGGGAGGCGCGCGACGCGTCCGGCCGCCGGACCGTCGCACTCCGCGACGGCTGGCGCTTCGCGCTGGTGAACCCGGGCGGCATCACCGACCCGACCGGCGCCTACGCGGGCGCCCACCTCCCCGGGTACGACGACTCCGGATGGCGCGAGACGGCCGTCCCGCACGACTGGAGCATCGAGCAGACCCCCACCACCGACCACGGCACCACCAGCGGCACCGGCTTCCTCCCGGGCGGCCTCGGCTGGTACCGCCTGGCCTTCACCCTGCCGCCCGCCCTCGCCGGCCGGCGCGTCTCGGTGGAGTTCGACGGCGTCTACATGGACTCCACCGTCTACTGCAACGGCACGGAGGCCGGCCGTCACCCCTACGGCTACACCGGCTTCGCCCTCGACCTCACCGACCTGGTGCACACCGACGGCACCACCGAGAACGTGCTCGCCGTCGAGGTCCGCAACCGGCTCCCCAGCAGCCGCTGGTACTCGGGCAGCGGCATCTACCGCGAGGCCCGCCTGGTGATCACCGAGCCGGTGCACGTCGCCCGGTGGGGCACTCGCGTCACCACGCCGGAGATCTCCGCCGAGCGCGGCGTCGTCCGGGTCGCCACCTCCGTCGTCAACGCCTCCGGCCGGGCCGCCGACGTCGAGGTCGTCTCCCGCATCACCGACCGCGAGGGCCGCACGGTCGCCCGTACCTCCTCCACCGCCGCCGTCTCCGGCGAGCACACCGAGACCCACGAACTCGCCGTCCGCCGCCCCGACGTGTGGGACTTCGCGACACCGCACCGCTACACGCTCCACACCGCACTGCGGGTCGGCGGCAGGACCACCGACACGTACCGCACGGTCTTCGGCTTCCGCACCTTCCGTTTCGATCCGGACGAGGGCTTCTTCCTCAACGGCACCCGCCACAAGATCAAGGGCGTCGACCTCCATCACGACCTCGGCGCGCTCGGCGCCGCCGTCAGCGTCGACGCCGTGCGCCGCCAGCTGGAGATCATGCGCTCCATGGGCGTCAACGCCCTGCGCACCTCCCACAACCCGCCCGCACCCGAGGTGATCCGGGTCTGCGAGGAGCTCGGCGTCGTCATGCTGGTGGAGGCGTTCGACTGCTGGCGGACCGGAAAGAACCCGTACGACTACGGCCGCTTCTTCGACGAGTGGTGCGAGCGGGACGCCACGGAGATGGTGCTGGCGGCCCGCAACTCGCCCGCCGTACTGGCCTGGTCCATCGGCAACGAGATCCCCGACTCCACCTCGACCGCCGGCCTCGCCATGGCCGACCGGATCATCGGGGCGGTCAAGGCCGCCGACGACACCCGGCCGCTGGTCATCGGCTCCGACAAGTACCGCCGCCTGCCCGCAGAGGGCTCCGCGGCCGATCTGATGCTGGCCAAGCTGGACGGCCTCGGCCTGAACTACAACACCGCCAAGTCGGTCGACCGGTTGCACGCGGCCTACCCGCACCTGTTCCTCTTCGAGTCCGAGTCGTCCTCGGAGACCTCCACCCGTGGCGCCTACCAGGAGCCCGAGCACCTCAACACCGGCGAGAACCACACCCCGGGCAGACGCGCGACCTCCTCCTACGACAACAACCTCGCCTCCTGGACCATGAGCGGCGAGTACGGCCACAAGAAGGACCGGGACCGTACGTGGTTCGCCGGGCAGTTCCTCTGGTCCGGCATCGACTACATCGGCGAACCCACCCCGTACGACGTCTTCCCGGTCAAGGCCTCCTTCTTCGGCGCCGTCGACACGGCCGGCTTCCCGAAGGACATGTACCACCTGTTCCGGAGCCAGTGGACGGGCGAACCGATGGTCCACCTGCTGCCGATGACCTGGAACCACGAGAAGGGCGACACGGTCGAGGTCTGGGCCTACGCGAACGTCGGCACGGTCGAGCTGTACCTCAACGGCAGGTCCCTCGGCGTACGGCGGTTCGACACCAAGAAGACCCTCGACGGCCGCACCTACCTGGAGACGACCGAGGCGACCGGCGACGACAAGACGTTCACCGACGGTCCCTACCCCGGCAGCTACACCAGCCCCAACGGCAGCGCCGGCAAGCTCCACCTGACCTGGAAGGTGCCGTTCGAGCCCGGAGAGCTGAAGGCCGTCGCCCGGCGGGGTGGCAAGGTGGTCGCGACCGACGTGCTGAGCACCGCCGGACCGCCGCACGCGATACGCCTGACCGCGGACCGCCCCTCCCTCCCCGCGGACGGCCGCTCCCTGGTCTTCGTGACCGCCGAGGTCGTCGACCGGCACGGCGTGGTGGTGCCCGACGCGGAGCACCTGCTGTCCTTCGCCGTGGCGGGCGGCTCCCTCGCCGGGCTCGACAACGGCCGGCAGGAGAGCGCCGAGCGCTACCGGGCGAGCACCCGCACCGCCTTCCACGGCAAGGCCCTCGCCATCGTCCGGTCCGGGACGAAGGCCGGCACGGTGCGGGTGACCGCCCGGGCCGAGGGCCTGCGCTCCGGCACCACGACCGTACGGGCCACCCGGGCCGAGGACCGGGCCCGGACAGCACCGGCGGCCTTCCGGCCCGAGCACCCGGCCCCCGCCGGCCACCCCCGGGCGGACGCGAGCTACTCCGGGCGCCCGGACACCCTGCCCGCCGCCATGCTCGACGGCGACCCGGCCACCGGCTGGTCCAACGGCTTCTTCAAACAGGCCACGCCCCTGCTGCCGGCCTTTGATGGGGCACGGGCCGAGGACTGGGTCTCGGTCGACCACGGGCGCACCCGCGGTTTCGACCGGGTGGAGGTCTCCTTCACGGTGGACGCCACGCACAGCCTGCCCGCGGCGATCGAGGCGGCGGTCTGGGACGGCCGCGCGTGGCAGCCGGCGCGGCACACCGAGATCGACTGGGCGACCGCCTCCGACGCCCCCACCGTGATCACGTTCGCGCCCCTCCGGGGCTCCCGTATCCGGCTCACCCTGACGAGCCGCCACCCCGGCGAGGCGCGGGGCGCGATACGCATCAGTCGACTGGACACCGTCTAGGTCCGACCCGGTCCGGACGGGCGCCGAACAGTCAGTCCCGTCCGGACCGTTGACGAGGCGTCACATCTGCCACAACCATGGCCTGCGTCCGCATCTGGGAGCGCTCCCACGCCGAGCGTCACCCCGCACCTCCGACGAGGAGCCCAGACGTGAAACGACGCAGAACCGCCCTGCTGTCCCTGACGGCCCTGCTGGCGACCGCGCTCACCGCGCTTCCTGCCGCACCGGCCGGGGCCGACGAGGTCGAGCAGGTCAGGAACGGCACCTTCGACACCGACACCGCCCCGTGGTGGACGACCAGCAACGTCACCGCGGGCCTGTCCGACGGCCGGCTCTGTGCCGACGTCCCCGGCGGCACCACCAACCGCTGGGACGCCGCCGTCGGGCAGAACGACATCACCCTCGTGAAGGGGCAGTCGTACCGCTTGTCCTTCAGCGCGAGCGGGACGCCCGCCGGGCACGTGGTGCGCGCGATCGTGGGCCTGTCGGTGTCGCCCTACGACACCTACCACGAGGTGACACCGCAGCTCAGCGTCTCCGGCGACCGCTACTCCTACACCTTCACCTCGCCCGTCGACACCGCGCAGGGCCAGGTCGGCTTCCAGCTCGGCGGCAGCGCGGACCCCTGGCGCTTCTGCATGGACGACGTCTCGCTGCTCGGCGGCGTGACGCCGGATCCGTACGAGCCCGACACCGGGCCCCGGGTACGCGTCAACCAGGTCGGCTACCTGCCGGCCGGCCCGAAGAACGCCACCCTCGTCACCGACGCCACCACGAAGCTGCCCTGGCAGCTGAAGAACTCCGGCGGGAGGATCGTCGCCAAGGGCACGACCCTGCCCCGCGGCGTCGACGCCTCCTCCGGGCAGAACGTCCACTCCATCGACTTCGGCGCCTACCGCGCCAAGGGCACGGGCTTCACGCTCGTCGCCGACGGCGAGACCAGCCGGCCCTTCGACATCGGCGCGAGCGCCTACGAGCGCCTCCGTCTCGACTCGGCGAAGTACTACTACACCCAGCGCAGCGGCATCGCGATACGTGACGACCTGCGGCCCGGCTACGGGCGCCCGGCCGGTCACGTGGGAGTGGCACCCAACCAGGGCGACACCGACGTGCCCTGCCAGCCGGGCGTCTGCGACTACAGCCTCGACGTCAGCGGCGGCTGGTACGACGCCGGTGACCACGGCAAGTACGTCGTCAACGGCGGCATCTCCACCTGGGAGCTGCTCAGCACCTACGAGCGCGCCCGGCACGCCCGCACCGGGCAGGCGGACGCACTGCGCGACGGCACGCTCGCCATCCCGGAGAGCGGCAACAAGGTCCCGGACATCCTCGACGAGGCACGCTGGGAGCTGGAGTTCCTGCTGAAGATGCAGGTGCCCGACGGCAGGCCCCTGGCGGGCATGGCCCACCATAAGATGCACGACGAGCAGTGGACCGGCCTTCCGCTGCTGCCGAGCGACGATCCGCAGAAGCGCGAACTGCATCCGCCGTCCACCGCCGCCACCCTGAACCTGGCCGCCACGGCCGCGCAGGCCGCCCGCCTGTACCGCCCCTACGACAGGGCGTTCGCCGGCAAGGCGCTGACCGCCGCCCGCAAGGCCTGGTCGGCCGCGCTCGCTCACCCCGACCGCCTCGCCTCCGACAGCGACGGCATCGGCGGCGGCGCCTACGCGGACAGCGACGTCACCGACGACTTCTACTGGGCGGCGGCCGAGCTGTACCTGTCCACCGGGGAGAAGCGCTACGAGGAGTACGTCCTGACGTCCCCGGTCCACACGGCCGACCTGTTCAAGCCCATCGGCTTCGACTGGGCCCGCACCGGCGCGGCGGGCCGGCTCGACCTCGCGACCGTGCCGAACGGGCTGCCCGGCCGCGACGCGGTGCGCCGGTCCGTCGTCCAGGGCGCCGACCGCTACCTGGCCACCCTCCGGGCGCACCCCTACGGCATGCCGTACGCGCCCGACGGCAACACCTACGACTGGGGCTCCAGCCACCAGGTCCTCAACAACGCCGTCGTCCTCGCCACCGCGTACGACCTCACCGGCGCCTCGAAGTACCGCGACGGCGCGCTCCAGAGCATGGACTACATCCTGGGCCGCAACGCGCTGAACATCTCCTACGTCACCGGCTACGGCGAGGTCAGCGCGCACAACCAGCACAGCCGCTGGTACGCCCACCAACTCGACCCCGCACAGCCCAGCCCGCCGAAGGGCACCCTCGCCGGCGGACCGAACAGCGGCATCCAGGACCCCTACGCACAGAGCAAACTCCAGGGCTGCGTCGGACAGTTCTGCTACATCGACGACATCCAGTCCTGGTCGACCAACGAGCACACGATCAACTGGAACGCCGCCCTGACCCGCATGGCCTCCTTCGTGGCGGACCAGGCGTAGCGGCAAGGGCGGGGGCCGGGCCGCCGCGTGCCGGGGGAGTCCGCCGGGAGGACGCCTCCGGCACGCGCGCGTAGCCTGGTGTCATGCCAGCGGTGCGGGTCGACGGCATCGAGGTCGCGTACGACCGGGTGGGCCAGGGCCCGCCCCTCGTGCTCGCTCACAGCGCCATCGCGGACGCCCGGCTGTTCCGCCCCCAGACCGAGGACCTGGCCGACGAGTTCACCGTCGTCGCCTGGGACGAACCGGGCGCGGGCCGTTCCTCCGACGTCCCCGCCTCCTTCACCCTCGCCGACTACGGCCGCTGTCTGGCGGCCGTCATCGAGGACGTCGGCCTCGGCCCCGCCCACGTCCTCGGCGCGTCCTGGGGCGGGACCGTCGTGCTGGAGCTCTACCGGCACCACGCCGAACTCGTCCGGACGCTGCTCCTCGTCGACACCTACGCGGGCTGGAAGGGGTCGCTCCCGGCGGCGGAGGTGCGGTCGCGGGCCGAGGGGGCGGAGCGCATGCTCGCGGTCCCGGCCGAGGCGTTCGCACCGACCCTGCCCGGCCTGTTCGCCGGGCAGCCGCCCGCCCAAGCCGTCCGCCTGCTGTCGGTGATGTCGGCCGACACCCGGCCGCGGAGCATGCGGACCCAGCTGACCGCCATGGTCGAGGCGGACCAGCGCGACCTGCTGCCGAAGATCGAGGTGCCGACGCTCCTGCTGTGGGGCGAGCTCGACGCCCGCTCACCCGTGGAACCCGTGGCGCACCAGTTCCTGGGAGCGATCCCGCGGGCCACGCTGGTCGTGCTCCCGGGCATCGGGCACCTCAGCAATCTCGAGGCGCCGGAACCGTTCAACCGGACCGTCCGGGAGTTCTGCCAGGCGCACTCCTGACCGGGCGCCCGGCGACGCCCCGGACCGGCGCGCTCACGCGGCCGGCCCGGGCAGGTGGGCGAGTTTGTCGGGGTTGGCCACGACGTAGATGCCGCGCACCCGGTCGCCGCGCGGGGTGAGGTCCAGGACCAGGACGGCGAACGGCTCGTCACCGTCGAACAGCACGGCCGCGTCGTCGCCGTTGACCCGCCGGTAGCGCCAGACCGGGTGGTCCGGGCCGCCCCGCCCGGCGGTGAGCAGGCGGGCCACCTTGTCCCGGCCGTGCACCGGGCGCAGACCGGCCCGCCTGCGCTTGCCGCCCGCGTCGGTCCACGCCGTGACGTCCGGCGCCAGCACCTCCATCAGCTCGGCGAGGTCCCCGCCGAGCGCGGCCCGTACGAACCGCTCGGTCGCCTCGCGCCGCACCCGCGGATGCGCCTCGAACCGCGGCCGCCGGGCGCGCACGTGCTCCCGGGCCCGGTGCGCCAGCTGGCGCACCGCGGCGGGGGAGCGGTCGATGATCTCCGCGATCTCGGCGTGCGGGTAGCCGAACACCTCACCCAGCACGAACACCGCCCGCTCCAGCGGTGTCAGCGACTCCAGGACCACCAGCATCGCCAGCGACACCGACTCGGACCGCAGGGCCGGGCCCTCGGCGTCCTCCGCGGCGACCAGCGGCTCGGGCAGCCACGGGCCGACGTACGTCTCCTGCCGGCGGCTGATCACGGCACGGCGGCGCAGCGCGTGGTTGACGGCGACCCGCACGAGATAGGCGCGCGGGTGGTCGACGCCGGACGGCGGAGCGCCCCCGCAGCGGGCCGTCCAGGACAGCCACGTCTCCTGCAGCACGTCCTCCGTGTCGGCGACACTGCCGAGCATGGTGTAGACGACGCCGAACAGCAGCTCGCGGTGGTCGACGAACACCCCGGTCGCCGCGTCGAAGGGGGCGTCGGTCGGGGGTACGGGGATCTCGGTCATGGGGGCCTCCTCGGGCGCGCTCACCCCTGCGAGCCGGACAGCGCCCCGATATCTGACACTCCACGCCCCGATGTGACCCACCTCTCAGTCCGGGTGTCGGCCCGGTACCGTCCAGTGCCCTTGCTGACCTGGGCATATTTACGCGCCAGTACCCGAGCGGTACCGTGAAGCCATGCCAGCTCTCAACGTGGAGTTCAGCGACCGCGAACTTGAGGACCTCAGGCAGATCGCCAAGGAGCGCGGTACGTCGATGAAGGCGCTCGTGCGGGAAGCGGCCGCGGCCGACATAGCCCGCCACCGGGCCCTGCAGGAGGGCGCGGAGGCCTTCCGCCGGTTCTTTTCCACCCACGCCGACGAGTTCGCCGCCGCCTTCCCCGACGACGAACCGCCCGCCAAGGGCGAAGGGCGGGCCGCCTGACCCATGGCGCCCGTGATCCATATCGATGTGCCCTGGCTGCTGCAGCGCCATGAAGAGGTCCTGCCCGACCAGCCCACCGTCAACGATTTCTCCGCGCTGGTCGCCGCCGTCGCCCGGCACCGCGTCGACCCGCCACGCCTCGGGGTGAACTCCGACCCGGCCTGGCGGGCCGCCGCGCTGCTGCACACCCTCACCGTGCTGAGGCCGCTGCCCTCGGCCAACGCCCGCTTCGCCTGCGCGACCGCCGTGGCGTACATGTTCGTCAGCGGCGTCGGCATCGACCCGCCCTACGGCGCCCTCGTCGACCTCGCCCGCGACCTGCTGTCCGGCGCCATCGACGTCTACGGCGCGGCGGACCGGCTGCGCTCCTGGCAGATCTGAGGAACCGGCCCCGATGCCCGATTCACACAGGCCGCAGGGAAATGTCGAAAACGAGTGCGGGCGGCGCACATCCGTTCCCCGTTTCTGACTTTCTGTCAATGGCGCGGATGTGGTCCGGGCGCCTTGTTGGCCGTGTGGGGGTTGTGCAAGAGTGAAACGCGCGTGCGGGGGGAATGGCCGGGTGTCGCACGTGTTTTGTGGACCACGTCCGATTCGCCGTCGGTGAATTCGCACCTCCCGCGCCGCGCCAAAAAAGGTACGCACCAACCGGGCCTCCTTTTTCGGCGCCAGGTCTTCTGTGTGTCACATGCGTGGGAAGGAACCATCTCAGTGCCCACCCCCCACCCCCCTCGCCCCCCGTATCCCCCGCCCGGCGGGGATCCGGGGGAATCCGATGAATCTCTCGCCGCACCGCTGAGAGGCAGTCCGGAGGGCGGGGTCGCCGCCCACTCCGTCGCACTGCTGATGGCGCGGCACCACCAGGCGGTGCATGACTACGCGGTCATCTGTCTCGCCTCGTCGGCTCAGGTCGCCGCCATGGTGACCGGCACCGCCTTCCACCGCACCCTCAACCGACTCGCCTTCGGCGAATCGGCCGTCGCGTTGCGCCCGGTCCTTCTCGTGACCGTGCGGGACACGATCCGTGAGTGGGCCGGCGACGATCGAATATCGGCCGTTCTGCCCGCATTGCAGAAACCGGCCGGAGGGCGGGGGCTGCGCGCGGCGACCTCCATGACGCCCGAAAATCGAATCCTCGCGGAGCGGGCATTCCAGGCACTTCCCGCGGTGGCGCGCTGTTTGCTCTGGCATGTCGAGGTCGAGGCAGATCCTTTAAACGTCCCGGCCGGCCTGCTGGGCATGGACGCCGACAACGCCTCGGCGGCCCTCGAACAGGCGCGGGACACATTCCGTGAGGGCTGTGTACGCGCCCATCGCGAACTCGCACCGACCTCGGATTGCCGCTTCTACAACCGCCTTCTCGACGTGCCGATCCGCCGGGGCGGCGCACTGCTGCCGGACGTGCAGCAGCATCTGGACGAGTGCCGCTACTGCCGGCACGCGGCGGAACAACTCAGCCACTTCGAGGGCCCGCTGGGCCAGTTGATCGCCGAGGCGGTGCTCGGCTGGGGCGTCCGCCGCTACCTCGACTCGCGCCCCGGGCGGGCCCCCCATGGCACCCGGGGCGCTCGCGCGGGGCGGCGCGGCGGCGGACGGCGCGGCGGTGGACGGCACGGGCTGCTGTCCCGGCTCCCCGTGCCCGCCCGGGCTTCCGGGGCGCTGCGCTCCCCGCGGGCGCTGCTGTCGGGCGTCGGCGCGGTCTCGGCCGGGGTGCTGGCGACCGTGCTCATCATCAGCGCGTCCTCCTACGACGGCGGTGAGGCCGACCCGGCCGGCTCCAACAGCGCCGCCGGCGGCAACGGCTCCGCCTCGGCGACGCCGCCCGGCACCGCCGGTCTTCCCGCGGCCCAGGCAGTGACCAGGCTGCGCAACACCGGCGCCGACCTGTGCCTCGACATCCGCGACCTGCCGAAGGAGGGCTCGGGCACGAAGCTGGCGCAGTGCTCGACGGTGTGGACGCAGCAGTGGACGTACGAGGACGACGGGCTGCTGCGCAGCGTCGCCGATCCCGGGCTGTGCCTGGACTCCCACAAGGACGCAGGTGTCGTCGTCCTCGGCACCTGTGCCGACGAGGATGCCGAGCGGGCCGACGACGTGCGCTACGACCTCACCGTGCAGGGGGAGCTGCTGCCCCGCTGGGACGAGCGACTGGCCCTCACCCCGGCCGACGACGAGCCGGACGCCGACATCGTCGTCAAGGTCCGCGACCGCACCTCCGACGCCCAGCGCTGGCTGTCGGAGCCGCTGCCGACGGCGGAGGGCTCCCTGTCGATCGAGGAGCAGGAGGACCCGGCCGCCCGGCAGGTGACCCTGTCCCAGGGCCGCACCGGCTGACGGAGAGATCCGGCGCCCGAACGGGGCCGCGCGGCGAACGCGCCGCGCGGCCCACACCGGGTCCTCGGCCCACACCGGGTCCTCGGCCCACGCAGGGTCCTCGGCCCACGCAGGGCCCTCGGCCCACGCAGGGCCCTCGGCCCACGCAGGGCCCTCGGCCCACGCAGGGCCCTCCTCGGCCTGCGCCTGGTTCTCGGCCCACGCAGGGCCCTCCTCGGCCTGCGCCTGGTTCTCGGCCCACGCAGGGGCCTCGGCCCACACCGGGTCCTCCTCGGCCTGCGCCGGGTTCCCGGCCTGCGCCTGGTTCTCGGCCCACGCAGGGGCCTCGGCCCACGTGGGCTTCCCGGCTCAGACCGGATTCTCGACGAGGTCGGCCGGACCGATTGTGGCCGGCGTGGCATGGCCCGACAGGGCGAGCGTCAGGTCGAGTTCGGCGAGCAGACAGCGGATGACGTGCTCGACGCCGGCCCGGCCGTCGAGGCCGAGGCCGTAGACGTACGGGCGGCCGACGAGGACCGCGCGGGCGCCGAGGGCGAGGGCCTTGAAGACGTCGTCGCCGGTGCGGACACCGCTGTCGAAGAGGACGGTGAGCCGGTCGCCCACGGCTTCCGTCACGCGGGGGAGGGCGTCGGCCGCGGCCACGGCCCCGGCCACCTGACGGCCGCCGTGGTTGGAGACGACCACGCCGTCCATGCCGGCGTCGGCGGCCAGGAGCGCGTCGTCCGGGTGCAGGACGCCCTTGAGGACGATCGGGCCGTCCCAGTTCTCCCGCAGGAACGTCAGGTCCGGCCAGCTCTTGGCCGGGTCGGAGAACATCCCGACGAAATGCATCACGGCCGCGTTCGGATCCTCGTGCACCGGCCTGGCCAGACCTGCCTGGAAGGCCGGATCCGAGAAGTAGTTGGCCGTGCCGACCCCGTGCAGGAACGGCAGATACGCCTGGTCCAGATCGCGCGGCCGCCAGGACAGCAGCGGCGTGTCCAGGGTGACGACCAGAGCGGTGAACCCGGCCGCCTTCGCCCGGTGCAGGAAACTGCGGGCCACCTCCGGGTCCTTCGGCCAGTACAGCTGGAACCAGCGCTCGGCGTCGCCCATCGCCTCGGCGACCTGCTCCATGGGGGTGCTGGACGCGGACGACAGGATGTACGGCACGCCCTGCGCGGCGGCGGCCCGGGCCGCGGCGGACTCGGCGTCCGGGTGCATGATCGACAGCACTCCGACCGGGGCCAGCGCGAGGGGCGCCGGCAGGGCGCGGCCCAGGACCTCGACCGACAGATCCCGGTCGTGCACGTCCCGCAGCATGCGCGGCACGATCCGGCGGCGCTCCAGGGCCGCCCGGTTGGCGCGGGCCGTACTGCCGTCCCCCGCGCTGCCCGCCACATATCCGACCGGGCCGGGTCCGAGCCGCTGCTCGGTCAGCTCCTCCAGCCGGGTCAGATCGGTGGGCAGCCGCGGCACGGCGCCCGTCATCCCGTTCAGATAGATCTCGTACTGGAAGTCCGCCCAGTGCTTGCCCACCGTACGCCCCGCCTCTCGTCGTCTCCTCGTCGAGACCGTGCAGAAGGGCGACGATACCGAGCGGTATGCAATCCGGTGGATCAGGGGCGGATCGCTGCCCGGTGCAGCACCCGGGCCAGGGCGGCCGGCTGCGAGAACATCGGCCAGTGGCCGGTGTCCAGCTCCACCAGCTCCCAGTTGTCACTGCCGAGCAGCGCGGCCACCGCCGGCATCGGTTCGCCGCCGTCGAGGAGGCACTTCACGTACGTCGCCGGCAGCTCCTCCAAGGGGCGTGCGAGAACGGCCGGTTCGGTGAGCGTGACGCCCGGGTGCGGGGTCGCTCCCACGATGCGGGCGATCTGGGCGTCCGTCAGTCCCTGCCCCGCGTACTCCTCGGGACCGGGTGGGGGCCAGTGGCCGCCGTGTGCGTCGATGGTCCGCCGTACGTGCTCGCTGGGCCAGCCCGACAGGAACGACTCCCCGTGCACCGGCACGTTCGCGTCGACGAACACCACCCGCCGCAGCCGGTCGCCGATCCGCTCGGCGGCCTGCCCGACCGGTATGCCCGCGTAGCTGTGCCCGACCAGGACGACGTCCCGCAGGCCGAGCCGCTCCACCTCCTCGACGATGTCCCGGACGTGCGTCTGCTGCCCGGCCGGCTGTGTGTCCCGTCTCTCGGCGAGGCCCGTCAGCGTCAGCGCGTGGACCTCGTGCCCGGCGCCGCGCAGTTCCGCGGCCACCTCGTCCCACGCCCACGCCCCGAGCCATGCCCCTGCCACCAGTACGAAGTCGGTCATGCCGGCAACGTAGCCGAGGGGTCTGACAGCGGTTCACTCCTCCCCGTCCGCGCGCGGTGCGGGGTCCGGCTCGGTGTCCGGGCCCTGGGCCCTGACGCGCTGCACGTGTTCGAGGGACTCGCGCAACTCGGCGAGCCAGTCGTCGGTGTGGCGCTGGACCAGGCGCACGCACCAGGCCAGCGCGTCGCTGCGACTGCGGGCGACGCCGCCGGCGATCAGGGTGTCGAGGACCTGGCGTTCGGGCTGGCGCAGCCGTGTCATGACGGGGGCGGCCACGTGCGTGAAGAGGGTCCGTCGCCCGCCGCACTCCACGCCCCAGGACACCTTGCGGCCGAACCGCTGCTCGGCCTCCCGCGCCACGGCCATCCGGTCCTCGCGGGTGCGCTCCCGGAACTCCTGCGCGCGGCTCTCCAGGGCCGCGTCCCGCTCGGCGTCCGGGGCGTCCCCGGCCAGCCGGGGGGCCGGGATGCGGCCGATGACGGTGATCTCCTCGCGGTCGACCGCGATCTCGGTCAGCTCCTCGAAGAGGTCGTCGGGCAGGCGGCCGGTGAACCAGCCGCGGAGCTTCTCTCTCTGCTCTTTCGTAATCATGTAATGACGATTACTCGACCGCTCCATGAACACAAGGGGTCACAAAGCAGTCGGCCGAGAGCGGAATCGGAATGTTTCAGGCCTATTAACGAACGCGCGGCAATCGGCCATCTGGCCGCTTCATGCCCCCGGGAACCGCGCAGTTACGGGCTTCACGCGCGTCGATTCCGTAACTTCACGCCACTGATTCAATACGCAATGTTACTGAAACCCGTGGGGTCGATGTGTGTTTCCGCGGCGGACTCGGCAGACTCGCGCTCGCCGCTCCGGGCACCGACCGAGCACGGGACGGCACACCCTGTAATCGATGCGGAAGGATGCACACAATGCGGACCACCGCGCGCTGGGCCACGACCATCGGCATGACGGCCACCGCCGTCTGCGGACCCCTCTCCGGGGCCGCGCTCGCCTCTCCGGGTCAGGCCCCCACCGCGCTCTACGCCCCCTCGGCCCTCGTCCTCACGGTGGGCCACGGGGAGAGCGCGATCGCAGCGACTCCGGAACGCGCGGTCACCCTGACCTGTGCGCCGACGCCCGCCGGAACACACCCGGCGGCCGGCGCGGCCTGTGCCGAACTGCGTGGCGTCGGCGGCGACTTCAACGCCCTGACCGCGAAGGACGGCGTCATGTGCACCAAGCAGTACGACCCCGTGGTCGTCACGGTGGACGGAGTCTGGCAGGGCAAGCGCGTCTCCTACGAGCGCACCTTCTCCAACGACTGCATGAAGAACGCCTACGGGACGGGAGTCTTCTCCTTCTGAGAGGGCTGAGCCCACAGACCGGGATCGCGCCGTACCCGTGAGGCACAGCGGGCCGTGGCTGGGGAGCCG
This sequence comes from Streptomyces sp. NPDC059696, assembly GCF_042733745.1. Lineage (NCBI taxonomy): Bacteria > Bacillati > Actinomycetota > Actinomycetes > Kitasatosporales > Streptomycetaceae > Streptomyces > Streptomyces sp. NPDC059696. The sequence continues at coordinate 174,740 of NZ_JBHWFG010000008.1, forward strand.
GGCCGTTGTCACGAGGAGTCGCGATCTCGCGCAAGGGGGCCGGCGGGCGGAGTGGGGCCGCCCGCCGGCCTCCGGGTCGTTCGACGTCCGGGCGCTCAGGCCCGGTCGCGGTGGCTCGTGTCGCACCACGGGTAGCGGCGGCTGCGGCGGCAGGTGCACAGGGCCACGCGGAAGCGGTCGGAGGAGACGACGGAGCCGTCCTCCAGCTCCACCTCCACCGGACCCTCCATCAGCAGCGGGCCCTTGCGCCGGACACTGACGCGGCGCGGCGCCGCGGACCGGTCAGACGGGGAGTTCGGCACGGACGACCACCAGCTCTTCCTTGTCCTCGGCGGCGGGCAGCAGCCCCCGCTCCCGCAGCCAGGCTTCCCGGCCGCGCAGCACGGGGCCGAGCGCGATGCGGTGCCGACGGGTCACCGCGGCCTTCAGGCCGGCCGAGCGCAACTGCCCCACGGTCAGGTCCGGGGCGCTGAGCGCCGACTGCACGAGCAGCAGCACCCCGCCCGGCCGTAGCAGCCCGGGCGCCTCGCGGCAGATCCGGTCGACGACCAGCCGCCCGTCGGCGCCCGCGTCCCACGCCCGGGCCGCACCCCGGGGCGGCCGGTGAGGCCCGTCCGGGGACGGAACGTACGGCGGGTTGGCCAGGATGAGATCGAACTTCCTTCCCTGCACGGGCTCGAAGAGGTTCCCGTGCCGGATGCTGACCGGGAGCCCCGCGAGCCGGGCGTTCAGCCGCGCGGCCCACACGGCGCTCCAGGACACGTCCACGGCGGTCACCCGGTTGCCGCGGCGTGCGGCCTCCAGGGCCAGGGCGCCGCTGCCGGTGCCCACGTCGAGGACGTCCGCGCCCGGGCGCAGCGGCTCGTCGGACAGGGCACCGGCCAGCAGCTCGGTGTCCTCCTGGGGGGCGTACACGCCCGGGAGTAGCAGTGCAATCACGGACGCCGGGTACCCCGAAAATCAGGAGATATGAGCTGCTTCCTGGGCAAGGGGAGCACGGAGTGACGAACGAGATGCGCGCCAGTCGGCCAGGAGCCGGGCGCCGAAGCGTTCCTCCACGAACTCGGTGGCGTCGATGCCGAAGGCGACGTCCGGGGCGAGATACGGCTCGCGTTCCAGCAGTCCGCCGATGACGTCGTGCCGCACCACCTGCTCGTGGACCGCGTCCGCCTCGACGTGCTCGTCGTAGAAGTGCTCTGCGGCCGGCCCCGCGCCGGTGCGGCGCATCGCCTCGGCGAGCCGACGCGACCCCGGTGACGAGGTGATCTCCACCGTCGCGAAGTGCCCGACCAGGGCGCCCCTGAGGGCCCGGTGCAATCCGAAGAGGGACATCATGTTCACCGTGACGAGGGCCTCCGCGCACGCCGCGTCGAGATAGCGGCCGTAGGCGGTGTCCAGGCCCAGGTCCGCCATCAGGTCGGCGAAGAGGCGGGCGTGCACACGCTCCGCACGGCCGCCGCCCCACTCGTCGAACTCCACCGCCGCCATCGCCGCCTTCGCCCGGCCCGACAGCCGCGGCAGCACCCAGGCGTGCGGGTCCGCCTCCTTGAGGTGGTAGAGGGAGCGCTGGGCCGCGTACTCGCGCACCTGCCACAGCTCGCCCTCGTCACGCAGGAAGTGGCTGACGCCCGTGCCCTCGACGGGCTCGACCAGCAGCCCGGCCAGTGCCTCCTCGACGCTGTCGTGGACGTGTGCGTCACTGCGCAGGGTGGACAGGAAGCGGTGCTCCATCGCCACGCGGACGCGCAGGAGGTCCGGGTCCCACTCGCGCTCCGGGGGGACGTCCGCGAAGCCGCGGTAGTGCAGCTCGTAGCAGAGGTAGAGGGCGAGCTGGAGGTCGTCGCCGTACACGTCGGCGCGGGCGACCTCCTCCAGGCGGGGCAGCCGGCCCGCGCCTCGCAGGTAGGCGTCGACGCCCCTGCTCAGCGGTCCGCGCGGGGTGGGAAGTGGTGGTCCTTCGTGCTCCATGCGTGCCGGGTACCCGCCCGGCGACCGGGGTCACCCGCCGCGTGAGGCCCGCCCAGGGGGGACTCCGGACGCGATGCTGTCCGAGACCGACGAGGAGGGCCGGCCGGTGGCCTGCAACCGGGTGGCGGGGGTGGTCGTCACCGGCGACGAGGACGGAGCCCATCACGTGATCAACGAGATCACGGGCGGCCTGGAGGACATCGGTTACACCATCCCCGGCCAAGCCTGGACGTACTGGAACCAGGGGCCGGGACCCGGGCCGAGCTTCCTCGACGCCGAGCGGGGCCACGACTGGTCGCGGTCGACCGGGCGGGCCATGGCGGCGAACCTGCTCGGCGTCGCCCGGGCCCTTGCCGCACGGCCGCTCGGTCCGCCGCCCGGGTAGCCGGGACGCGCCCGGCTCCCGTCAGTCCCCCTCGGACTCCTCCTGCGCGCGCGTGTTGGGGGTGACGGCCTCACCGGCCTCGCCCCGGTGGCGGCGCTCCTCGGCGGAGTCCCGGGTGCGGTTCTCGGCGTCCTCGACCTCGCGCAGCACCTCTTCGAGTGCTGTCTCGGCCGGCTTGCCGTGCCGGTCCTCGTCGTGGTGCTTGTCCTGGTGCTCGGACACAGGGTGCTCCTTTCCGTGTGCGGTACGTCCGGTCGTGGCGGGGGTGGTCAGCAGGTCATGCGGGGGTGGTCAGCTGGAGGCCCGGGCGATGCGCAGCGGCACCGGGTCGGCCGGGGCGGCCTCCTCGCTGCTCCTGGCGACCTCCGCCCACCAGGAGGGGCCGTCCTCGATGTGGCGCAGCAGCACGCCCTCGCGGATCGCCCAGGGGCAGACCGTGACGGCCTTGATGCCGGTCAGCTTCAGCGCGGTGTGCCCCACCACCGCTCCGGCCAGGCTCTGCGCGGCGCGCGGTGCGGAGATGCCGGGCAGGTGTGCGCGTTCGGCGGCGGGCAGGGCCGCCAGCTGCGTGATCGCCGTCCGCAGGTCGGAGCGGCGCATCTGCCGTTCCACAAAGGGTCCGTGGCGTCCGGGCGCCGCGCCGCACAGCCGGCCCAGCTGCTGGAAGGTGCGGGAGGTGGCGACCGCCGTGCGCGGCCCCTCCCAGCGGATCCGCGCCGCGACGTCCCGCAACTGGTGACGTACCTTGCGGCGCAGCGCACGGACCAGCTCCGGCGAGGGAGGGTCCTCGTCGTCGAAGAACTCGTGCGTCAACCGCCGCGCACCCAGCGGCAGCGACGCCACGAAGTCCGGCAACCGGCCGCGCCCGAAGGCGACTTCGAGGGTGCCGCCGCCGATGTCGAGCAGGGCGAGCGGCCCCGAGCGCCAGCCCATCCAGCGCCGGGCCCCGAGAAACGTCAGCTCCGCCTCGACCTCGCCCGGCAGGGTGCACAGGTCGACGCCGGTACGGGCGCGGACGGTGCGCAGCACCTCGTGCCGGTTCGGGGCGTTGCGCACCACGGCGGTCGCGAACGCCGGCGGGTCGGCCGCGCCCCAGCGGGTCGCGGTCCTGCTCGCCTCGGCCACCGCGTCCACGAGTTGGGCCACGGCCTGCTCCGGGACGGGTCCCCCCGGTGTGACCTGCTCGGACAGCCTGAGCCGCCACTTGGCGGTGTGCACGGGCAGCGGCACCCCGTCCACCGCGTCCGCGACCACAAGTCTGACCGTGTTCGATCCCACGTCCACCACGCTGATTCGCATGGCCGGTGGGTACCCATTTCCGGGGCGGCCCAACAGACGGCGCGGCAGACAAGAGCACCGCCCGGCCCGCGAGCACGAGGGTCCACCACTCATATTCCTTGACACGCATATAACTCCAGAGGCATATTGGAGGCATGTCCGACGCCGCCCTGTGGACCGCGCTCGCCGACCCCCACCGGCGGGCCATCGTCGCCCTGCTCCTGGAACGGCCCCGGTCCGTCGGTGAGATCGTCGAGGCGTGCGGACTGAGTCAGCCGAGCACCTCCAAGCATTTGAAGGTGCTGCGCGAGGCGGGACTGGTCCGGGTGCGGCAGGACGCCCAGCGACGCGTCTACGCCCTCGACCCCGGCCCGATCGCCGCCCTGGATGCCTGGCTCGCCCCCTACCGCGCGCTGTGGAACAAGAGCCTCGACGCGCTGGGCCGCCGCCTCGACGCGGCACCGGACGCTCCCGAACCACCCACTTCGAAGGGCTGATCAGCCATGACCGCCGACCTCACCGGCACCTATCTGACCCTGGACGACGGCCGCCCCGCCGTCCGCTTCAGCCGCCTCTACGACCATCCCGTGGAGCGCGTCTGGCAGTTCGTGACCGACGCGGACGAGCTGGAACGCTGGTTCCCCGCCCGCGCCGAGATCGAACTGCGCCCCGGCGGCGCCGTCAGGTTCAGCGGTGACCCGCACATGGAGGACTCCACCGGCCGGGTCCTCGCCGTCGACCCGCCCCGGCACCTGTCGTTCGAGTGGGGCGGGGACGAACTCCGCTTCGACCTGGAGGAGACCGGCCAGAAGAGCACCCGCTTCACGCTCACCAACGTCCTCGCCGCCCAGGACAGCGCCGCCCGCAACGGCGCCGGCTGGGAGGTGTGCCTGGCCGCACTGGACGCCAGGGCGCGCGGCGAGACGACCGCCGGTCCGCACGCCGGGGCCGACGCGCCCTGGAAGGAGCTGTACGCCGCCTACGTCGCGGCCGGCCTGCCCTCGGGTGCGCCCGTGCCCGGACTGGACTGACGCCTCACGCCATCTGGCGGCGCACCAGCTCGTGCAGCCGCCCGCTCGTGTCGGCGAGGAGCTGTGCGGGCGGACCCTGCTGGATGACCTTGCCGTCCTCCATCACCACCACCCGGTCGGCGTCCATCACGGTCGACAGCCGGTGCGCGATGACGACCCGGGTCGCGTTGAGCGCCTTGGTGCTCTCGATGACCGTGCGCTGCGTCTCGTTGTCGAGCGCGCTGGTCGCCTCGTCGAAGAAGAGGATGCGGGGCCGCCGGATCAGCGCCTGGGCGATCATCAGCCGCTGGCGCTGGCCGCCGGAGACGGCTCCGCTGCCCGCGACGATGGTGTGCAGCCCCATCGGCATCCGCTTGATGTCCTCGGCGAGACCCGCCATCTCCGCCGCCGCCATCGCCTCCTCCGGCGTGTACGGCTCGGTGCCGCAGATGACGTCGAGGATCGATCCGGTGAACGGCTGCGCGTGCTGGAGCACCACACCGCACTGGCGGCGCACCGCCGACTGGTCCAGGGCCGCCAGGTCCTGCCCGTCGTACAGCACACTGCCCGACACGGGCCGGTCGAAGCCGATCAGCAGCCGCAGCAGCGTCGACTTCCCGCAGCCGCTCGGGCCGACCACCGCGACGAACTCGCCCGACCGCACCTCGAACGACACGTCGTCCAGGACCAGGGGACCGTCGTCCGAGTAGCGGAACGACAGCCGCCGCGCCTCGATCGCCCCGGTCAGCGGACCCGGCCGGGTGCTCGCCGTGCGCACCTCCGGCGTCGCGTCCAGCACCGGCTTGATCTCCTCGAACAGCGGCAGCGCGGCCACCGCCGAGACGAACGAGCCCGTCAGCTGTGTGACGGAGGTCAGCACCATCGTCACCGAGGTGTTGAAGGTGAGGAACGCCGCCGCCGACATCGACCCCCGGGCCGGACCGGCCAGCAGCATGAACATCAGCAGCGTGCACAGCGGCAGGTACACCGCGCCCAGCACCGTCGTGAGGTTCTTGATGCGGCCGACCTTCTGCTGGAGCTCACGGCTGCGGGCGAACTCCGACGCCCACGCGGCGTACGCGTAGTTCTCGGCGGCGGCCACCCGCAGCTTGGGCAGTCCGCGCAGCGTCTGGAACGCCTGGTTGTTCAGCTTGTTGGAGAGCACCACCAGACGCCGCTGCCAGCGCACCTGCCACAGCCCGAGCCCCAGGAACACGGCCGCGATGACGACGAGCATGCCGATCGCGGCCATCGCCATCGGCACGCTGAACCAGAACAGCAGCCCCAGGTTCATCGCGCCGATCGTCACCGACTGGGCGACGGTCGGCCCGACACCCGCGAGCAGGCGGCGTATCGAGCTGATGCCCATGGCCGCGCTGGCCAGTTCGCCGGTGGAGCGCTCGGTGAAGAACTTCGTCGGCAGCCTCAGGAGCCGGTCCCACACCGCCGGCTGGAGCGTGGCCTCGATCCGGCCCTCGATCCGCAGGATCGTCAGGTTCTGCAACAGCATGAAGGCCGCGGCCACCACACTGCTCAGCATCACCGCCAGACACACCTGCACGATCAGGCCCGTCTGCGCCTTCGGCACGAACTCGCCCAGCACCTTGCCCGTCGCGACCGGCACGAGCGAGCCGATCGCGACCGTCACCAGACCGCTGAGCAGCAGACCCGTCAGGTCACCGCGCATGCCCTGCATGCAGAACCGCAGCAGCCCCAGCGGACTGAGCCGCTTGTCCGGCAGCGGGCGGTAGAACATCACCGCGCGCGGCTCGAACTCGTCGGCGTTGGCCTTCTCGACCGGCGTCTCACGCCCCGTCGACGGATGCACCGCGACATAGCCGCCGCGCCGCCACAGCAGCGCCACCGGCGCCCCCGACAGGGCCCGCTGACCCACCAGCGGCCCCACGTCGTCCCGCCACCAGCGGCCGTCGAGCCGAACGGCCCGGGTCCGCACGCGCGAGGCCAGGGCGACCTGTTCGACCGGGTCGAGGCGGTCGCCGCCGGTGCCCTTCTGGGTCGGCTCGGTGATGCGGATCCCGGCTGCCTGCCCGACCAGCTTGCACGCCGCGTACGTGGCGTCGGCGTCGGCCGGCGTGGTCCGCTTGCCCGACCGCTTCCCGATGGAGGCGAGCAGCGTCCGGTCCGCTTGGGCGCGCACCGCCTCACCGGCCTTGATGCCCTCGGCGGTGCGCGACTCGTGCGTGCGCTCCAGCTGCTCGATCCAGCGGTCCAGCGTGGTCAGCAGCCGGTACTGCTGGTCGACCATGGACTGCCACAGCGCCGGGTCCATCAGCAGGTCGGCCGCGGCCTCCGCGCCGTACAGCGAGCCGTACTGCACGCTGCCCGGCGGCACCTGCATCCAGAACACGTCGTCGTCGGTGGGGGCCGCCGCCCGCTCGGTGGCCATCGGCGCCTGGAACAGGATCGACAGGCTGCGGCCGACCCCGAGGGCGAGCGCGTACTCCAGCGGACTCGTCGTCGGCGGCACGTACTGCGGATTGCCGTACTCGTCGTACGACCAGGTCGCCGTATGGGCCGGCTGGTACAGCTCGCGCAGACCGATGCGGTGCACCACGCAATCCCGCAGCGGCCGGGCCACCAGGGTGTGCTCCGGGCCCGGCACCGGGCCGAGCACCAGCGAACCGGCCTCCAGACGGCCGAGGTGGTGCCAGTGGCCCTGCTGCCCGGCGTCGACCGCGAACAGGTCCACGGCGCCGGAGGCGACCAGCCACAGCACCTGCGGGCCTTCGAGGTCGAGGCGGTTGAAACCGGCGCAGTCGATGCGCGAGCCCATCTGCCCGAAGGCGCCCAGCACGAGGTCGCCGTCGTGCCTTTCGTGAACGGTCGTCATCTCACCGCTCCCTGACCAGGGCCGCGTACGCACCGCCGCGGGCCACCAGGTCCTCGTGCCGTCCCCGCTCCACGACCGTGCCGTGCTGCAGGACGACGATCTCGTCACTGTCGCGGACCGTGCTGAGCCGGTGCGCGATCACCACACAGGCGCAGCCGCGCCGGCGCAGGTTGTCCATCACGACCTGCTCGGTCTCCGCGTCCAGCGCGCTCGTCACCTCGTCGAGCACCAGGATGCTCGGCCGCCGCACCAGCGCCCGCGCGATCTCCAGGCGCTGGCGCTGCCCGCCGGAGAAGTTGCGGCCGTCCTGCTCCACCTTGCTGTGGATGCCGCCCGGGCGGCGCGTGATCACGTCGTACAGGGCCGCGTCGCGCAGCGCGTCCTCCACCGCGTCGTCCGGGATCGAGGGGTCCCACAGCGCCACGTTGTCGCGGACGGTGCCCTCGAAGAGGAACACGTCCTGGTCGACGAAGGACACCGAGGCGGCCAGCGCCCCGCGCGGGATGTCCTCGATGCGCTGCCCGTCGATGCGGATCACGCCCTCCCAGGGCGCGTACAGCCCGGAGATCATCCGGGACACCGTGGACTTGCCGCTGCCCGAGCCGCCCACCAGCGCCACCTGCTGCCCGGGCCCGACCGTCAGGTCGAAGCCGGCCAGCAGGGGTTTGTCGAGGGGGCTGTAGCCGAACGTGATGTTCTCCAGCTCGACATGGCCCTGGAGACGGCGCGTCGACTCGGCGCCGCCCGGGCGGCCGTAGAGCGGGTCGGCCTGGAAGTTCTCCACATCCTTCAGCCGGGCCACGTCCGCGGCGAAGTCCTGGATGCGGCCCGCGACACCGTTCAGCCGGGTCAGCGGGGCCGTGAAGCGGGTCACCAGGGCCTGGAAGGCGACCAGCAGACCCACCGAGATGTGCCCCTCGACCGCCCGCATGCCGCCGATCCACAGGATCAGCGCGCTGTTGAGGGTGGCGAGCGTCGGCGCGACCACGCCGAGCCAGGCACTCGGCACGCCGAGCCGCTGCTGCTCCTCCAGGGTGGTGGCGTGCTGCCCCGCCCACTTGCGGAAGTAGCCGTCCTCACCGCCGGTGGCCTTCATCGTCTCGATGAGCTGGAGGCCCGTGTAGGCGGTGTTGGTGAGGCGTGCGGTGTCCGCGCGCAGCTTCGCCGTGCGGGTCGCGCGCAGCCGGATGACGATCCGCATGGCCACGACGTTCAGCAGGGCCACGCCGATGCCCACGAACGTCAGTTGCGGGTCGTAGGTGTACAGCAGCACCGCGTACAGCACGACCACGACCGCGTCCACGCCCGCCGCCGCGAGGTCCCGGGACAGGGTCTCGGACACCGCGTCGTTGGACTGCAGCCGCTGCACCAGGTCGGCCGGGCTGCGCTGGGAGAAGAACGTCACCGGCAGCCGCAGCAGATGCCGCAGGAAGCGGGCGCTGGACAGGGTCGAGGAGATGATGCGGCCGCGCAGCAGGTTGGCCTGCTGGAGCCAGGTCAGCACGACCGTGAGCAGCACGCAGGCCGCCATCGACGTGAACAGCACGCCGAGCAGCGAGGTCTGGCCGCCGATCAGGAACTCGTCGATGTAGGTGCGGCTCAGTGCGGGCACCGCCGCGCCGACCGCCACCAGCAGCAGGCTCGACATGACCGCGGCGGGCATCGTGCCCGCGGTGCCGCGCAGCCGTGCGGGCATGGCGCCCAGCACGCCCGGCTTGCGGCCGCCCCGGGTGAAGTCCTCGCCGGGCTCCATCACCAGCACGACCCCGGTGAAGCTGCCGTCGAAGTCCTCCATCGGCACGAAACGGCGGCCCTTGCCCGGGTCGTTGATGTAGACGCCGCGGCGGCCGAAGCGCCGGCCCATGCCGTCGTAGACGACGTAGTGGTTGAACTCCCAGAACAGGATGGCCGGCGACTTCACCTCGGCGAGGGCGGCCAGGTCCATCTGCATGCCCTTGGCCGTCAGGCCGTAGGAGCGGGCCGCCTTGAGGAGGTTGCTGGCACGGGAGCCGTCCCGGGAGACGCCGCAGGCGATGCGCAGCTCCTCCAGCGGGACGTGCTTGCCGTAGTGGCCGAGCACCATCGCCAGGGAGGCGGCGCCGCACTCGACGGCTTCCATCTGGAGCACCGTGGGGGTGCGGACGGTCCTGGCCCGGGCCTTGGGCACCTTGCGCTTCGGCGGGGCGGCGCGGCGCCTGCTGCGGGGTTCCTGTGCGGTCGCGCTCATGGCAGCAGCCAGTCGACGGGACGCTGGTCGGCGAGCCGGATCGAACCGGAGGCCAGCGTCATGGAGGTCAGCTTGAAGGGGGGCCCGTCCGCGGAGGACCAGCGGTAACCGCTCTTCGTGGCGGAGGACTTGTCCAGCCGCACCGTCACGGCCACCGGCCTGCCCTTCTCGGTGAACTGCTCGCCCAGCTGGCTGTCTCCGAGGAAGGCGGCGATCGACTGCGGGGACTGCGCCGCGCGGTCCACCGACTTCACATGGCCGCGCAGCACGCCGTACTCCTGTGTCGGCACCGACTGCACGGTGAGATCCACGGCCGCGTCGTCGGGGATCGCGGCGGCGTTCTCCGCCGGGACGTACACGGTGGCGTAGAGCGGATCGCCGGTGTGGGCGACCTTCTCCACGGCGGCGACGTTCGCGCCGGTGCGGATGATCTGCCCGACGGTCGCGGCCAGCGCCGAGACCCGGCCCGCGGCGAGCGTGCGGACCACCGCCTCGCCCTGGGCCGTGCGGACCTTGAGCACGGGGGAGTTCGCGGGGACCTGCTCGCCCTGCTCGGCGAGCACCGCGGTCACCTGGCCCGCGACGGGGCTCTGCAGCAGATAACTGCCCTGCCCGTGCGTGATGATGGCGGGCGCGCTGACGGTGGAGGTCACCGAGCCGGTCACGGCCCACACCGAGGCGGCCGCCATCGCGACGACCGTCACCGAGAGCACGAGCCAGCCCTGCGGTCGGGCGAAGCGCACCGGGAGGTCGAGTTCCTCCGGGGACTGGAGCTTGGCGAGGGCCTGTTGGCGGAACTGCAAGGAACTTCCCTCACCCGTGGAAGAGGTTCATACGGGACCGTGGAGGAGGCGAAACGGAACCCTGGAAGAGGTGCCTGCGGAACCCGAAGAACCCGGAACCGCCGGCTGCGGTTCCGGGAATCAACGGCACAAAGGCTCGATCAGAGGCCGGCGACCAGACCGGTGACCGGGGCCGTGTTCAGGCCGGTGACGCCCTCGACGGTGCCGACGGCGGTGTCGACCAGGCCGGAGACCGGGGCAATGCCGTCAACGGTGTCGGTGACGGTGTTCACGGCGTTCACGGACAGGCCGCCGGAGATGGCGTCGAGCTGGGCGTCGGCGATCTCGACGGTCTCAACCTGGGGGGTGGAGTTCATGGTGGAACTTCCCTTCATATGGATATCTCACAAGGGGGGAGCGGCCCCCTCTGGGGACAGATGACGGCCGCGACCGCGAGCACCGGACATCTCGTTTCCGAGTGCCCTGAGCGGCCCCCGCGGTGCGATGGATCAAAGCACGCCGCAGCTCGCCGCTTCCAATCAACCACCTCCCTCACCAGGCAACTTGCGCCCCAACGGCACCGATCCGTGGAGGTCTGCGCACCGCTTCGCGGCGAGTTCTTCACATGCGCCATCGCATCGGCGCATCCGAGGTCTTGAGTCGCCGGGAGGCGAATCCGGCACTCCCGCCCCAAAGGCGTGAGCGACACGGCCGGCCTGTGGACAACCCTCCTTTCGGTGACCGGGTTGAGCATTCGATGTGCAGATTCGCTGAAGCCGGGGTTTGACTCCGGAACTGCGACAGATCGTTCCCGACCGGATACGGAGCGTTTCCTTCCGGTGGGGCTGACGCGGCGTCCGTTGCTGAAAGGCCGTCATCCGGCCATGGCGCGCCACGGGCCCCGCCGGGGCCGGCCCGCCGGACCGGCCGCTGCGAGCAGGGCGCTCTCTCTGTGCGCGGGTCCGCTTGCCCACGGCGGGAGTTGGCTGATTCCGCGGTGCGAAGGGATCACTTGCAATCGGAATTGAACGCCCCGCGCGGCCCGTGCGTACCAACAGCCATCCAGGCGCCCCCCAGAAGCTGCCGGACGGCGGCACCTACTCCGTTCCCCAGGAGGAGAGAAGTTTGAGTCACAAGCGAATTCCGAAGCGCAAGGCCGCGATAGCGGCGGGCGGCGTGGTGGCGCTCGGCGCCGCAGCGATCCTCCTCCCCAACGCCAACGCCTCGCAGGACGGTTCGTCCGGCGACGCGGCGGCCGCGCCGAAGACCCTGAAGGCGGGCGACGCCTCGGATCTCGCCTCGCAGCTCTCCGGGCTCCTCGGTGAGGCGTTCGGCGGCTCCTACTACGACGGCGACAACAAGCAGCTCGTCGTCAACGTCGTCCCCGGCGACAACAACAACGTGATCGTGCAGGCGAAGGCGGCCGGGGCGAAGGTCCGGGAGGTCGAGAACAGCTGGTCGGAGCTGCAGGCCGGGGCCTCGACGCTGAAGTCCGAGGCGACCATCGCGGGCACCTCGTGGGCGATCGACCCGCGTACCAACAAGCTCCTGGTGACGGCTGACAGCACCGTGACCGGCGCCAAGTGGGACAGACTGGAATCCACCGTGCAGGAGCTCGGCTCCGGCATGGCCACGCTCAAGAAGTCCTCCGGCACCTTCAAGCCGTTCGTGTCCGGCGGCGACGCCATCTTCGCGGGCGGCTCACGCTGCTCCCTCGGCTTCAACGTCACCGCGAGCGACGGCTCCCCGGCCTTCCTGACCGCCGGCCACTGCACCCTCGGCGGCAACGAGTGGTCCGACACCCAGGGCGGCCAGCCGATCGCCACGGTCGACCAGTCGACCTTCCCCGGGAACGGCGACTTCGCACTCGTGAAGTACGACGACCCGGCGACCGAGGCGCCCAGCGAGGTCAACACCGGTGACCAGACCGTGCCGATCACCGAGGCCGCCGAGGCGACCGTCGGCCAGCAGGTCTTCCGGATGGGCAGCACCACCGGCCTCAACGACGGCCAGGTGCTCGGTCTGGACGCCACGGTGAACTACCCGGAGGGCACGGTCACCGGCCTCATCCAGACCGACGTCTGCGCCGAGCCCGGCGACAGCGGCGGCTCGCTGTTCACGCAGGACGGTCTCGCCATCGGCCTGACGTCCGGCGGCAGCGGTGACTGCACGGCCGGCGGCGAGACGTTCTTCCAGCCGGTGACCACCGCCCTGAAGGCCGTCGGCGCGACCCTCGGCGCGGGCGGTGCCGCGGGCGCCGGTGCCGGTGCCGGTGACGAGGCCGGTGCGGGCCAGGAGGCGGGCGCGGGCGCCGGTGAGGAGGCCGGTGCCGGTGACGAGGCCGGTGCGGGCGCGGGTGAGGAGGCCGGAGCCGGTCAAGAGGCCGGCGCCGGTGCCGGTGAGCAGGCCGGAGGCGACGAGGCGGGCGCCGGAGCGGGTCAGGACGCGGGCGCCGGTCAGGACGCCGGTGCCGGTCAGGACGCCGGTCAGGGAGCCGAGGACCACTCCGGTCTGACCGAGTCCCGCTGACCCCGGCACAACCGTCGGCAGCCGGTCCGACGCAGCCGGCCCGGTTCCGCCCCCTTCCTGGCGGAACCGGGCCGGCTCCCCTGCGTCCCCGGCCGGCTGCCGACCCCCACCGGCCCTACCCGAGGGCCCTGATCAGCAACAGGGCGATGTCATCGAGCCGTTCCTCGCCGTCCGTGTGATGCCGCTCCTGGTGGACGAGCCGGTCGGCCAGCTCGTCCAGCGGCAGGTCCCCGGCCTCACCCAGCCGCCGGCCGAGATCCGCGAGGGCCTCCTCGAAGTCCGTACCGGGGGACTCGACGAGACCGTCCGTGTAGAGGACGAGCAGCGAACCGGGGAGCAGGGCGACCTCCGTCGTGGGATACACCGCCGAGGCGTCGATGCCCAGCAGCGGACCGCCCGCCAGGTCGAGGACACGCACCTTGCCGTCCGGCCGTCGCAGCAGCGGCGGGGGGTGCCCGGCCCGGGACATCACGGCCCGCCCGTGCTCCGGGTCGAGCCGCAGGTACAGACAGCTGGCGAACAGGTCGGACCCCAGGTCGAGCAGCAGCCGGTTGGTGCTGCGCATGACTTCCTCGGGCGCCTGCCCCACCGTGGTGTACGCGCGGACCGCCGTGCGGACCTGGCCCATCAGCCCGGCCGCGGTCACGTTGTGGCCCTGCACGTCCCCGATCACGGCCGCCGCCGTGCCCTGGGCGCCGACCAGGTCGTAGAAGTCGCCGCCGATGTCCATGCCCTGAGTGGCCGGCACATAGCGGCCGACCGCCTCGATGCCCGGCAGCGACGGCAGGGAGTGCGGCAGCAGCGCCTCCTGCAGGCCGTGCGCGAGCCGGTGCTTGGCGTCGTAGAGCAGCGCCCGCTCCAGGGCCTGGGCGATCAGCCCGGCCATGCTCGTCATCACGGCCCGCTCCTCCGTCGGGAACGGGTGCGGTGCTGCGTAGGAGAGCACACACGTGCCCACCGGGCGGCCCTGGGCGATCAGCGGCAGGAACGCCCAGGCCGCGAACCCGTCGGGGGTCGCGAGCCGCGCCGGGTACAGGCGCTCCAGCTGCTCCTGCGACTCGAAGAACGCGGGCACGCCGGTCCGCAGCACCTGGGTGCCCGGTGTCGACTCGGTCAGGGGCATCCCGTCGAACCGCTCCACCACATGCGGGTCCCGGTACCCGCGATGCCCGAGCACCCGCAGCCGCCTGGCCTGCGAGCCCAGCATGACCAGGGCCTGGCTGCCCACCGCCGGGGCGATCTCGTCGGCGACCAGCTGCACCACGTCCTGCACGCCCACCGCCTCGGTGAGCGCTCCGGCCAGGTCCAGCACCTGCGAGATGGTGACCAGCCGGGACGGCGCCTCGTCGGACGGCGGAGCGGTCCGGTTCATCCGGGACACGGCCCGGGACCTGGTGATGCGGACGCTCAGGCCCGTCGTGCTCGGGTACAGCCGGAACGACAGCCACTCGCCGGGCGGGCGCAGCGCCACGAACGAGGTGACGTGCTGGCTCAGCAGCGCCGCCCGGTAGCGGTCCTCGTAGACCGGGTCGTTGAGCCAGGGCACCGATGCCCACAGCTGGGTGCCGAGCAGCCGGCTGACCGGGACGTTCAGCAGCTCGGTCGCCGCCGCGTTCACGAAGCCGACCCGTCCGTGCAGGTCCAGCGAGACCAGACCGTAGGGCAGCCGGCTCACCATCCGGGCCGCCTCGACCGTGCCGAGCGTGCCCGCCATGCCGCCCACCAGGGGCGAGGCGAGCAGGTCGGTCTCGGGGTGCGGCGGGACGCTGTGCTCGGCAGCCCGCTCCAGCCGGACCGCCAGCCGCCCGCAGGCCGCGGTCAGATGCTCGCGCTCGTGGTCGGACATCTCCGGCGGGTGCGCACCGGGCCAGGTCACGAAGACCGCGCCGTAGACGGTCGTCTCGGTGGCGACCGGCACCGCGGCCAGGGCGAACGGGTAGGGCAGCACCACGGCGATCCGCGGGTAGAGGCGGGCCATCTCCTCCTCGCCGCCGACCCACACCAGCCGCCGTTCGCGCGCCGCGTCGGCGACCGGGATCGGCGCGCTCAGGCCCACCCGCTCCCAGGGCGCCGCGAACGCCCGGGGCAGCCCGGCCATCACCGCCATCTCCAGCACCGGCTGATCCTGCGCCATCAGGTACACCGCGCCGGAGTGGGCGTGCACCTCGTCCATCATCGAGGCCAGTGCCAGCGAGAGCAGGGGGCGGCCGACCGGCGTCCGGGCGGCTGCCGGCGCCTGTGCGGACGACTGCCCGTCGGACACGCCGACCACCTCCTCGCACGGCCGCGCGACCGGGTTCAGGAACAAATCTCCCCCCTGGCGGCCCGTCCCGCACGACGAGCGGTTCCTCGACGATGTCGGTTACCGTCGGTCACACGTGGGCCTGCCCCGCAGGAGGCGCTGTCGTACCCCGACCGTCCCGACCCATGCCCCCGCAGTCGAAGCGTGGCCGGGCGTACGGGCGCCGGGCGTGCGCCCCCGCGCCTCCTGATGGCCGGTTCTTCGCGCCCACGCAGGGTCACGGTCGCGAACAATGGGCACGCGTTCACCACGACGAGGGGGCGTACGGCGAGCGGAGGGGGTGGCAGTGATCCGGGTGCTTCTGGTCCACGACGAGTGTCTGGTGCGGTCGGTGCTGGCGGAATGGCTGCGGCAGGAGTCCGACCTGGCGGTGCACGACACGTCGTGGCGCGGCGCGCCGGGCACGGTGCGGTCGGTCCGGCCGGACGTGTGCGCGGCGGACCTGGAGTGCGCGGACTCCTACGGCATTCCTCCGCTGGGCGAGCTGTGCCGGCCCGGGCCGGACCGCGCCCGCCCCCGATTACTCGTGCTCGCCACCGCGAACCGGCCGGGTCTGCTGAAGCGGGCGGTCGAGGCGGGGGCGCTCGGGTACGTCGACAAGGAGGGATCCCCGCAGAACCTGCTGCGCGGGATCCGTCGTGTTGCTGAGGGGGAACGTTTCGTCAACGACTCGCTGGGCTTCGGGTTCCTCAAGGCGGCCGAGATGCCGCTGACCCGAAGAGAGCTGAGCGTGCTGTCGCTCGCGGCCGAGGGAGCCTCCATCGCGGAGATAGCCGGGAGCCTGCACCTGTCCCACGGCACGGTGCGCAACTACATGGCCGCCATCACCCGCAAGACCGGCGCCCGCAACCGCATCGACGCGATACGCATCTCCCAGGGCCAGGGCTGGCTCTGACCGCTGCGCGTTCGCCCCAGGTGGTCTCTCTCGCTGGAGCACGGACGGCCGACGCCTACCGGGCCGGGGCCGGGGCCCAGCTTCCGGCCAGATCCCGGTACAGCGCGGAGGACCGCAGCAGCTCCTCATGGCCCCCGTACGCCGTGCTCCGGCCGTCCATCACCAGGATCCGGTCGGCGCGGCGGGCCGAGCTGATGCGGTGGGCCACGACCACCAGCGTCCCGCCCGGCCGCGCGGCGAACGCCCGCTCGGCACGCTCCTCCGCCCCGGGGTCCAGATGACAGGTCGCCTCGTCCAGCAGGGCGAGCGGGGCGTACGACAGATAGGCCCGGGTCAGCGCGATCAGCTGCCGTTCGCCCGCCGACAGCGCCGTGGGATCGACCCGGGCGCCGAGGCCGCCGAGCCGGGCGGCCAGCGGGGCGAGGCCGACCGCATCGGCCGCGGCCCGCAGCTCCTCCTCGGGCACCGGGCCCGGACGCAGATAGGCGAGATTCTCGGCCAGGGTGCCGCCGAAGACGTATGCCTCCTGCGGGATGAGTACCCGCGCGGCTGCGGCCTCCGGGCCGGGCACGGGGTGTCCGGCGACCCGGACGGTGCCGTGCGAGGGCGTGAGCAGCCCCGCCACCAGCGCGGTGAGCGTGGACTTGCCGGTGCCGCTGGGACCGACGACGGCCAGGTGCGCACCGGGTGGGAGGTCGAGGTCGAGGTCGTGGACGACGGGCGCACTGGCGGGACCGTAGGCGAAGGTGACGGACCTGAGGGAGAGGGCGGGGGGAGGGGTGGGGCGGTCCGCTGTGACGTCCGGCGGCACCGGCCCGCCCCCGTCCTGGACGCGGCTGTCCGGCGGAGGGGGCCCGGCGTTCGTGCCGGCCAGTCTGCGCAGCACCACGGTCAGGCGGGAGCCGCTCGTGCCCAGCCCGTGGATCAGGTTCTGCAGGGCCGGGAGCAGTGACTGGGTGACGTAGGCGAGGGCACCGACCAGGGCGCCCGCGGTGACACCGTGGGCCAGCAGCCAGGGGGCGGCGGCCAGCAGCAGCACGATCGGCACCTGCCCGCCGATCGTCAGGGACGCCACCCGCAGCACGCCCCAGTGGGCCAGCGCGCGCGCCGCCCGCAGTTCCGCCGCGATCGTGTCCCCGGTGCCCGCGGCGATCTGTGCCTCGGCACCGGTCGCCGTGACGTCGCGCAGGCCCGGACAGACGGTGCCGAGGTCACCGGCGAGAGCCTCGTCGGCGACCAGGAACGCCTCCTGCCGCCGGGCGAGGGGCCGCAGTGTCGCGGCGAACAGCGCCATGCCCACCGCCAGGGGCGGTCCCACGACCAGCAGCAGCGGCGGGGCGAGTGCGAACAGGCCCGCCAGGGCGCCGACGGAGGTGAAGACGAACGAGCGGGAGACCATGACCAGTCCGGCGAAGGTGTCCCGGGCGATCTCCACCTGCTGGGTGAGCCCCGACAAGGCCCCGGCCTCACCGGTCCGCACCCCGCGCGAGACCACCCGTTCCACGAGCCGGTCCCGGAGCGGTTCGACCAGGTCGGCGACGGCCGCGTAGACCCGGGCGGTCCCGAACGCGCCGACCAGGACGCCCAGACCGGTCACCGCCAGCCAGACCAGTCCGACATCGGCCCGGCCGCGCAGGAACCCCTCGTCCAGGGCCCGGGCGGGGCCGTAGCCGATGAGGAAGGTCTGCCCGGTCTCCAGCACGGACCAGGCGGTGAGCCGCAGCAGCACCCGCGGACGGGCCAGCAGGAAGCGCAGCCCCCGGGGGGCGAGTCCGGGGCCGGTGGTCACGGCCGCACTCCGGGCCCGGCAGACCCACCCGTCCACGTCCGGCCGCTCATGCCGTCACACCCCTTTTCCCGCTCGCCACGCCCTGGGTGTCCGGGACCGGCCGGGCACCGCCGTTCGCGCCCGGGGCGCCGGCGGGGTCCGCCCCGTCGCCGAACACCGCCCGGTACTCCGGCAGCCGCCACAGCTCCTCGTGCCGTCCCACCGCCCGCACCCGCCCTGCGTCCAGCCACGCCACGGCATCGGCGCACGCGGCCGTCGCACCCCGGTGGGCGACCAGGAGCCGCGTGGTTCCCGAGCCGTCGCCGAAGAGCGCCTCGGTGATGTGGCGTTCCGTCACCGTGTCGAGACTGGAGAGGGCGTCGTCGAGGATCAGCAGGCGCCCACCGTGCGCGAACGCCCGGGCCAGGCCCAGCCGTTGCGACTCGCCGCCCGAGCGGGGGGCGTCCGCGACAGGCGTGTCGTACCCGTGCGGGAGACGGCGGACGAAGTCGTCCGCGCGGGCCGTGCGCGCTGCCTCCCGGACCAGGCCGGGGGAGGGGGCGGCCAGGCCGAGCCCGATCGCCTGCCCGACCGTCCCGCCGAGGAGCGCGGGCCGGGCGAAGGCGTAGCCGACGGCGGCCCGCAGGTCGTCGTGGCGCAGCTCGTGCAACGGCACACCGTCGAGCAGCACCTCGCCCGCGTCCGGGTCGGTCAGCCGTCCGGCGAGCGCGGCCAGCAGCGACTTGCCCGCACCGGACCGGCCGACCACCGCCAGGGTCGTGCCGCCCGGCACGTCGAGGTCGACCCCGTCGAGCACGGTGCGCCCGCCGCGCCGGGCCGACACCCCGCGCAGCTCCAGCCGCCCGGGCCCCTCGGGCAGCCGCCGGTCGCCGTACGCGGTGACGGGCTCGGCCTCGACCTCGCCCAGGCGCCGGGCGGCGGCCCGGGCCCGCGCCAGGCCCGCGAGGCGGCCGACCAGCACGCCGACTCCGGTCGCCAGCACCGCGTACCGGGACGCCGCAAGCACCTCGCCCACCGAGAGCCGGTGCCGGGTGAGCAGGACCCCGGCGACGGCGACGACCGCGAGCTGCAGCAGCGGCGCCACGGCGACTGCCCGGGCGGCGGCCCGCCCCTGCACCCGCCACATGCGGTGCCCGGCCCGGGACAGCTCGGGCAGCGGCCGCAGCACCCGGGCCGTCTCCCGGCCCTGCGTGCCGGCCGCCCGGACGGTGCGGACCCCTTCGACGGCCTCGGCCAGCCCGGCCGCGATCCGGCCCTGGGCCTGCTGGTAGCGCGACGCGCTCTCGGAGGTGTCCCGGGAGACGGCGCGCAGGAGCAGCGCCAGCACGGGGGCCCCGGCGAGGAACACGGCAGCGAGCCAGAAGTCGATCACCGCGAGGGCGACCACCCCGCCGGCCGGCCCGGCGAGCGCGGCCAGCAGCGCCGCACGGGCCGCCGGGGTGGTGCCCGCCTCTGCGGCGTTGCCCACCAGGCGGGCCACGAGGTCACCGGAGCCGAAGAGGTCGGCGGCCCGCGGGCCGACGCCCAGGACGTGCCCGGTCAGCCGTCGGCGCAGCCAGGCCGTGGTGCGGGCGTCGACGGTGCCGGTGAGGACGGTCTGGGCCGCGTCGAGCAGACCCAGCAGCAGGACGAGGCCGGCGCAGCAGAGCACCCAGCGGGTCGCGGGGGCGTGCGCCAGCACGAGATCGAGGGCCCGGCCGAGCACGGCCGGGAGCAGCAGTCCGGCACCCGTGGCGGCGATGCTCACCAGGCACAGCGCCACACAGCGCGACCCGCTGTACCGGCCGGCCGTGCTCAGCAGCGTGCGCGCGTGTCCGGCCGCCGGGTCGTCGTCGCCGCGCGAGGTCATACGGGCCTTTCCTGGATCACGGGCCTTGCTTGCATCACGGGCCTTTCCTGGATCACGGGCCTTGCTTGGATCACGGGCCTTGCTTGGATCACGGGCCTCGCCTGGACCACGGGCCTCGCCTGGGGCACGGCCCTTTTCCGAGACACGGGCCCTTCTTGAGAAACGGTCCTTCACGGGGTCCTTCCCGCCTCGGGGAAGGACCCCGGGCGGCCCCTCCCCGAAGGGAGGGAGCCGCCCGGAGCGAGCAGACCGCTGGTCAGAGACAGAGCAGAACGCTCGCGGCGCTGATGCAGGAGAGCAGGCTCACCGTGCTGTTGCCGCCGCCGGTCGTGCGCTCTTCGGTCTCGATGGTCTGCAGGTCGAGAAGTGCCATGGTGATTCCTTCCGTTGGGTCCGTCCGTGGTCATCCGTGGGGACGGGGTGGTGTCACGACTCCGCGGGATCGCGGAACCGCGTCTGGGGGCCGCCGGTGGGCGGCGGGAGGAACGGCAGGTGGGCGCCGCTCGCCGGGTCGAGGGCCGCGCCGAGCGCCAGCAGGCACCCTGCCGTTCCGGTGGCGAGGTCCATGGAGAGCCGCATCATCTGGTGGCCGGGGAAGGCCAGTTGACCCTCGTAGGCCATCGCGAACCAGCCGAGCCCGGAGATCTGCGCGGCCAGCCGCTCCTCGGTCGCGCCCGGCGTGGTGGTGCGGCTGAGGTGCAGGATCATCCCCGCGCGGCCCTGGAAGAGCCCGGGCTGCGCGTAGAAGCGCGAGGTGGCCGCGGTGAGCACTCCGGACCGGGCCGCCGCGAACTCCGCGGCACGGCCGGGGGAGTGGGCCACGAGGTCGTCGAGGACCATGCCCAGGCCCGCGCTGCCGTCGCCGAGGTAAGGCAGGGTCCGCCAGCCCTCGTCGACCTCCAGTGACCCGTTCTCGCGGGTCACGCAGGACGCCAGGTCCCGGTGCAGGGCCACGGCCGCCGCCTCCAGCCAGGCCTCCTCGCCGGTCCACTCGTACTGCCGCAGCATCAGCAGGGCGGCACCGCTCGCGCCGCGCAGCAGGCCGGCGCGCGGCCGGGACCCGGTGGGGACCGGCTCGGTGAGGCGCTGGACGAGGATCCTGGCGGCCTCGTGGGCCCGCTCGCCCAGCTCCGCCTCGCCGGTGGTGCGGGCCAGGTGCCCGAGGACCAGACCCAGCCCGGCCAGGCCGCCGTGCAGGTCGGACGAGAGGTTCTGCCACCGCTCGGCGAGGATGCCCTCGACCAGGTCCAGGGCCCGCTGCCGGTGCCCGAGCCGGTCCAGGACCAGGGCGACGCCGGCGAGCCCGTCGTACAGGCCGAGCGGGGTGCCCACCGGGGCCGGAGCCGTCCGGTCCAGCAGCCAGCGCTCGCCCTCCTCGTACCGCTCGGCGCCGGCCGCGTCCAGCGCGAACAGCACCCCCGCGGCGCCGTGGGCGAGCCCGAGGCCGCCGCCGTCGGAGAACTGGGCGACGTCGCCGGGGAAGAGCCGGTCGTCGCGCTCCGGAGTGGCCGAGGCGAGGATGGCCTTGACCATCGAGTCGCGGCTGTAGGGCCAGTCGCCCGGGTCCACCGGCGCGGAGGGGGTGGCCACCGCGCGGCCGGACACCTCCCGGGTGATCTCGGCGACCGCCTCGTCGAGGAACTCCCGCGGCACGTCCGGGAACTCCTTGGAGATCACCTGCGCCAGATGCGCCGCCTTGCCGCGGTCGACCACGAACAGCGTGGTCACGGGCAGGAACAGGGCCAGTCGCAGACACGCCAGCGCATAGCGGTCGACGTCGGCGCCGCGGCGGTCCGGCGGGGCGAAGAACCCGGGGTGGGCGACGACCTGACGGCCGTTCTCCCCGGCCGGGGCGGCGGCCTCGAAGTCGAGCAGGAACACCGTCTCCTCGTCCGGGGCGACCATGATGTTGAAGACATGCAGGTCGTTGAAGACGATGCCCCGGGCGTGCACCGCCGCCACGGCCTCCTCCACCCGGCGGTGGATGCGCAGCGCCCAGGCCGTGTAGGAGGCGACGGCCTGCGCGTCGGGGTCCTGGGTGAGCAGCGGATGCCGCTCCGCGAAGAAGGAGTTGAGCGGACGGCCCTCCAGGAAGTCCATCACCAGGAAGCGGTGACCGCCGAGTTCGAACCAGTCCCGTACCTCCGGGACGACACCGGTGCCCGCGACCTGCTCCAGCGCCTGCTTCTCCCGCTCCAGCCGGGCGATCGCGTCGGCGCCGTCCGAGGCGAGCCCCGCGTGCGGCCGGCCCTCCTTGAGGACGACCTTGCGCCCGTCACGGGTGTCGGTGCCCGCGTACACCCCGCCGCCGTTGGAGAAGTGCAGGGCCTTCTCGATGCGGTACGGCAGTTCGCCCGTCGTCGTGTTGTTGCGCGCGTCGAGGTGCGGCCGGAGGAACGCCGGCAGCGTCACCCACTCGGGCACCTGGAAGGAGGGGGACCGCCGGTCCGGCACCAGCCGGCCCTCGCCGTCGCGCACCGCCGGCACCAGCGAGCCCCGCTCGTCCACCACGAACGCACGGGCGAAGGCGCCGTAGCGCACGTACAGCGGGCCCTCGCCCCAGCGCAGGTCGGTGAGGATGTACGGCCCCTCGAAACCCTTCAGCAGCTCACCCAGTTCACGCAGCACCCGGTGCAGCTGCTCCTCGTCGGCCGGGTAGACCGTGACGAACTTGCCGCTGCCGTCGCGCGGGGCGTACTTGGTGTTGCGCAGATGGAGCAGGTGCGGGCCCGGCACGAACTTGAAAGGGATCCGCTGCTCGACGCAGTAGTCCCAGACGATCCGGGCGATCTCCTCCGCGTTCTCCCGGGTCGCCGAGGCGTGGATCTTCCACCCCTGGGCCGGGCCCCGCAGCGGTTCGCCGTCCGGGCCGAGCGGCGTCATCGTCTGCCAGTCGCCGATCCGGGCCGACTCCCAGCCCTCGGGCAGCGGCCGGCGGGCCGTCTCGTAGAGGTGGGCGGCCGTGCCCCGGCCACCCCGCGTGAGCCGGTCCGGCGTCTCGTAGAAATGCCGGTCGGCCAGCGCGTACACCTCGTACCGCTTGTCCATGCGTCCCCCTCCGTGACGAGCACCGAGCTTTCCAGCCACCTACCGGGCACGCACAGTCACGCCTGTCACGAGAACACCGTGCGGAACGCACGCGTTAAGACATGTTCGGTTTCATTCGAGCGGCCCCGTCCGTGCCGGTCCACGGAACGCCCACAGGGGCTGCGCGAGTGTCCCGATAGCGCTGTAATGGCCAACGTGGTCAGTCAGGGCGCCCAGGAGCGCGGAACGCGGACACTGCGTGCCGAAGGTGCCCTCAAGGCGATCGCGACCGACCAGGAGTCGCCCGGACGGCTGCGCCGCGTCCTCGAACAGGCCCTCGTCTTCGCCGATGCGTCGCTCGCCGCCGTCTACGCACCGGGCGAGGACGGCGAGCTGCTGTACCTGATGGAGTCGGCCGGGGTCCCGAGGACGCTGTACGGACTGCGCGACAGCTACCCGCGCGCCGGGCGGTCCCCGGTCGCCGAGGCCCACCGCGGCGGCCGGACGGTGTCGCTGGGCCCGGCGGAACTCGCCGGGCACGCCCAGGCCCGGCGCGTTCCGTCCGGCGACTTCTTCCTGACCGCCCTTCCCGTCCAGGACGACGGCGGCTGTCTGCTGGCCGTGAGCGAGCGCCCCGGAGGATTCACCGCCGACGACGTCCGATGCCTGGAGCTCGTCGCCGACGCGGTCGCCTTCACCGTCCCGGCCGCGCCCGCCGAGGCCGGTGAGCTGCCGCCGAGCGCCTTCAGCCTCGCCATGGACACCGGCCGCGTCCGCGTCGGCGACGACCTGCTGGACCTGTTCGGCCTGGACCCCGTGGAGTTCGACGGCCGGGTCGAGTCGCTGCTCAGCCTGACCGTCCCCGAGGACCTGCCCTCACTGATGTCCGTGGTGGAGGCCGACCACATGTCCATCGGCGACCGCGAGCTGGAGTTCCGGGTGCTCCAGCCCGCCGGGCCACCGAAGTGGCTCCGGCTGCGCGGGCGCCTGCTCCCCGGCGGCGAGGGCCGCCCGGCACGGCTCGTGGGCACGGTCGTCGACGTCTCCACGCTGCGCTCCGACGTCACCGACGTGGCCCGGGTGCAGCGCCTGGCCGCCGCGCTGGCCACCGCCGTGACCGTCCGCGACGTCGGCAAGGCCGTGGTCGCCGCGCTGCGCAGGCCACTGCGGGCCGACCGGATCGCGCTCGCCGAACTGGAGAGCGACCGGCTCGTCGTCACCGTCCTCGACCCACCCGAACCCGAGGCCTGGCCGGCGCTGTGGCGGTCGGAGTGGCGCACCGAGTGGCCCGACGCGCCCGTGCGCGCCATGCCCACCCTTGCCGCGGCGCTGCGGGAGGGCCGGGCCCGCATCTGGCCCGCCGGCAGTCCTCTCGAACCCGCCCTGGCCGAGGTCGGCCCCGGCGGCCTCGCCGTGCTGCCGCTGCCCGCCGGGAACCGCATGGCCGGAGCCTGTCTGATCGGCTGGGACACCCCGCACGACTTCGGCACCGACGAACGCTCCCTGCTCACCGCCTGCGCCGGACTCGCCGGACAGGCCCTGGTGCGGGCCCGGGCCTTCGACGCCGAGCACGAACTCGTCGGCATGCTCCAGCGCCAGCTGCTGCCGCGCAGCCTGCCCCGGCTGCCCGGCGCGGTGGCCGTCGCCCGGTACCTGCCCAGCACGGCCGGGCTCGAACTCGGCGGCGACTGGTACGACGTCATCCCGCTGCCCGACCACCACGTCGCCCTCGTCATCGGCGACGTCCAGGGCCACAGCGCCGGTGCCGCGACCCTCATGGGCCAGATGCGCACCGCCCTGCGCGCCTACGCCGTCGAGGGGCACCCGCCGGACGTGGTCGTCGCGCACGCCAACCGGCTGCTGACGGACATGGAGAGCGACCTCTTCGCCACCTGCTGCTACGTCGACGTCGACCTGGAGGAGGGTGCCGCGTGGTGCGTGCGGGCCGGGCACCTGCCGCCCGTGCTGCGCTACCCGGACGGCCGGACCGAGATCGCGGAGGCCGAGGGCGGCCCGCCCCTCGGAGTGGTCACCCGGGCCGACTTCCCCATGAGCCCGCTGCGGCTCCCGCCGGGCACCCTGATCGCCCTGGCCACGGACGGGCTCGTGGAGACGCCCGACTCCGACATCGACGAGGGCATGGACCACCTCGCCGCACGGCTGGCGGACGCCACCCCCGCCGACCTCGGGCTGGTCGCCGACGCCCTCCTGGGCGACGCCCCGCGCAGCGACGACGTCGCCCTGCTCCTGATGCGCTACGACGGCATGGAGCTGCGCCCGCTGCGCGAGAGCTGGACGGTCTGGCGGGTGCCGCAGGCGGTCGGGCACGCCCGCCGCTTCACCCGGCGCACCCTGCGCTCCTGGGGCGTCACCGCCGACTACGACGCCGTGCTCCTCGTCGTCTCCGAACTCGTCACCAACGCCCTGGTCCACACCGACGGCAAGGTCCGCATGGATCTCACCCTCGTCAACGACCGGCTGCGGGTCGCGGTCGCCGACGCCTCCCCGCGCTCACCGGTCCGACCGGCCAGCATCGGCTGGGAGGCCACCGGTGGCCGGGGCATCCTCCTCGTCGAGGCCCTCGCCGCGACCTGGGGCACCCTGCCGGTCAGCGGCGGCAAGCAGGTGTGGGCGGAGCTGCCGCTGGGCCGGCCGAAGACGACGTGACCGACCCCGCGCGCGTGGCCTCGTCTCCCGCCCGTAGAGAGGTGCGCGGCCGGACCACCCGGCGGCGCTCCGCTCGCCCTCGGCCCAGCCGCTGCCCGGTCGGGCCGTCGCGGCCGGACCACCCGGCGGTGCTCCGCTCGCCCTCGGCCCAACCCCCTGCCCGGTCGGGCCGTCGCGGCCGGACCACCCGGCGGTGCTCCGCTCGCCCTCGGCCCAACCCCCTGCCCGGTCGGGCCGTCGCGGCCGGATCGCCCGGCGGTGCTCTGCTCGCCCTCGGCCCAGCCGCTGCCCGGTCGGGCCGTCGCGGCCGGATCGCCCGGCGGTGCTCTGCTCGCCCTCGGCCCAACCCCCTGCCCGGTCGGGCTTTCGCGGCCGGACCACCCGGCGGTGGCGACCTCAGCCCAGCCGCTTCAGCAGTTCCTCCGCCAGCGGGGCCGACGACGCGGGGTTCTGGCCTGTGACCAGATTGCGGTCGGTGACCACGTGCGGGGCCCACGGCTCACCGGTCCGTACGGTCACCCCGGCCTCGGTGAGGCGGTCCTGGAGCAGCCACTTCGCGCGGTCGGCGAGACCGCCCTGGATCTCCTCGGCGTTGCTGAAGGCCGCGACCTCGTATCCGGCGAAGACGTTGGTGCCGTCGGCCCCGACAGCGGCCAGCAGCGCCGCCGGCCCGTGGCAGACGACACCGAGCGGCCTGCCCGACTCCAGGGCCCGGGCGAGCAGCCGGCCGGAGTCGGCGTTCACGGCGAGGTCCTCCATCGGTCCGTGGCCGCCGGGGTAGAAGACGGCCGCGTAGTCGTCCAGCCGGACGTCCTCCAGACGGACGGGGTGGCGCAGCTCGGTGAAGGACTCCAGCGCCTTGGCAATGCGGTCGGCGTTCTCCCGGCCCCCGTTCACCTCGGCGGCGAGGGACGCCCGGTCCACGG
This sequence comes from Streptomyces sp. NPDC059696, assembly GCF_042733745.1. NCBI lineage: Bacteria > Bacillati > Actinomycetota > Actinomycetes > Kitasatosporales > Streptomycetaceae > Streptomyces > Streptomyces sp. NPDC059696. Next base: position 201,225 of record NZ_JBHWFG010000008.1, read on the forward strand.
TGGGCTCGACACCGCCGGGCGTGGCCACGACGACCTCGTGACCGGCGGCCCGGAACGCCTCGTAGGGGGCGACGGCCTCCTCGGCCCAGAAGCCGGTCGGGTGCCCGGTGCCGTCGGCCAGGGTCCAGGTGTCGGCGCCGGTGACGACGAAGAGGATCTTCGACATGGTGGTGCATCTCCATCAGACGGGCCGCGGTCGCACACCCGCGGCGATGACTCGGACGATGACGACCGTAGGCGCCCGGTTCCGATGTTTTCCAATGGCATGACCGATGGCTGCCATAGGTTTTCCCATGGCAGGTCCCGGTAGGGTCGGATCGTGTGAGGCCCCACGACCCCGTCGGCGCGGCCGGGACCCCCGCGCAGCCCGACCTCAACCTGCTGCGCACCTTCCTGGCCGTGTACCGCTCCGGTTCCTTCACGGCCGCCGCCCACCTCCTGGGCCTGTCCCAGCCGACCGTCACCACGCAGATCCGCTCGTTGGAGCGGCAGACCCGCAGGGAGCTGTTCGAGCGACTGCCGCGCGGCGTCGCCCCGACGGCCGTGGCCCACGAGCTCGCGGCGCGCGTGGCGGCCCCCCTCGACGCGCTCGCGGCCGCCACGAGCCACGACGCCCGGGAGGAGGCGCACGCGGAGCCGGTCCACCTGGCCGGGCCCGCGGAACTGCTCTCCACCAGAGCCCTGCCCGCACTGGCCCCGCTCGTCACGGAGGGTGTCAGACTGCGCGTCACCACGGGGCTGACCGAGCCCCTGCTCGACGAACTGCGCGCCGGCCGCCACGACCTGGTGATCGCCACCACCCGCCCCCGCGGCCGCACCCTGTCCGCGGTGCCGCTCACGGACGAGGAGTTCGTCCTGGTCGCCGCCCCCGCCTGGGCCGACCGGGTCGCCGCGCGCACGGCCACCGACGGACCGGCCCCAGCGCGCGGCAAGCCGGCCGGGGTGCACGACGGACCGCCGGGGGCGCTCGACGTGCCGGCCGCCCTGCACGACGTCCCGCTGATCACGTACGCCGAGGACCTGCCCATCGTGCGGCGCTACTGGCGGCACGTCTTCGGCCGCCGCCTCACCTGCCGCGCCGCGGTCTCGGTGCCGGACCTGCGAGCCGTCCTGGCACTGGTCACCGCCGGTGCCGGATACAGCGTGCTGCCGCGCTACCTGTGCGCCGGGGAACTGGCGTCCGGCGCCCTGGTCCTCCTCGACACCCCCGAGGATCCGCCGATCAACACCGGTTTCCTCGTCCAGCGGCCCGGCGCCTCCGGCAACCCGCACGTCGCCCTCGTCCGTGACCGGCTGCTGGAGGCCGGACGCACCTGGTGACGCGGCGGGCGGACCGGGTACCCGCCGTCGCGCACAACGGAGAGACCGCCACGAGCCGAAGGAGAAGGAAGAACCATGGCTCAGCATGTCCGCGACATCATGACCGGCGACCCGGTCACCGTCGAGCCGCAGACCTCCGTCGCCGAGGTGGCGCGCATCATGCGCGACGAGGACCTCGGGGCCGTCCTGGTGACGGACGGCGACCACCTGCGCGGCCTGGTCACCGACCGTGACCTCGTGGTGCGCTCGGTGAGCCGCGGTGGCGACCCGGAGCGGATCAGCGTGGCCGGAGCGTGCAGCGACGAGCTGGTCACCGTCGGCCCCGACGAGGACCTGACGCAGGCGGTTCGGCTGATGCGCGAGCACTCCGTGCGCCGCATCCCGGTCGTCGACCACGGGCGGCCCGTCGGCATCGTCTCCCTGGGTGACATGGCGATGGAGCGCGATCCCGAGTCCGCGCTGGGCGACATCAGCGCCGCGCGGCCCAACGCCTGACCGGCGCCCCGCCGGACGGCCCCGCACACCCTGGGGTGGGCGGGGCCGTCGCGCGTGTCCCGAACGCCTGGTCCGGGGTGCGGAGTTCGAGGCGGTGGCACGCGTGTTCCACGCCGGGTTTGTTCGGTTTTTTACCGGGAACTCGAACACGGCAGCGGAAGCAGAAGGAAGATGATGAGTCGTGGAGTCCATGGACACCGATGAGAAGCCCGTCGTCCGTCAGCACGAGACCGGCTGGTCGAAGGCACGCCGACTGCGCGGCAAGGCCGCCGTGCGGACCTGCCTCCCGGCCGTGGAGGACCGAGGCGCCCCGGTGACGTCACGCTCCGGTGCGGAGTGGAACATCGTCCGGGGTGAGGACTGATCCCTCCCTCGGGGGCCGCGCGGTGTCGATCCGAGTAACTCCGCGCATCGACAAGTAAAAGAAGTGATGTTCACATCCGCCGGTTCACGACTAAGGTGAACCGAATGAAGGCTCTCGTGCTGTCCGGCGGCGCAGGAACAAGACTGAGGCCGATCACACACACGTCGGCCAAGCAACTGGTGCCCGTGGCCAACAAGGCCGTGCTGTTCTACGGGTTGGAGTCGATCGCCGAGGCCGGCATCACCGATGTGGGCATGATCGTCGGGGACACGGCCGACGAGATCGAGGAAGCGGTCGGGGACGGGTCGCGGTTCGGCCTCAAGGTCACCTACATCCCCCAGGAACGGCCTCTCGGGCTGGCCCACGCGGTGCTGATCGCCCGGGACTTCCTCGGTGACGACGACTTCGTGATGTACCTCGGCGACAACTTCATCGTCGGCGGCATCACAGGTCTCGTCGACGAGTTCCGCAGCAAACGGCCCGACGCGCAGATCCTGCTCACCCGCGTCGCCGACCCCCGCGCCTTCGGGGTCGCCGAACTCGACCCGTCCGGCCAGGTGATCGGCCTGGAGGAGAAGCCCGAGCAGCCCAAGAGCGATCTCGCCCTCGTCGGCGTCTACATGTTCACGCCCCTCATCCACGACGCCGTGCGCGCCATCGAACCGTCCTGGCGCGGCGAACTGGAGATCACTCACGCCATCCAGCACCTGATCGACGCCCGCGCCGACGTGCGCTCCACGGTCATCAAGGGCTACTGGAAGGACACGGGCAACGTCGGCGACATGCTCGAGGTGAACCGCACGGTGCTCGAAGCCATGGAGCGGCGCATCGACGGCGACGTGGACGACGCGTCGGAGGCCATCGGGCGTGTCGTGGTCGAGGAGGGCGCACGCATCGTCGGCTCCCGTGTCGTCGGGCCGGTCGTCATCGGCGCGGGCACGGTCGTCACCAACTCCTACGTGGGTCCCTTCACCTCCGTCGCCGAGAACTGCCGGATCACCGACAGTGAGCTGGAGTTCTCGATCGTGCTGCGGGACTCCTCGATCGAGGGCGTCGGCCGGATCGAATCCTCGCTGATCGGCCGGCACGTCGAGGTGACGCCCGCCCCCAGTGTCCCCAGCGCCCACCGCCTCGTCCTCGGAGATCACAGCAAGGTGCAGATCACTTCATGAACCTCCTCGTCACCGGCGCCGCCGGGTTCATCGGCTCCCGCTACGTCCGAGCCCTGCTCGCCTCGGACGCGCCCGACGCGCCGCGCATCACCGTGCTGGACAAGCTCACCTACGCCGGCACCCTCGACAACCTCGAACTGACCCACCCGCGGCTGGAGTTCGTGCAGGGCGACATCTGCGACGCCGAACTCGTCGACAAGCTCATGGCCGACGCGGACCAGGTCGTGCACTTCGCCGCCGAGTCCCACGTCGACCGCTCGATCAGCGGTGCCGCCGACTTCGTGCGCACCAACGTCCTCGGTACCCAGACCCTGCTGGACGCCGCCCTGCGCCACGACGTCGGCCCCTTCGTGCACGTCTCCACCGACGAGGTCTACGGCTCCATCGAGACCGGCTCCTGGCCCGAGGACCACCCCCTCCAGCCGAACTCGCCGTACTCCGCCTCCAAGGCCTCCTCCGACCTGCTCGCCCTGGCCTACCACCGCACCCACGGCCTCGACGTGCGCGTCACGCGCTGCTCCAACAACTACGGCCCGCACCAGTTCCCCGAGAAGGTCATCCCGCTGTTCGTCACCAACCTCCTCGACGGCCACAAGGTGCCGCTGTACGGCGAAGGCCGCAACATCCGCGACTGGCTGCACGTGGACGACCACTGCCAGGGCGTCGACCTCGCCCGCACCAAGGGCCGGCCCGGCGAGATCTACAACATCGGCGGCGGCACCGAGCTCACCAACAAGGAGCTCACCGGCCTGTTGCTGGACGCCTGCGGCGCCGGCTGGGACCGGGTGGAGTACGTCGAGGACCGCAAGGGCCACGACCTGCGCTACTCCGTCGACTGCACCAAGGCCCGCGACGAACTCGGCTACCGCCCCCGCCACGACTTCGCGACCGGCCTCGCCGAGACCGTCGCCTGGTACCGCGACAACCGGGCCTGGTGGGAGCCCCTGAAGCGGCGCGTAGCGGAGGAGCGGGCATGAGGTGGCTGGTCGCCGGGGCGGGCGGGATGCTCGGCCGTGACGTCGTCGAGGAACTCACGCGGCGCGGCGAGACGGTCGTCGGCCTCGACCGCACCGCCCTCGACATCACGGACCCGGGAGCCGTCGACGCCGCCGTACGGGAGCACCGCCCCGACCTCGTGGTGAACTGCGCCGCCTACACGGCCGTCGACGACGCCGAGACCGACGAGGCCCGCGCCCTGGAGATCAACGGCGACGGCCCCCGCTTCCTGGCCCGGGCCTGCGCCGCGCACGGCGCCCGCCTGATCCACGTCTCCACCGACTACGTCTTCTCCGGCGACGCCCGCACCACCCCCTACCCGGAGGACCACCCGACCGGGCCGCGCACCGCCTACGGCCGCACCAAGCTGGCCGGAGAACGGGCGGTGCTGGAGGAACTCCCCGGTGCGAGCGCGATCGTGCGCACGGCGTGGCTCTACGGCGTCCACGGCTCCAACTTCGTCCGCACCATGATCGGACTGGAAGCGCGCCGGGACACCCTCGACGTCGTCGACGACCAGCGCGGGCAGCCCACCTGGAGCGCGGACGTCGCCGAGCGGATCGCCGCTCTCGGACCCGTACTCGGCTCCGGCGCGCACGGCGTCTTCCACGCCACCAGCTCCGGCGAGGCCTCCTGGTACGACCTCGCCCGCGAGGTGTTCTCCCTCATCGGCGCCGACCCCGACCGGGTGCGCCCCACCAGCAGCGCGGCCTTCCCCCGGCCGGCGCCCCGCCCGGCGTACAGCGCCCTCGCGCACCGGCGGTGGCAGGAGATCGGCCTGCCGCCGCCCCGTGACTGGCGCTCCGCCCTGCACGAAGCACTGCCCCGCATCCGCAAGGAAGGTCTTCCTCGTGAAACGCCATGAGTTCCTCCGGGAACTGCACAAGGTCAGCGCCAATCGCAACTACCTGGAGATCGGCGTCAACGACGGGCGCAGCCTGACGCTGTCCCGTGTGCCCAGCATCGCGATCGACCCGGCCTTCAAGGTGGTCTCGGAGCTGAGGTGCGACGTCCACCTGGTGAAGGCCACCAGCGACGACTTCTTCGCGCGCGACAACCCGCTCCAGCACCTCAAGGGCGGCCGTCACCCGCTGCGCAACCTGCGCCGCGGCCGCAGTCCGATCGGCTACTGGCGCAAGACGACGCTGGACCTGTCGTTCATCGACGGCATGCATCTGTTCGAGTTCGCGCTGCGCGACTTCATGAACGTCGAGAAGTACTCGGACTGGGGCAGCGTGATCGTCCTCGACGACATGCTGCCGCGCAGCGTGGACGAGGCCGCCCGGGACCGGCACACCAACGCCTGGACCGGCGACGTCTTCAAGATCACCGAGGTGCTGGCGCGGTACCGCCCCGACCTGGTCACCGTGCAGGTGGACACCGCGCCCACCGGCCAGCTGGTCGTCTTCGGCGCCGACCCGAACAACCGGGTCCTGCACGACAAGTACGACGAGATCATGGCCGAGTACAAGATCCCCGATCCGCAGAAGGTTCCGGAGGCGATCCTGGAGCGGGCCGGCGCCGTCCGCCCCGAGGCCCTCCTGGAAGCCGGCTTCTGGCGGCCCCTCACTCAGGCCCGCAACCGCGGCCTGCCCCGCTCCGTCGGCTGGGAGCCCCTGCGCAAGGCCCTGCAGCAGGTGGGCGTCAGCCGCTGAGACGACGGCGCCGGCCACCGCCCGGGGGCGGCCGGCGCCGACGCTCGTCCCGGCCCTGGGAGACACCGGCCCGGAAGACAGCGGCCGGGAAGACAGCGGCCGGGAAGACACCGGCCGGGAAGACAGCGGCCGGGAAGACAGCGGCCCGTGGCGACTCCGGCCCAGGGCGCGTACGACACAGGCCCGGGGCGCGTACGACACAGGCCCGGGGCGCGTATGACGCAGACCCGGACGCCGTTCGCGTCCGGGCCTGCGGTGTGTCTCTCGCGCTTCGGCCGGCGGAGCCTACGCCCCCTGCCCGCCCCGCAGTTGCTCGTAGTACGCCAGACACGCCTCGTACGAGGGCAGGAGCCCCTCGCGCTCCGCCTCGGCCAGGGTCGGGGCCTGCTGGTCCTTGGGGGACAGGAGCGGGGTGATGCCCTCGGGCCACGCGATGCCCAGGGCCGGGTCGAGCGGGTGGATGCCGTGTTCACGGCCCGGGGCGTAGCCCTCCGAGCACAGGTAGACCACCGTCGCGTCGTCCGTGAGGGCCAGGAACGCGTGACCGAGGCCCTCCGCGAGGAACACGGCGTGACGCGTGTCCTCGTCGAGCCGTACGGCCTCCCACCGGCCGTAGGTGGGGGAGCCGACACGGATGTCGATCACCACGTCCAGGACGGCGCCGCGCACACACGTGACGTACTTGGCCTGGCCGGGCGGCACGTCGGCGAAGTGCACGCCCCGCAGCACGCCCCGCCGCGAGACCGAGCAGTTGGCCTGGGCGAGGGACAGGTCGTACCCCGTCGCCGCGCGGAACTCGGCACCGCGGTACCACTCGTGGAAGCTGCCCCGGTCGTCCGGGAAGATCTTGGGTTCCAGGACCCACGCGCCCTCTATCCCCAGGGGTCGCATGCCGTCACCGCCCTCCGGCCTTGATGCGGGCATTCACCTTCCGGCGCGCGGCGCCGAGCACGCGTCGCGCGCGCCGGGCCAGCCGCAGCGCGACACCGGGCCCGGGCACCGGCGTCACCAGCACGCTGCCGCCCCCGGCGCGCAGCGCGAACGGCAGACCGGCGAACCGGGCTCCCTCGGCGCCCGGGTTCAGGCACACGGCCACCCGCCAGACGTCGCCGGAGAGGTCCTCGGCGGGCAGGTCGGCCGTCAGCACCGACCTCTCCCGGTCCCCGTCGGGGGAGAGGGTGCCGGAGATCTCCAGGATCCGGCTGGAGGAGACGAACCGCAGCCGCGCCCGGGTGTCGCCCGGTACGTGCACCGGGAGCAGGACGGCGAAGCGCCCGTCGGAGACGGTGACGTCGCCCAGCTGCACACGGCCCAGTCCGAGCCGCCTGCCGCGTGCGCCGAGCTCCAGGGAGAGGTTGCCGTGGGGTTCGGTCCAGTACGGCAGTACCGCGCGGTCGCCGACGATCCCCGCACGGGGCGTGGGCCGCTCCTCGCGCGGTGCCGGGCCCAGCCGGCACTCCTTGGTCCAGCCGCCCGACTTCACCCGGACGAGGGCGTCCCAGACGCCGTCGCGGGGCAGATCGGCTGGGTCGACCGTGGCGGTCGCGCGCAGCACCAGCCGGACCTCCTGGCCGTCCCCGGCGGGCACGGTCTCGCGGGTGAACTCCACCGGCTGGAAGTACTGCGCGGCGCTGGAGCGCTCCCGCAGCAGCAGATCGGCCGTGGCCTGCCCGAACCGCGCGGCGGTCTCCGCGGCCACCCAGCGCACCGCCTCGGTGACGTCCTTCGGCACGTCGGTGAGCGGCGTGGCCTCGGCGTCGGCGGGGAACAGCATCGGTTCGCCGCCGGACAGGTACTCGGCGGTGAAGGCGATGCTGAGCGTGCCGTCGTGCCACTCGATGTCCCCGGGGGCCGCCGTGGGGGCGACGCCCGCCTCCCACTCCGCGAAGGCCACCACGTCGTCGTACCGGTCGGCCGCCGTCAGCGCGGCGATGACCTGCTGCGTCGGCTGCAGACCGGCCGCGACACCGGGCCCGAAGCGCTCGACGACGACCTCGTGGATCTCCCCGAACAGCTCGCGGCGGTAGTCGTCCGGCAGGCTCAGCAGGCGCCGCGCCCGCAGCCGCTCCACCATCTCCACGCGCAGCCACCGCCGGAACAGCCGGTCGCGCACCGGACCGGGCTCCGTGTACCGCTCGACGACGTCGAGGGCCTCGCGCAGGTTCTTGAAGTAGCCGACCGGGTCGAAGCGTTCGAAGCCGGCGTTGGAGCCGTCGTCCCGGCGGATGTGGTAGTAGCAGACGTAGTCGCTGAGCACGGACACGTTCTCCGCGCGCAGATACGCCTCGGCGACGAAGACGTGGTCCTCCAGGCGCCGTCTGCCCTCGGGAAAACGCAGCCCGGTACGGTCCAGGAAGGCCCGGCGGACCATCTTGTGCGGGGTGAGACTGTCGATGAGCGGGGCGTTCTCGACGGTGGCACGCGGACGGTTGCGACGGAACAGCTCCACCGGCACCCCGCGGTTCTTGCCGGCCATCTTGCCCACGACGACGTCGGCGCCGTTGGCCACGCCGTAGTCGTACATCCGCTCCAGGGCCTCGTCGCCCAGGTAGTCGTCGTTGTCGACGAACATCACGAACTCGCCCCGGGAGGCCTCGATGCCGACGTTGCGGGGCTTGCCGGACCAGCCGGAGTTCTCCTGGTGGATGACCTTCATCCGGGGGTCCTCGGCGGCGAGCGCGTCGAGCCGGGCCGGGGTCTCGTCGGTCGAGCCGTCGTCGACGAAGATCACTTCGAACTCGTCGGGAGGCAGCGACTGCCGCTGCAGCGAGGAGATGCAGTCCTCGATGTAGATCCCCGGGTTGTACACGGGGACGATGACGCTGACCTTGACCGGCATCGGGTTTCCGGGCCCCTTCGGGTCGCTTGCCGTAGACGTCCTGTTGTACTGCGTGTTGCCCGATGCTAACCCGCTCGGCGAGGTCGCCTCACCTTTCGAGACCTCGCCGTGATCATCTCCGTCGACAGGGCAACTGAGCTGCCGCGTCTGTCTGTTCGCGGTCAAAGAGACGGGCCGGAAGAGACGCGCCGGAAGGGACGGGCCGGAAGAGACGCGCCGGAGGTGACCGGCCGGTCGCGTCAGTCGGAGACGTCCACCCCGTAGCCGCGGGCGAGAGCGACCAGCCCCCGGTCGTACCCCTGGCCCACCGCACGCAGGCGCCACAGCGGGCCGCGCCGGTAGAGCTCGGCGACCAGCAGGGTGCGCTCGGTGGTCGCGGCGTCCAGAGTGGCCTGGACCAGGGGCGCGGCGCTGGTGCCCGGTCCGGAGCTGATGTGGATCGCGCCGACGTCGCCGAAGGTGGCCGAGCCGTCGATGGCGGCGGCGACCACGACCTTGCGCGCCGAGGGCGGCAGCGCGGCGAGATCGATTCCGATGGTCTGCTCCGTCGGCCCGTCGCTGTGCAGCCGCACCGTCCCTCCCGGGTTCTCCGGCGCGCCGTAGAAGACGAAGTCCTCGTCGCAGGCGACCTGTTCCTCCTCGTCGACGACGAAGGCGACCACGTCGATCTCGCACGACGTCTGCTGCGCCCAGGTCGCGGTGACGGTCCAGGGAACCGCCGGCGCGGGCCCGCTCGGCTGCGGCAGATCGACGACACCGCCGCGCGGGAGGACACGCGGCGCCGCCGGGCCGCCGCCCCGCAGGGGGAGCGGGCTGATGACCGGGGCGTCGAGCCACGCCGCCTCGTGGGTCGGGAACGCGAGGGCGGTGATCCGCTTCATCCGGCGGTCCCGCTCGCCGCCCTCCAGGAGCACGACGTCGGTGACACTGGCGGAGAGGTTGATCGCCGCCGCCCCGCCGAGCTCGACGATCCGGCCGCGGGCCGCGACGGCATCGGGGTGCGTGCCACCGAGCACCAGGACGCGCCGCCCGGACAGGGGGCGGTCCCCGGTGACGGGGCGGGCCGCACGCGGTGGCGTGGACGGTGCCGACGGCGACGGTCCGGCGAGCGTGACGGCGGGGGGCGTGGGCTGCGGCACCGGCAGCGGGGCGCGGTCCGTGGCCGGGGGAGTCGCGGGCGGGGGGATCACGGCTTGCGCGTTTCGCGTCCGCTCGTGCGGCGTCCCCGGCCGGACCTCCGCCAGCAGCCGCACGAACGTGGCCTCGTCGAGCACCGGTACGCCCTCGGCCAGCGCGCGGCGTGCCTTGCCGGACCCGGACGAGGCGTCGTCGGTGACCAGTGCGCTGGTGTGCCGGCTGACGGACCCCATGACGTTCAGCCCGGCCTCGACGGCCTGCCGCTCCAGTTCCCCGCGCGGCGTTCGCGTCTCACCGGTGATCGCGATCTTCATCCCCTGCACCAGCGGCCCGCCCGGCTCCGGCCGCCCCGGATTGCGGTAGGCGCACGGCGTCTTGGGCGGCCGGGGAGCGAACCGGGGGTCCTGGCGGGGCGGGCAGGACACGAACGGCAACGGAAGCCCGAGGCGCGCCGCCTCCCGCAACGAGGCGCGCAGCACGCCCGCCAGCACCCGGGTGTCGTCGAGCGCGTCGTGTGCCCTGAGCTGGGGAACTCCGTAGTGGGCTGCGAGCGTGCCCAGCCTGAGATCCTCGGTCGGCGGGTCGACCCGCCGATTCAGTGCGAGGGTGCACAGGCGCCGGGCCACCGGCAGCGCCGTGCCGGCACGGGCGAACTCGTGGGCGAGGAAGTCGTAGTCGAACTGCGCGTTGTGCGCGACGAGCACCCGGTCCCGCAGCATCCCGGCGATCCGCGGCGCGACCCGGTCGAAGGCGGGCGCACCGCGCAGCCTCTCGGCCGTGAGCCCGTGGACATGCACCGGCCCGGGATCACAGCCGGGGTCGAGGAGCGTCGAGAACTCGTCCGTCTGCTCCCCGTCCGGGCCGAGCACCACCACGGCCACCGACAGCACCCGGTCCCGCCGGGCGACGAGTCCCGATGTCTCCACGTCGAGCACCGCCCAGTCGTGGGCGTAGTCGCGCAGGCCGGGCTCGGCGGAGGCAGGGGAGAGGAGAGACATGGAGGAAGGATGGAGGGATCTTCACCTTCTCTTCAACCCGGATGTCGATTCATCCGGATAAGTGGAGAGCGAACGGCACCCTCTAGGGTGAAGACGTGCGACTGCTCCTGATGTCCGACACCCACCTGCCCAAGCGCGCCAGGGAGCTCCCCGCCCCCCTGCTCGCCGAACTCCCGCACGCCGACGTGGTGTTCCACGCCGGGGACTGGGTCGACACGGACACCCTCGACCTGCTGGAGGCGCGCTGTCGCCGGCTCGTGGCGGTGTACGGGAACAACGACGGGCCGGATCTGCGGGCCCGGCTGCCGGAGGTCGCCTTCGCGGAACTGGGCGGGTTGCGCTTCGGCGTGGTGCACGAGACGGGCGCCAAGGAGGGCCGCGAGCAGCGGTGCGCCGCCCGTTTCCCCGACCTGGACGTGCTCGTCTTCGGCCACAGCCACATCCCCTGGGACACCACGGCTCCCACCGGCCTGCGCCTGCTGAACCCGGGCTCCCCGACGGACCGGCGCCGCCAGCCCCACTGCACCTACATGACCGCCACGATCGCCGACGGGCGGCTCACGGACGTGGAACTGCACCGGCTGCCGCCCCGCACACCGCGCTGAATCACCCGGACCACCGAACCACCTCGCCGTGCCCGTGGAATGATCGCCGCATGGGTCAGGACGAGGGGTACCTCCTGGACAACCGGCAGGCCGAGGCCGGCACCCGCTTCGACGCGCTGTCGGCCCTCTTCGACGCCTCGACGTTCCGGCACTTCGAGGCGGCCGGCGTCGCCGAGGGGTGGCGTTGCTGGGAGGCCGGGGCCGGCGGGCCGAGCGTCGCGGTGTGGCTGCGCGAGCGCGTCGGGCCCACCGGCCGCGTGCTCGCCACGGACGTCGACCTGTCCTGGACCGGGACGCCCGCCACGGAGGGGGGCGAGGTGCTCCGGCACGACGTCGGCCGCGCCGCCCCGCCGCCCGGCCCCTTCGGCCTGGTGCACGCCCGTCTCGTCCCCTCGCCCGCCTGCGACGTCCTGGAGGCGGCCACCGTCCGGCAGGTGCGGGACCGGCTCGTGGCGGCGGGCCTCGCCACGGACGAGGAGATCGACGGGCATCTCGCCGCGGTGGAGGCGGGCCGCCCGGACCTCGCCACCTCGCCGATGATCTCGGCATGGGGCCGCAGGCCGGCAGGCGACGGCTCGCGCTCCCTCGTCCGGAGTCGTCCCCTGTGACGGGGGCACCGGCCCGGGACCGCGGCGCACGATCCCGTGACGTGATACTGGATACCGCCGGTGAGCTGATGTCGCGCCACGGCTATGCCGCCACCTCGATCTCGATGATCTCCACCGCGTGCGGTCTGCCGGTGAGTTCGATCTACTGGCACTTCGGAAGCAAGGACGGGATCTACGTCGCGGTGCTGGAGCGGGCGAGGACTGCCCTGCTGGCCGTCCTGCCCCCGGCCGAGGTGCCGGGGGCCGACGTGGCGCAGCGTCTGGACGCCTTTCTCACCGGCTTGGCGGGCGCCTTCCGGCATCACCCGCGGGGCGTGAAGCTGCTGTTGGGGCTGGGCACGGTGCAGAAGGACGCCAGCGCGGCGGCCCTGGCCGAGGTGCGCCGTTACCGGGACGCGCTGGTGGACTGGGCCCAGGATTGCGTCCGTTGCGTCTTCGCCCTGCACGACCGCCCCGAAGTGGCGGACGAGCTGGCGCGCTTCACCCTGAGGATGACGACCGGAACCGCGGTGGCCCGTTGGTTCGAGCCGGATACGGTCCTGGAGACCGAACCGCTGCGCGTGGCCCTGCTGGCGTTGGCCACCCACCACGGCGTTCCCGTGCGGGGCGTCCCCGGCTGAGCCCCCGTTTCACGACACGGCCTCGTAGGCGCCGATGTCGCAGGCCGCGCCCTGAGGGCGTGCGACGCCGCGCTGGTCGGTGTCCGGGCAGCCGTCGGCCGCGTCCAGGGCGGGGCTGCCGCGGAGCAGCGCGACGGTGTCGGTGGGGCCGCCGTTGTCCGTCAGCGGTCCGATCAGGGGCGTGCGGCTGGGCAGGTCGCCCGCCCCGGTCAGGCGGCAGCTGCCGTCGCCGTCGAGGTTGTGGCCCTGCGACGCGATGGTCGCGAACGCCTTCTTGCAGTCGGCGGGCGCCCCGTCGACCGTGTTGTTCGCGATGACGGAGTTGCGCAGCGTCAGGTGCCCCAGGGGGAGATCGACGATGTCGGGGATCGGCGCGGGCAGGCTGTCGAGGTAGGCGGGGGCGATGTTGATCCCGCCCCCGCCGTCGCTCGAACGGTTGCCGGTGATGGTGGAGTTGAGGATCTCGACCGCTCCGGTTCCCCGGATGTCGATGCCTCCGCCGTATCCGGCGAGACTGCCGGGGCGGTTGCCCGGGTTCGTCACCCGGTTGTCCGCGATCGTGGAGTTGGTCACGGTGCCGGTGTCGTCGAATCTGATGCCGCCGGCCTCTCCCGCGGTGTTCCCGCTGACGGTGCTGTCGATCAGGTCGAGGTGGGAGCCGGGGACATTGAAGACGCCCCCGCCGTAGCCCGCGGAGTTCCCGGTCACGGTGACCCGTCGCAGGGTCATGTGATGTCCGTTGGCGATCGCGCCGCCACCGGTGTCGGTGATGGGGAGTTCGCGTTGTCTGGTCAGGCCCCCGGTGATCGTCAGATCGGACAGCAGGGAGTCCGCCTGCATGCGGAAGGCCCGGTCCAGGCGGTTGGCGTCGATGACGGTGGTACGTGCGCCGCCGCCCTTGATCGTGACCGGGGCGGCGACGTTGAGGTCGCCCGTGGTGGGGTCGGGGTGGTCGCCGATGATCAGCCGCGGGTCGGGCGGGATCGTCAGCCGGTAGCGGCCGGGAGGCAGCGTGATCGTGCTGCCCGGCCGGGCGTTGGCGGCCATCACCGCGGCACGCAGGCTGCACCGGCCCGAGGCGGTGAGGCATCGGCCGTCGGCACCGTCGGCGTCGACCGCGTCGGACGGGGTGTCCACGGTGAACTCCGCCGGACCGGAGTCCACAGGAGCGGCGGCATGGGCGGCGGGGAACGCGGCGGTGGCGAGGAGGACGGCGGTGACGGCGGCCGTGACGCCTGTGCGATTCATCTGGAACCCCTCTCGGCGAGGCGTCCGGGCATACCGGGACGCGACTGGATCGAGGACTTCGTGGAGCACGTCGTGCCGGTGAGCGCTGCGCGGTTCGCGCGGGGAGCGGCATCAGGAGCGGCTGGCGGAGCGCCTTGCGTCGACCGCCCCGCGTTCTGGAGGGAGCGTTCCATTCAGACCGTCGCGTGTCCACCGGCGCACTCCGGAATGGCCGAATGGGGATGCCGCCGCCACGGGAAGCGTCTGCGTCTTGCTGAAACCCGTGCTGTCGAAGCCTTGCTCCGGTTCCACACCGGTTGCCGAGCACCTGCCCGCCGAAGGGCAGGTGTCGCGTCGTGACATCGCGGCCTCCGGTCTCCGGGGGACTCACCCCGGGAGACCGGTCGCACGCCTGAGGGTGATGGGCCGGGAGCCGTCAGCCCGTCGGGTCGAGGACGATCTTACGGACGCCGTCGGAGCGGCCCGCGAACAGTTCGTACGCCGCCGGCCCTTCCGAGAGGGCGAAGCGGTGGGAGACCACGACCTCGGGCTTGATCCGTCCGGCACGGGTGAGGGCGATCAGGGGAGGGAGCTCGTAGTGCACCGAGCACAGCCCGATGGCGAACTCCAGTTCCTTGACCTGCGCCAGGTACATGTGGAACGGGAAGGCCTTGTTCTGGCTGACGCCGATCACACTGACCCGCCCGGCCTGCCGCACGGCCTTGCAGGCGAGCTGGATCGTGGCGTCGGAACCCACGGCCTCCACCACGGCGTCCGGCCCACGGCCGGCGGTCACCTCCCGGATGGCCGACCGCACGTCGTCACCCTCGACCGGCTCCACGCCCAGGCCCGCGGCGAAGGCGCGGCGCTCCGCGACCAGATCCACACCCAGCACCCGTGCCGCGCCCATCGCGAAGGCGGACTGAGCCGCCATCAGGCCCACCGGGCCGAGGCCGACGACCAGGACGGTCTCACCCGGCTGGATACGGGCACGGCGGCAGCCGTACCAGGCGGTGGGGGCGTTGTCCGTCAGGACGACGGCGGCCTCGTCGGAGATGTCGTCGGGCACGTGCACCAGGTTGATGTCGGCCTGCGGCACGGCCAGGGCCTGGGCCTGGCTGCCCGGGAGCTTCGGACCGACTCCGTAGCAGAGCTCCGTGGACGACGTGGCGCGCTCGCACCGGGCGGTGAACCCGGCCGCACACTGCCGGCACTGCGCACAGCCGACGGAGGCGGGCACCAGGACCCGGTCCCCGGGCTTGAAGCGGGTGACCTGGCGGCCGGTGTCGACGACCACGCCGACGCACTCGTGTCCTGGCGTGTAGCCGAGCTCCGGGCTGAACGCGTTGCCCTCGTAGATGTGCAGGTCGCTGCCGCAGATGCCGGCCGCGGTCACCCGCACCACCGCGTCGGCGGGGCCGGTGACCGCCGGGTCGGGGACGTCCCCGTAGCGGATGTCGTGCCGGCCGTGGTAGGTCAGTGCCTTCATCGGATCTCTCCCTCCCCTCGGCTCGGTCAGTCCGCGATCTTCAGCACCAGCTTGCCGCGGTTGTCACCACGGAACAGGCGCATCAGGGTCTCGGGGAACGCCGCGACCGGGCCGGACACCACGTCCTCCAGGGACTTCAGCCGGCCCTCCGCCCGCCACGCGGCCATCCGCGCGATGCCTTCCGCGTACCGGTCGGCGTAGTCGAAGACCACGATGCCCGTCATGGAGGCGCGGTTCACCAGCAGCGACAGGTAGTTGGCGGGGCCTTGCGGCTTGGTGCTGTTGTACTGCGAGATCGCGCCGCAGACCACGATCCGGGCACCGCGCGCCAGCCGCAGCAGCACGGCGTCCAGAACGTCGCCGCCGACGTTGTCGAAGTACACGTCGACACCGTCGGGGGCGTGTTCGCGCAGCGCCTTGCGGACGTCCTCGCTGCGGTAGTCGATGCAGGCGTCGAACCCGAACTCGTCCACCACCAGGCGGCACTTGTCCTCGCCTCCGGCGATGCCGATGACCCGGCACCCGAGGATCTTGGCGATCTGCCCGACGACGCTGCCGACGGCCCCGGCCGCTCCGGAGACCACGACGGTCTGCCCCGGCTCGGGGCGGCCGACCTCGATCAGACCGAAGTAGGCCGTCAGACCCGACATGCCGAGCGTGCCGAGATAGGTCGGCAGGGGAGCGGCCTCGAGGTCGACCTTGGTCACGCCGCGCCCGTCCGACACGCAGTACTCCTGCACACCGAACGTGCCCGACACATGGTCGCCGACCGCGAATCCGGAGTGCCGCGAGGCGATCACCCGGCCCACGGCACCGGCGCGCATCACCTCGCCGATCTCCACCGGGCGGATGTAGGACTTGCCGGCGTTCATCCAGCCGCGCATCGCCGGGTCGATCGACAGGTAGAGCACCTGTACGAGGAACTCCCCGTCGCCCGGCTGCCCCACCGGCTCCTCGACGTGCTCCCAGTCGGCGGGGCCGGGCTCTCCCACGGGACGTGCGGCCAGGCGTATCTGGCGGTTGATCGTGCTCATCTGCGGCGACTCTCCTCGGCTGCATACCGTCCAGTCGGTACGGTCGT
Organism: Streptomyces sp. NPDC059696; assembly: GCF_042733745.1. Classification (NCBI taxonomy): domain Bacteria; kingdom Bacillati; phylum Actinomycetota; class Actinomycetes; order Kitasatosporales; family Streptomycetaceae; genus Streptomyces; species Streptomyces sp. NPDC059696. The sequence goes on from NZ_JBHWFG010000008.1 coordinate 217,831, forward strand.
GAGCGTACGGGCGACCGCCGCCCGGGGGCAAGAGCCCGTCCACCACGACGTGCGGCTCAAGCGGGCGGCGGTGTCCGGGAAGCGTGCTATTCCTGCCCGGGTACGGCCATTTCGCCGAGGAGCGACCAGTCGTCCTGCGGGACGTTCGCGTTCACGATGCGCGGCGTCTCGGACAGATGCGGGGGGAGCGTCTGCTGAGCGGCCTTGAAGTGCGCGGACTGCACGTGTGCGGCTCCTGCCTCCTCGTCGCGGAAGGCCTCGACGAGGACGTACTCGGACGGCTCCTCCACGCTGCGCGACCAGTCGAACCACAGGCAGCCGGGCTCGGCGCGCGTCGCCCGGGTGAATTCGGCGGCGATCTCGGGCCAGCGGTCGGCGTGCTCGGGACGGACCCGGAACTTGGCGGTGATGAAGATCATGGAGTTCCCTTCGCTGAAGTGCTGAAGTGCTGAAGTGCTGAAGTGATGAAGTGCTGCAGTGCTGAAGTCGTCAGGTGCGGCTGTGCTGACGTGCGGTCGGGGTTCAGGAGGACCGGTTCGGGTGCACCGCCCCCTTCGTCGCGCTCAGCGGCGCGCCGCTGCCGCCCCAGCGCAGTGCCACGATCTCGGCGGCGACCGACACCGCCACCTCCTCGGGCGTACGGGCCCCGAGATCGAGGCCGACCGGTGAGCGCAGCCGGGCCAGCTCGCCTTCCGTGAGCCCGGCCTCGGCCAGCCGCGCCGCCCGGTCGGCGTGGGTGCGACGGCTGCCCATCGCCCCGATGTAGGCGGCGGGGCGGCGCAGCGCCTCCGTCAGCAGCGGCACGTCGAACTTCGGGTCGTGCGTCAGGACGCAGATCACCGTGCGCTCGTCCGTGGCCGCCTCCTGGAGGTAGCGGTGCGGCCATGCGGCGACCACCTCGACGCCCTCGGGGAAGCGCCGCGGCGTGGCGAAGACGGGGCGGGCGTCGCAGACGGTGACCCGGTAGCCCAGGAAGTCACCGATGCGGGCCACGGCCGCGGCGTAGTCGATCGCTCCGAAGACCAGCATCCGCGGCGGCGGGGCGAACGACTGCAGGAACACGCTGACGGAGTCCTCGCGGCGCTGCCCCTCCGGCCCGTAGTGCCGCAGGCCGGTCGCGCCGAGGGCGAGTTCGCCGCGGGCGTCGGCGGTCACGGCCGCGTCCAGGCCGCTCGTGCCGAGCGTGCCGAGGGTCCGGTCCGGCCACACGGCGAGGGTGGCCCCGCGCGGTGCCGGTCCGTCGGTCACGGTCGCCACGGTGACCGGCTCGCCCGCCGCGACCGAGTCCGCGACCGCGCCGAAGCCGGGATCGTGCTCGGGGGTGACGGCACGCACGAGCAGTGTGATCTCGCCCCCGCAGGTCAGGCCGACTGCGAAGGCGTCCTCGTCGCTGTAGCCGAACGTCTCGAGCCGGGCCTCGCCGTCCTCGGCGACGGCCTGCGCCAGCTCGAACACCGCACCCTCGACACAACCCCCGGACACACTGCCCACGACCTCGTCGTCCGGGCCCACCGCCATCGCCGCGCCCGGGTCGCGCGGCGCGCTGCGGCTGACCCCGACCACCGTCGCGAGACCGAACGGGACCCCGGCCGCGTACCAGCGGCCCAGCACCGGCAGAACCTCACGCACGAGCCGCTCCTCTCCCTCCGGGCACCTCGCCGGGTACCCCGGCGGCGGCTAATTCCGTTGTGGCCCCCCGCGCCGGTCTGCTGCACTGCACAGGACAGCGAACCGACCGTTCCGAGGAGTTCCCGAATGCGCACTGCGTGCATGTCCCCCCAGTCAGGAAAGGACCTCTCTCCGAAGGACATGACACTCCGTGCACCTGCTCAACCTTGGAATTCTCGCCCATGTCGACGCCGGTAAGACCAGCCTGACCGAGCGGCTGCTCCATTCGGCCGGTGTGATCGACGAGATCGGCAGCGTCGACGCCGGCAACACCCGCACCGACACGCTGGCCCTGGAACGGCAGCGCGGCATCACCATCAAGTCGGCGGTCGTCTCGTTCCCGCTCGACGGTGTGACCGTCAACCTCATCGACACCCCCGGCCACCCCGACTTCATCGCCGAGGTGGAGCGCGTCCTCGGCGTGCTCGACGGCGTCGTCCTCGTGATCTCCGCCGTGGAGGGTGTGCAGGCGCAGACGCGGGTGCTGATGCGGACGCTCCAGCGGCTGCGCATCCCGACGCTGCTCTTCGTCAACAAGATCGACCGGAGCGGGGCACGCCACGAGGCGGTGCTGCGGGAGATCTCGGCGCGGCTGACGCCCGCGATCGTGCCGATGGGAACCGCCACCGGCCTCGGCACCCGCGCGGCCCGCTTCACCCCCGGGCCCGGGCCGGCCGGCGCCCTGGACGTCCTCGCCGAGCACGACGACACCCTGCTGACGGCCTACGTCGAGAACACCGTCACGGACGCTTTGCTGCACGGGTCCCTCGTCCGGCAGACGCGGGAGGCGCTCGTCCACCCCGTCTACTTCGGTTCCGCCGCCACCGGCGCGGGTGTGGCGGCGCTGCTGTCCGGCGTCGAAACCCTGCTCCCGGTGGCCGGCGGGGACGCGGACGGGCCGGTGTCCGCCACCGTGTTCAAGATCGACCGGGGCCCGGCGGGGGAGAAGGCCGCCTACGCACGGGTGTTCTCCGGGACCCTGCGCACCCGCGACAAGGTCCTCTTCGGGGCGGACGGGGCCGAAGGCCGGATCACCGGCATCAGCGTCTTCGGCCACGGCACGGACGCCCGTGCGGACTCCGTCACGGCCGGCCGGATCGCACGTCTCACCGGGCTCGCCGGCGTCCGGATCGGCGACGCGATCGGCGAACCCCGCACGGCGCACGAGCACGTCTTCGCCCCGCCGACCCTGGAGACGGTCGTCGTCCCCGGCCCGGACGTCGACCGGGGAGCGCTCCACGTGGCGCTCACCCAGCTCGCCGAGCAGGACCCGCTGATCGGACTCCGCCGCGACGAACGCCGCCGGGAGACCTCCGTCTCCCTGTACGGCGAAGTGCAGAAGGAGGTCATGCAGGCCACGCTCGCCGGGGAGTACGGCCTGGACGTCACCTTTCGCGAGACGACGCCCCTGTGCGTCGAGCGGCTCGTCGGCAGCGGTCAGGCCGTGGAGTTCAACAAGAAGGACCCCAATCCGTTCCTCGCGACGGTCGGCCTGCGCGTTGACCCCGCCCCGGTCGGCTCCGGCGTCGCCTTCCGGCTGGAAGTGGACCTCGGCTCGATGCCGTACGCCTTCTTCAAGGCCGTGGAGGACACCGTGCGCGAGACCCTGGAGCAGGGCCTGCACGGCTGGCGGGTCTCCGACTGCGTGGTCACCATGACCCACAGCGGCTACTCGCCCCGCCAGAGCCATGCCCACCAGGGCTTCGACAAGAGCATGTCGAGCACGGGCGCCGACTTCCGCGGTGTCACCCCGCTGGTGCTCCTCGATGCGCTGCGGCGGGCCGGGACGCGGGTCCACGAGCCGATGCACCACTTCCGCATCGAGGCGCCCGCCGACACCCTGGGCGCCCTGCTGCCGGCCCTCGCCCGGTTCGCGGCCGTACCGGAGACGACACACAACAGGGAGGAGCTCTGCGTCCTGGAGGGCGCCGTGCCGGCCGCCCGGGTGCACGCCCTCCAGCAGGACCTGCCGGGGCTCACCCGCGGGGAGGGCGAGCTGGAGAGCTCCTTCACCCACTACGCGCCGGTCACGCACGGCACGATCCCCGAGCGCCCGCGCACCGACCACAACCCGCTGAACAGGAAGGAGTACTTGTTGAACGTGACACGGAGGGCAGGTGGTTGACGTGTGAGGGTTCCCCGACCGGGAACTTACTCTGGAGTCAGGGGTGTTGACGGTGTCCTGATATGGCCGGACTGTAATGGACATGCCAACTATCCGAGCGCGTCTGCTGGTCGTCCTGGCTGTCCTCTTCGGCTCCGTCTCGGTGGCGGGCGTACCGCCGGCCACCGCCGCGCCCCCGCCCGGTTCCCTCTGGTTCGACGATCCCGCCCTCACCGTGCGGGACGGCCGCTTCACCGATGTCCACGGCCGCGAGATCGTGCTGCGCGGCTACAACGTCTCCGGCGAGACCAAGCTCGCGGAGAACAAGGGCCTGCCCTTCGCCTCGGTCGCCGACGCCCGCACGTCGGCGACCGCGTTGCGCGCCCTCGGCGGCGGCAACACCGTGCGCTTCCTGCTGTCCTGGGCCTACGCCGAGCCCGAACGCGGCCAGGTGGACACGGCCTATCTGACCGCCGCGACCGACCAGATGAAGGCCTTCCTGGACGCCGGCATCCGGGTCTACCCCGACTTCCACCAGGACCTCTACTCGCGGCACCTCTTCGACGCCGACAGCTGGTACACCGGCGACGGTGCCCCCAAGTGGGCCGTGGACGCCGGGAACTACCCGGACGAGTCCTGCGGGATCTGCCTCTTCTGGGGACAGAACATCACCCAGAACGAGGCCGTGAAGCGCGCCACGTACGACTTCTGGCACAACGCGCACGGCGTGCAGGACGCCTTCCTCGCCACCGCGCAGAAGACCATGGAACACCTGCGCCGGCACCTGAGCGCCGACCAGTTCAAGGGCGTCGTGGGCTTCGACCCGTACAACGAGCCGCACGCGGGCGTCCACGACTCCGGGCAGACCAGCCGCGCCTGGGAGAAGGACGTGCTCTGGCCGTTCTACGAGAGGTTCCGGGCCCGCATGGACACGGCCGGGTGGCGCGACAAGCCCGCCTTCGTCGAGCCGAACCTCTTCTGGAACGCCAACCTCGACTTCCAGAGGCAGGAGGGCGGCCTGCTGGACGCCGGCCCCCTCGGCCCGCGCTACGTCTTCAACACCCACTTCTACGACCAGAAGGCCATCTCCGGGGTCTTCATGTGGGGCAAGGCGGCCGACGGCCAGTACGCGGGCGACTTCCGCACCGTCCGCGACCGGGCCGCCGCCGCACGGACGGCGGCCGTGGTCAGCGAGTTCGGGCACCCCCTCGCGGGCACGGTCTCCGACAAGGCCCCGACGGTCCTCAAGGCGATGTACCAGGCGCTCGACTCCCGCCTCAAGGGCGCCGACTGGTGGTCCGACCCGGCCGCCTCGGGACCCGTGCTCTCCGGCTCCCAATGGCAGTGGGACCTCTACAACGGCCGCCATCGCGAACCGATGAACGGCAACCCCGGCAAGGTGCTCACCGCCGGCGACGCCTGGAACGACGAGGACCTGTCCGCCGTGCGCCTCGACGACTCCGGCAAGCCCGTGCTGCGCCAGGACGCCCGGCTCCTGGACCGTCTTTACCCGAGCGCCACCGCGGGCGAGACCGTCGGCTTCACCTACGAGGACCGCTCCCGGGACGGCTCGGCGACCCTGACCTGGAACCCGGTGCCCGCATCCCTGCCGCACGTGCAACGGCTCGTGGGGTCGGGGCAGTACGGGCTGCTGCTGTGGCGCTCGAACGGCGGCCCGGCACCCACTGAGATGCACCTGCCGGTGAGCTTCCCGACCGGGTCCACCACGGTCGTCTCCGACCTGGACACCGTCCACGGCCCACCGGCCCACACCGCTTCGACCCCGGTCGGCGTGGCGCAGGAGCCCGGCGGCACGGGAAGCCGCCGCCTGCTGCTCACCGCGCGGGACTCCGGCGTCCTGCACTACGCGCTGGTGACCAACGGGGCGACGGCTCCCACGGCGGAGCTGCTCACCGCGGCCCGCTCCGAACTCGCCGCGTGGGCGGCGAAGGAGGTCAGTTAGCGGACGGGCTCGTCCAGCCGGCCGCGACATGGCCGAGCCGGACGCGCTGCGGGTGGTCACCGACCGGCACGGACACGACCTTCTTCCCGGAGGCGAAGTCGATGGCCGTGACCTGGTCGGTGCCGCTCTCGGAAACCACGCAGGACGTGCCGTCACCGCTGACCGTGGCCCAGTAGGGCTTGGAGGCGGTGACGAGCGGGCCCTCCTGGAGGGTGGTGCGGTCGACGACGGTGGCGTAGTCGTCCATGGTGCCCGCGACGCACAGCTTGCGCCCGTCCGGGCTCATCGAGACGCCGTGGTGGCGTGAGTCGTTGACGAAGGTCGTGCGGTCGTCGCTGGTCGCCGGGTTCTTCGGCAGGGTCTTGGCGCGGGTGATCTTGTCGGCGGCGATGTCGTACTCGAAGAAGCCGTTGAAGAAGGAGACCTGGAAGTACAGCTTCGACTCGTCCGGGGAGAAGACGGCCGGGCGGACGGCGTCGGAGTAGTCCTTGAGACCGAGCGCGTCCAGCTGCGGGCGCATGTCGATGACCTTGACCTGCTTGAACGTCGTCGCGTCGACGACGGTGATGCGCCGGTCGCCCTTCGTCCAGTCCAGCCACGGGGCGTCGGTCTGCGTGTTCACGTCGCCGATCGCCATGGTGTAGATGTACTTGCCGTCGCGGGTGAAGATGTTCTCGTGGGGCTTGTCGCCGGTGCCGAACCTCCCCAGTTCCCTGCCGGAGACGATGTCCAGCACGTACACGGTGTTGGAGGTCGACGCCGACACCGCCACGCGCTTGCCGTCGGGGGAGACCGCCATGTGGTCGGAGCGGTAACCGGAGACCGGGAAACGCCAGTTCAGCTTCCCGGAGGCGAGGTCGATCGACACGACGTCCGCGAAGCTGGGCCGCGAGACGACCACCGCCGTCCCGTCGGGCGTGGAGTACATGTCGTCGACGAACTGGTCGTGCCCCTCACCGACGCTGTTGCGGATCGCCATGAAGTAGATCCACTTGATGGGGTCGGCGTTGATCGCCGCCATCCGCTCGTCCTTGTCGGGGATGACGTTGATCCGCCCCACCTTCGCGAAGTCACCGCCGGAGCGGATGACATCGGCGGTGCCGTCCCAGTTGTTGCCCACGAACAGCACCTCGCGCAGCGCGGCGGAGGAGCCCGGGGCCGCGGTGGCGGCGGTCGCGGGAACGGTGACGGTCAGGGCCAGGGCTGCGGCTACGGAGCACAGGTGCCGGCGTCGGAAGACGGGCATGACGGCTTCCCTCTCTGCTGTGGGGTCGCTGCTGCGGGCGAGCTTCGTGAGTGGGACATGCCAAACCAAATGGCGCGTGGAAACTGAACACACGTGCTTTCAGAGTCAACTTACTGCAAAGTAAGGAAGGGGCGGCCTTCTCCACAAGACCGCGTGCACGACAAAATCGGTGTTCGAACGACGAAGGGGGAGCCGGTGCCGGGCAGACTCAGAGCGCCGACCGGCCGCTACGGCGGCAAGACGGCCGAGGAGCGGCAGGCCGAGCGACGCCGGCGGTTCCTCGACGCCGCGCTCCAGCTGTTCGGCGACACCCCCGGCTTCCGCTCCACCACGGTCGCGGCGCTCAGCGAAGCGGCAGGACTGTCCACCCGGCAGTTCTACGAGGAGTTCCGCACGCTCGAGGACGTGCTCGCCGCGCTGCACCTCCAGGTCAACGGCTGGGCCGAGGCAGCGGTGCTGGAGGCGGCCGCGGGCGCGGCCGGCCTGCCGCTGGTGGAACGCGCCACGGCCGTCTTCCGGGCCTACGCGGGAAACGTCACCGCCGATCCGCGGCGGATCCGCATCACCTTCGTCGAGATCATCGGCGTCAGCCCGCGCCTGGAGGAGCAGCGGCTCGCCCGCCGGGCCGGCTGGGTGGAGCTGATCTGCGCCGAGGCCGATGCCGCCGTCGCCCGCGGGGAGGCCGCCCCCCGCGACTACCGCCTCCCCGCGACGGGCTTCATCGGCAGCGTCAACGGCCTGCTGCACGACTGGAGCGCCGGCTGGGTCGACGCGACCCTCGACGAGGTCGTCGACGAACTGGTCCGGCAATTGCTGGGCATCCTGTGGCCTCCGGGGTGGAAGCCGGAAGGGTGACGGTGGGTGCGGGTGGGGCGCCGGTGCGGGGTGCCGGGTGCCGGTGCCGGTGTGGAGTGCCGGGTGGGGTGCCGGTGCCGGTGCCGGTGCCGGTGCGGAGTGCCGGGTGCGGGGAAGCACCCCTTCGCCGCCCGCCGCCCGCCGCCCGCCGCCCGCCGTCCGCCGCCCTCTGCCCGCCGCCCTCTGCCCGCCGCCCTCTGCTCGTCGTCCGCCGTTTCGCCGTTCGCCGTCCTCTGCTCGCCGTCCGCCGCCCTCTGCTCGCCGCCCGCCGTTCGCCGCCCTCCGCTCGCCGTCCGGCCCCCGGCCGGTCCCGGCCCCTGCTGGGCGTCACGTCACCTGTGCCGCCTCCCCGGAGCCCATGGCCACCGCCCGGCCACGGCTGCCACGGACCACGAGCCGGACGACGGCGGTCTTCTGAGTCGGGCGGAGGGCCCGGTGTGACCGGCTATCGGCTCAACAGCCGCTGCCTGACCGCGGCGAGGACCTCCGTCCGGCTGCGCGGGCCGTTGTCGGCTGCGATGAGGTGGTCACCGATGCGCAGCGAGAAGGTGATCAGGCAGCGGGCCTCGACATCGTCCTCGTCGGGGCAGAAGGCCCCGTAGAGCTCACGCAGGTAGTCCATGCGCCGGTTGTCGGCCCGGCGGAGGCGACGTGCGACGCCTGCGTCACGCCGGGCCCAGTCCCGGATCGCGAGCTCGACCCCGGCGCCGGTCACGCGTTTCTCGCCCGACCCCACGAAGTCGAAGAGGCGCCCGAGCCGTTCGCGGGCGTCGCCCCCGTCGCGTTCGATCCGCTCGATGACATCCTCGGTGACCGCTCGCTCCCAGGTGTCGAGCATCTCCTCCAGCAGGCCCGCACGGTTGCGGAAGTAGCCGTAGAAACCGCCTTTGCTGACGCCGAGTGCCTGGGCGAGGACCTCTACCCGGACAGCTTCGGGGCCGCCTGCGGCGAGCGCCCGCAGTCCCTCCTCGATCCACTTGTCCCGCGGTGTACGGATCGCTCCCATGCTGTGCCTTCCCTCACGTGTTCCGGCCCAGTATACGGAGGCGTATAGATGGGTCTATGCTCGATCTATACGCCACCGTATAGACAAGGATCTGTCATGAGCGGTCTGCGCCTTCCCTCAACCGACCACACGTCCCGCCCCTGGCGGATCCATGAGATCGCCGCCGACTTCCGGCTCGAGGATCTGTGGGCGCTGCCGACGCCGGGCGGCCCGGACGACCTGCATCACCTGGTCCGGCAGATGGCGGACGGCAAGGGCGGCCCGGACGGCGGCAACCCCGTGGGCCGCTTCCTCTTCGCGGTCCGCTGGAAGCTCGGCGCACTGCTCGGCTGGGACAAGCCGGACTCGGGTGTCGGCGGCCGGGTGGCGACGCTGCGCGACCGGCTGCCGGACGACCTGCGCGAGGGGCCGCGGGGGCCCGACCTCGGCACGGCGCCCTTCACCTCGGTCTTCCAGACACACGACGAGTGGGCCGCCGAGTACGCCAACAAGACCATGCACGGGGTGATGCACATCGGCTGGGTGCCCGACGGGAAGGGCGGCTACCGCGGTCAGATGGCCGTCCTGGTGAAGCCCAACGGCCGCCTCGGCTCCCTGTACATGCTCGGCATCAAGCCCTGCCGGTATCTGGGGGTGTACCCGGCCCTGATGCGGTCGATCGGCCGGGAGTGGCGAGAGAACGCGGCGCGCCGAACGGCTGGCTGACCCCTGTCCTTTCTGCGCCCCGGGCCCCGCCCGAGCCCCCTCCTGGGACGGGCGGGGGCTCGGGCGGAACCCGAGGGCGCACCAGAACCGCTCAGGCCGAGATCACCACCACGAGACCCGCCGACACCACCAGCGTGACCGCCAGCAGCGCCATGGCGATCAGCCGCGCGCGGAGCCTTCGGTACAAGGCCTCGTACTCCTCACGCAGTTCCCGCCCGCGCCGGGCCGTGCGCTGCCACGACGCCCGGGTGAGGGCGAGATGCTCCGCCGCGAACCGCCGCTCCACTTCCCCCCGTTGCTCCGCCGACAGCCGGTCGAGCCCGGAGGCGAACCGGGCGGCGGCCCTGTGTGCCTCCTCGTGCGCGGCGGCGGCGAGCAGATGGCCCTCGACGTCGTTGTGGAACGCCCGCAGATCCACGGGGAGCCCTTCCATGGCGGTCATCGCGACGTCAGCTCCCGCTCCGCCGCCGCGATGGCGGCGTGGTGCAGGTCGAACGCCGGGGACTCACTGCGGATCCGCGGTAGGACGACGAAGTTGTGCCGCGGCGGCGGGCAGGAGGTCGCCCACTCCAGGGAACGCCCGTAGCCCCACGGGTCGTCGGTCGTGACCTTCTCGCCGTACTTCGCCGTCGTCCACACGTTGTAGAAGAACGGCAGCATCGACATGCCGAGCAGGAACGAGAAGACGCTCGACACCGTGTTCAGAGTCGTCAGGCCCTCCACCGCCAGGTAGTCCGGGATCCGCCGCTGCATGCCTCCGGCGCCCAGCCAGTGCTGGACCAGGAACGTGCCGTGGAAGCCGATGAACAGCGTCCAGAAGGTGATCTTGCCGAGGCGCTCGTCCAGCATCCTGCCGGTGAACTTGGGCCACCAGAAGTGGAAGCCGGAGAACATCGCGAAGACGACCGTCCCGAAGATCACGTAGTGGAAGTGCGCCACCACGAAGTACGTGTCGGAGACGTGGAAGTCGATCGGAGGCGAGGCCAGCAGCACACCCGTCAGCCCGCCGAACACGAACGTGATGAGAAAACCCGTCGCCCAGAGCATCGGTGTCTCGAAGGACAGCGAGCCCTTCCACATCGTGCCGATCCAGTTGAAGAACTTCACACCGGTCGGGACGGCGATGAGGAACGTCATGAAGGAGAAGAACGGCAGCAGCACGCCGCCGGTGACGTACATGTGGTGCGCCCACACCGTCACGGACAGACCGGCGATCGCGATGGTCGCGCCGATCAGACCCGTGTAACCGAACATCGGCTTACGGGAGAAGACCGGGATGACCTCGGAGATGATGCCGAAGAACGGCAACGCGATGATGTACACCTCTGGATGGCCGAAGAACCAGAAGAGGTGTTGCCACAGCAACGCGCCGCCGTTGGCGGAGTCGAAGACGTGGGCGCCGAACTTGCGGTCCGCCTCCAGGGCGAACAGGGCCGCGGCCAGGACCGGGAAGGCGAGCAGGACCAGCACACCGGTCAGCAGCACGTTCCACACGAAGATCGGCATGCGGAACATCGTCATGCCCGGAGCGCGCATGCAGATGATCGTGGTGATGAAGTTGACCGAACCGAGGATGGTGCCGAAGCCGGAGAAGGCCAGACCCATGATCCACATGTCGGCGCCGATGCCCGGGCTGCGGACCGCGTCCGACAGCGGGCTGTAGGCGAACCAGCCGAAGTCCGCCGCGCCCTGCGGGGTGAGGAAGCCACCGACCGCGATGAGCGAGCCGAACAGGTACAGCCAGTAGGCGAACATGTTCAGCCGCGGGAACGCCACGTCGGGCGCGCCGATCTGCAGCGGCATGATCCAGTTCGCGAAGCCGGCGAACAGCGGCGTCGCGAACATCAGCAGCATGATCGTGCCGTGCATCGTGAACGCCTGGTTGAACTGCTCGTTCGACATGATCTGCAGACCGGGCCGGGCGAGTTCGGCGCGCATGACCAGCGCCATCACGCCACCGATGACGAAGAACGCGAACGACGTCGCCAGGTACAGCGTGCCGATCGTCTTGTGGTCCGTGGTCGTCAGCCACTTGAGGTGCCTCATGCCCCGCCTGTGTCCGCGCCCCGCCCGGACGTCACACTTCCCCCACGCGACGAGAATCACGACAACGGGTGTGACGATCGGGAAAGTGCCGGACACGAAGGGGACATGAGCAACGACGAGATCTTCGCCGCTGCCTACCGCGAGCACTACTGGGCGGTCAGCCGCTATGTCGCACGGCGACTGGACGGACGGACCCTCGACGTGGAGGAAGTGGTGGCGGAGGTGTTCACGGTGGCCTGGCGGCGCCGGGCCGACCTGCCGCCCTCCCCGCTGCCCTGGCTGTACGGCGTGGCGCGCAACTGCCTGGCCAACGCGGTACGCGGCCACGGACGCCGCCGCCGGCTCGTCGACCGGCTCGGCAACGACGACACCGCGCACGGACGGCACATCGCGGCGGGCCCCGACGCCGACACCCCCGGCGCCTGGGTGCACGAGGCACTCGCCCGGCTCTCCCCGGCCGACCAGGAGGTACTGCGCCTGACGGCCTGGGAGGAACTCGGCGTCGACGAGGTCGCCGTCGTCCTCGGCTGCGGCAGCCGGGCCGCCGCCATGCGGCTGCACCGGGCCCGGCGACGGCTCAGAGCGGAGATCGACCGTGTGCGTCCCGAGGCCCCGACCGCCGAGCACCCCTGCATGACCGCCCCGAAGGAACACGGCCATGGCTGATGAACTCGAACTGCTGCGCGGCGCCGACCCGGTGCCGCCCCACGGCCCCCACTTCGGCGACGGCCCCCTCGACCACAACGCCGAGCGCCGGCTGGAGCGTCTGCTGCGGCACCAGGAGGACCGGCTCCCGGAGGGAGCGGGGCCGCACCCCGGCCGGCTCCCATGGCGAGCGCGGCCGCTCACCGGCGCCGGGCGCGCACGGTGGAGCCTGTTCCCCGGCCGTGCACGGGCACGGCGAGGCCCGGGGCCCGGCCGTCTGCCGGCCCTGCCGCTGCCGGGCTCCGGGCGGCTGCGGCTGGCCTGGGGGCTGGTCGCCACGGCCGTCGTCGCCGCCCTGGCCCTCACCCTCGTGCTGAGCGGCGCGAGCGCCCCGCCCGCCGTCGCCGCGCCCCGCCCGCTGGTGGTCGTATCCGACTCCACACCCGTGTCCCTGGACCGCATGGCCGAGCGGGCTGCCGCCGCCGTCGAGGTCCCCGGCGCGCCCCGCCTGCGCAAGGGCACCCACGTGCGGTCCTGGAGCCTCGGCATGTCCGACAGCATGCCCCCGATCACCCTGCCCGAGGAGCGCATCGTGCGCTGGAGGGCCGACGACAGCCACACCGAACTCGTCGTGGCCACCGACCCCGGGTACCCGGGCCGCCCCGTCCTCTCGGACGCGGGCGGCACGCCGCACCTCGTCGGCGACGGCCACGTCCTGCTCGACCGCACCTACCCGCCGAGCTGGAGCGACGCCCCGCCCCACTCGCCCCCGCCGACGGATCCGGCCCGGCTGCGCGCCTACCTGACGGAGTCTCAGTTCACCGGCACGCCGCTCACCACGCCCGAGCTGCTGGACGCGATGGCGACGCTGCTGGACCACTGGACCCTCGGCGCACGTCAGAGCGCGGCGCTCGCCCGGCTGCTGGCCGGCGCCGACGGTCTGCGGCCGGCCGGCCGGGTGACCGACCGGCTGGGCCGACCGGGCCAGGCCTATGTGAACGACTGCGGCGGCGTCCGCCACATGCTGATCATGGACCCGGGCACCGGTGCGGTCCTCGGCCTGGAGAGCACCTTGATCCGGCCGGAGCCCGCCTTCGGTGCGGAGTCGGGCGACGTCATGTCGTACAGCGCGTGGATGCGCTGATCACGACGGCCGCTCCGCGGCGTGACGCGGGTGGGGTCCTTCACCGGCCCCGCCCGTTACTCGTCCCAGGCCTGGACCAGCGTCTGCTCGGTGATCTTGCCGTCGCGCAGCGACAGCATGGACTCGGAGAGCACACGCACCCCGTCCGCGTACTGGCAGCTCTCGCTGTAGGCCGCCTCGTCGCCCTGGATCACGCAGTGCTCCAGCTTGTGCGACATGTCGCGGCTGTAGACGTCCTCCAGCATCCGCCCGATCTCGTCCCGGCCGTGCAGGACCTTGGGGTGGCTGGGCTGGGTCGTGTGGTCCACGATGCGCAGCTCGGCGTCGTCGGCGTAGAGGGAGAGCAGGATGTCCGGGGTGTGACCTTCCAGGCCCTGGCGCAGGGTCTCTCGGTCGAAGGCGGGGTCTGCGGCGGTTCCCATGATGACCTCCTTCGAAGGGCCGCGACCCGGCGGGCGCGGGCCGCGAAAGGCCTCTCCTGTCGAGCCTGCTCCCGACCGGCGAAGTCGGCAAGCCCGGCCCGGGCACTGGGCCTGACGGGTGAGCGCCACCGCCCGCCCGTGTCCGCCGAGGACCCGTCCGCGTTGCGCCAGGCATGATCTCAACACGACGTATCGTCGCCGCCGTTGGTCTCGCCGCCGGGGTCACGGGCCTCGCCGCGCCGATGGCGAACGCCGCCCCCGCGGAGGCGAAGAGCCCGCTCAGCCCGATGGCCACACTCGACTCGCTGACCGTGAGCGACATCCCCGCCGAGCACAAGGACGAGATCCCGCGGCCCTCCTCGCAGCTGGCCGGGCTCAACCGGCTCAACGACCTCGACCAGCTGAACCAGGTCGTCGGTCTGGTCTCCCCGCTCTTCGGCTTCGTCCCGAACATCCGCTGACCACCCGCGCGTGGACGAGGGCCGCCCCGACCCGGGCGGCCCTCACCCGTGCCCGGGGTCAGTCCGCCGTGGCGAGGAACTGCGTCGCGGCCAGCTCCGCGTAGAGCGGATCGGCCGTCACCAGCTCACGGTGGGTGCCGACGGCCCGGACCCGGCCCGCGTCCATCACCACGATCCGGTCGGCCGTCGTCACCGTGGACAGCCGGTGCGCCACGACGAGGACCGTGGTCGAGCGGGCCACGTCCGCGACGGTGTCCCGCAGCGCCGACTCGTTCACCGCGTCCAGCTGTGAGGTCGCCTCGTCGAGCAGCAGCAGCCGGGGGCGGCGCAGCAGCGCGCGGCCGATGGCGACGCGTTGCCGCTCACCGCCCGACAACTTGGTGCCGCGGTGCCCGACCAGCGTGTCCAGACCGCCCGGCAGCCGGGCGACCAGGTCGTCGAGGCGGGTCGTCTTGAGCACCCGCGTGACGGCGTCCTCGTCGGCCTCCGGATGGCCCAGCAGCAGGTTGTCCCGCAAGGACCCCGACAGGACCGGCGCGTCCTGTTCCACATAGCCGATCGCGGCACGCAGCCGGGGCAGCTCCCAGTCGCCGAGAGGCTGCCCGTCCAGGGTGATCACGCCGGACTCGGGGTCGTAGAACCGCTCGATCAGCGAGAAGACGGTGGTCTTGCCGGCGCCGGACGGGCCGACGAACGCCGTCATGCCCTGTGCGGGCACGCTGAACGTCACGCCGTGGTGGACGTAGGGCAGGTCGTCGGCGTAGCGGAAGCGGACGTCGTCGAAGGCGACGGCGGCGGGCCGCGCTCCGGGCGCGGGCAGCCCGGCAGCCTCGGCGGCCGGCTCGGCCGGCAGGCGCAGCGCCTCCTCGATACGGGTCAGGGCCGCCGCCCCCGTCTGGTACTGCGTGACGGCACCGACGACCTGCTGGATCGGCGACATCAGGTAGAAGACGTACAGCAGGAACGCCACCAGGGTGCCCACGTCGACCGCGCCGGTCGCCACCCGGGCGCCGCCCACCGCGAGCACCGTGATGAAGGCGACCTGCATGGACAGCCCCGCCGTGTTGCCCGCGGCGGCCGACCACTTGGCGGCCCGCACGCTCTGCCGCCACGACTCCTGCGCCGCCTCGTGCAGCGTCCGCTCCTCCCGGTGCTCCGCGCCGGACGCCTTGACGGTGCGCAGGGCGCCCAGGACCCGCTCCAACGAGGCACCCATGACCCCCACCGCGTTCTGCGCCTCACGGCTCGCCTTGTTGATGCGCGGCACGATCACCCCGAGGACCACGCCGGCACCCAGGATCACGGCCAGGGTGACGCCCAGCAGCACGGCGTCCACCAGGCCCATCATCACGACCGTGGCGACGAGCGTGAGCCCGCCCGTGCCCAGGCCGACCAGCGAGTCGGTGGTGACCGCGCGCAGCAGGGTGGTGTCGGAGGTGATACGGGCCATCAGGTCGCCCGGCTCGCTGCGGTCCACGGCGGTGATCCGCAGCCGCAGCAGATAGGAGGACAGCGCGCGCCGGGCGCCGAGCACCACCGACTCGGCGGTGCGGGTCAGCACGTACGAACCCAGCGCGCCCAGCGCCGCGTTGGCCACGACCAGCGCCGACATGGCCAGCAGGGCACCGGTGATGGCCCGTTCGTGCGACAGGTCGTCGATCAGGTCCCGCGCCACCAGCGGCAGCAGCAGCCCGGTCGCCCCGGTGACCAGGGAGAGCAGCGCACCGGCGAACAGGGACCAGCGGTGCGGACGTACGTATCCGAGGAGCTGCCGCCACGGGGGTGTGGCGGTCCCGGTCTCTGCGATGCTCACGGCGCCCCCCCTGGGCCTCGGCGGAGCGTTCAGGCTACGTCGCCGCCGACCCGCGCGGCCTGCCCTTTCGCTCCTTTCCGTGCCGGGGAGCGTGGCCGATCCGCGCCCCTTACCGATCAGTCGCGCGTAGGGTTCGGAGGGGAACGGTCCCCGGCCGACGAAGGAGTCAGCACGATGGCCCAGGAAGTACGCGGCGTGATCGCACCCGGCAAGGACGAGCCGGTGCGGACCGAGACGGTCGTGGTGCCCGACCCCGGCCCGGGCGAGGCCGTGGTGCGGGTGCAGGCCTGCGGGGTGTGCCACACCGACCTGCACTACAAGCAGGGCGGCATCAACGACGAGTTTCCCTTCCTGCTCGGCCACGAGGCCGCGGGCGTGGTCGAGGCGGTCGGCGCCGGTGTCACCGATGTCGAGCCCGGCGACTTCGTGATCCTCAACTGGCGTGCGGTGTGCGGGAAGTGCCGGGCGTGCCGGCGCGGGCGGCCCTGGTACTGCTTCGACACCCACAACGCGCAGCAGAAGATGACCCTCGCCTCGACCGGCCAGGAGCTGTCCCCGGCCCTCGGCATCGGCGCCTTCGCGGAGAAGACGCTGGTCGCGGCCGGGCAGTGCACCAAGGTCGACCCGCGCGTGGCCCCGCAGGTGGCCGGGCTGCTGGGCTGCGGTGTGATGGCCGGCATCGGCGCCGCGATCAACACCGGGAACGTCGGCCGCGGCGACTCGGTCGCCGTCATCGGCTGCGGCGGGGTGGGCGACGCCGCGATCGCCGGATCGCTGCTGGCCGGAGCGGCGACGATCATCGCCGTCGACATCGACGACCGCAAGCTTCGGACCGCCCGCTCCATGGGCGCCACGCACACCGTCAACTCGCGCGAGAACGACCCGGTGGAGGCGATCCGCGACCTCACCGGCGGCTTCGGCGCCGACGTCGTCATCGAGGCCGTCGGCCGCCCCGAGACCTACAAGCAGGCCTTCTACGCCCGCGACCTCGCGGGCACCGTCGTCCTCGTCGGCGTCCCCACGCCCGAGATGAAGCTCGAACTGCCGCTGCTGGACGTCTTCGGCCGCGGCGGCTCCCTGAAGTCGAGCTGGTACGGCGACTGCCTGCCCTCCCGCGACTTCCCCATGCTGATCGACCTGCATCTGCAGGGGCGCTTGGACCTCGGCGCGTTCGTCACCGAGACGATCCAGCTCGACGAGGTGGAGAAGGCCTTCGAGCGGATGCACCACGGCGACGTGCTGCGCTCGGTGGTGGTGCTGTGATGACCACGCGCATCGAACACCTCGTCACCTCCGGGCAGTTCAGCCTCGACGGCGGCACCTGGGACGTCGACAACAACGTGTGGATCGTCGGCGACGACCACGAGGCGATCGTCATCGACGCCGCCCACGACGCCGACGCCATCGCCGAGGCGGTCGGGGACCGCCGCCTCACGGCCATCGTCTGCACGCACGCCCACAACGACCACATCGACGCCGCCCCCGCCCTCGCCGAGCGCACCGGCGCCACGATCTGGCTGCACCGCGACGACCTGCCGCTGTGGAAGCAGACCCACCCGGACCGTGAGCCGGACGCCTGGCTGGTCGACGGCCAGACGATCGAGGCCGGCGGCGCCGACCTCAGGGTCCTGCACACCCCGGGGCACGCGCCCGGCGCGGTCTGCCTCTACGACCCCGGCCTCGCCACGGTCTTCACCGGCGACACCCTCTTCCAGGGCGGACCCGGCGCCACCGGCCGGTCCTTCTCGCACTTCCCGACGATCATCGACTCGATCCGTGACCGGCTGCTCGCCCTGCCGCCCGGGACGACCGTTCGCACCGGCCACGGCGACTCCACGACCATCGGCGCCGAGGCCCCGCACCTGGAGGAGTGGATCGCGCGGGGCCACTGAGCGTGCGCCGTCCGCAGCGCCGGCCGCGTGTCGCCCGTAAAAGGCGACAGAAGATGTCCGGCTTACCCGTCACGCTGAGGGCGACACGCAGTCACCGTCACGGGAGGTCGGACATGTCAGCTCCGTTGCAGGACAAGGTCGCACTGGTCGCCGGTGCGACCCGGGGCGCCGGGCGGGGAATCGCCGTGGAACTCGGCGCGGCCGGCGCCACCGTCTACGTCACCGGCCGCACCACCCGCGCCCGCCGCTCGGAGTACGACCGGCCCGAGACCATCGAGGACACCGCCGACCTGGTCACCGCCGCAGGCGGCCGGGGCATCGCCGTCCCCACCGACCACCTCGACCCGGCGCAGGTCAGGGCACTCGTGGACCGGATCGCCGACGAGCGGGGCCGCCTCGACATCCTGGTGAACGACATCTGGGGCGGCGAGAAGCTCTTCGAGTGGGACACCCCCCTCTGGGAGCACGACCTCGACAACGGGCTGCGCCTGCTCCGGCTCGCCGTCGAGACGCACGCCGTCACCAGCCACCACGCCCTGCCCCTGCTGCTGCGCCACCCCGGTGGCCTGGTCGTCGAGGTCACCGACGGCACCGCCGACTACAACGCCCGGAACTACCGGGTGAACTTCTTCTACGACCTCGCCAAGACCTCCGTGCTGCGCATGGCCTTCGCCCTCGGCCACGAACTCGGCCCGCGCGGCGCCACCGCCGTGGCCCTCACGCCCGGCTGGCTGCGCTCGGAGCTGATGCTGGACGGATTCGGGGTACGGGAGGACAACTGGCGCGACGCCCTGGAGCACGTCCCCCACTTCGCCATCTCCGAGACACCGCACTATGTGGGCCGGGCCGTGGCCGCGCTCGCCGCCGACGAGGACGTGATGCGCTGGAACGGGCAGTCGCTGTCCAGCGGGCAACTCGCGCAGGTGTACGGCTTCACCGACGTCGACGGCTCCCGCCCGGACGCCTGGCGTTACCTGGTGGAGGTCCAGGACGCGGGCAAGCCCGCGGACGTCACCGGCTACCGGTGACGCGACGCGCTGCGCGGCCGTCACAGGCACCCGCGGCCGTCACCGGCTACCGGTGACGCCGACGCGCTGCGCGGCCGTCACAGGCCCCTCTCGACGAACCGGTCCAGCAGCGCGTCCAGCCCGGCCGCCAGCCCTTCCGGGCCGCCCCGCTCGGCCAGGGCGGGTGCGGTCGCGCGGAGCCTCGGGAGCTCCTCCGACGGCAGGCGGTACAGACCGAGCCGGAACGCGGGGTCGGGCTCCCTCGGGTTGTCCACCATGGCCCGCAGCTCCACGGACACGTACCCGAGGACCCAGGCGGTGAAGGCGCGCAGGACCGGAGCGGAACGGGTCTCCCCGGCACCGGCCTCCCAGAGCACGTCGAGCACGCGTTCGTGATCCCGCAGGACCGCCGGCGCCCTGCGCGCCAGCGGCACCTCGGTGAAGCGCGTGAAGATCAGCGGTGTGACCTGAGGGTGGTCGAGACAGACCTCGTAGGTGATCCGGGCGATGCGGTGCAGTTCGGTCCGCCACGCGGGGCTCGCGGCCACCGCCGCCGGTTCCGCCTCGGCGAGCCGGTCCTCCAGCTCCAGGAACAGGGCCTCCACCACCCCGTCCAGCAGTGCGGTCTTGCCCGGCGCGTAGCGGTACAGGGACATGGCCTCCACCCCCAGCTCGGCTCCCAGACGGCGCATGGTCAGAGCCGGCAGGCCGTCGCGGTCGACCAGCTCCAGGGCCGCGGCGAGGACCCGCTCACGGCTGAGCCTGCCGGGACGGCCGTCCTCGTCGCCACCGGGCCCCGCGCCGTCCACCATCACCTGCCTCCTTCGCGCAGATCCCGCTCACCCGTCATGGCCTCTGCAGTTCGCCCCACACGACGAACCGGTGGACGTAACGGCCGTCCCACCCGCGGTCCGTGCAGGTGATGAGGGTGATCCGGGCCTTGTCGGGCCGGGCTCCCGGCTTGCCGGGGACGGGAAGGAGGACACCGACGTCGGAGGGCTCCACGACCTTGCTGCGGGTGACCCGGTACGTGTAGGTCGTCCCCTGCCGTTCGACGGCGAGTGCGTCGCCCCGCCGCAGCTCCGTGAGCCGGTTGAAGGGCTGTCCCCAGCCCGTCCGGTGACCGGCCACCGCGAAGTTGCCCGTCTCACCCGGCAGCGCCGTCCGCGGGAAGTGCCCGGGGCCCTTCGCCAGTGCCTGCTGTGAGACGCCCTCGACGATCACCGGCGCGAAGCGCTCACCGAACCGGGGGACGCGCAGTACGGCGAGGGCCTGGCCCTCGCGAGGTCCCGGCTCCTGCGCACGGGACCTGCGCGGTGCGGAGTCCGAGCGCCGGAGATCTTCGCGCAGCGCCTGCTGCGTGTGGCCGTAGGCGTCGTCCGCCTGCCGGTCGTGGAAGATCTTGACGCCGCCCAGGACCAGGCCGGCGAGCATCAGACCGACGCCCAGAGAGACACCCAGAAGGCGGCGCACCCTTCTCATCCCGGACCTCCGCGGTGCGGTGGGGCCACTCCCGTGGCCCCACGTCGGCGACCTCGTCAGGTGTCGTCCCGGACCTTGCGCGGGATCAGCCGCAGTGCGGCGCATCCCGCCGAGATCAGAACGAAGACGACGATCCAGAACCAGACACTCCCGGGGCCCCCGGTGACCGGCAGCAGCCCGGCCCCGGTGGTTCCACCGGCTGTGGTGCCGGCGCCTACATAGTTCGCCATGATTTTTTCCTTTCTCCGCGCGGATTTCGTCGTGGAACGTCGTGTGCCGGTCGTCCGTGTGTCACCAAGCGCGGTCCCTTCGCAGAGCCGTGTCCGCGAGCGCACGGAGGTGCACGCCCTGGAGGAACAGGTCGTAGAACCACTCGGGCAGGACCAGCATCGAGGCGATCGACACGCGCCAGCCGCGCGACTTCACGGTGACCGCCCGTTCGATGGCGTAGAACGCCGTGAAGGCGATCCAGAACGGAGCGATCCGCACTCCCGCGCCGACGGCGAGGAACCAGACGACCGAGACCAGGTAGGCGGTCGACACGGAGGCTCCGAGGAACGCCACGAGCTGTCGGGCCCAGCCTTCCGTCGTGTAGCGCGTGAGGCCGTAGTCGATCAGGTTCTCCAGCGCGCCGCGCTTCCAGCGCAGCCGCTGCTTGGCAAGGGCACGCCAGGTCTCCATGACTTCCGTGGTCATGGTGGCCCGGGTGGGGGCGACGATGCGGTGGTGCAGGTGTTTC
Source organism: Streptomyces sp. NPDC059696 (assembly GCF_042733745.1). NCBI lineage: Bacteria > Bacillati > Actinomycetota > Actinomycetes > Kitasatosporales > Streptomycetaceae > Streptomyces > Streptomyces sp. NPDC059696. Next base: position 239,029 of record NZ_JBHWFG010000008.1, read on the forward strand.
AGGGCCAGGGTGAGTTCGTTGTCCTCGGTGAGCGCCTTCGTGTCGTAGACGCCCTCGGCCGGAGGGAGCAGGCCGGACCGGCGGGCTTCGAGGACCTCCTTGAGGGCTCCGGCCCGGAACAGGCAGGCGGTGCCGGTCAGGCAGAGCACCTTGCCCCGCTTCCGCGCCGTGTCACGGGCGTACCGGGCGAACTCGTTGCGCTGGAACGCCCCGCACAGCCGGCCGCCGGAGCGGCCGCGGAAGTTGCCGCCGACCGCCCCGTACCCCTGCGCCATCTTCCTGCGGGTGACCTCGATGAACTGGGGGTCCAGGAAGGTGTCGGCGTCCTGGACGAGGATCGCGTCCTGATCGGAGACGGCCGGCAGCAGTCTGCCGAGCGCCCCGTTGAGATTGCCGGCCTTCTTGTGCCGGTTGCCGACCGAGTGCCAGACCTCGGCCCCGCCCGCCCGGCCGATGCGCTCCAGCTCGGCGGTCCGGCGGCTGTCCGGGTGCGGATCGAGGGTCACGACGACGCGGTCCGCGGGCCGCGTCTGCCCCCGCAGCGCCTCCAGCACCCGGGGCAGCGAGTCCACCTCCTTGTAGGCGGGCACGAGCACGGTCACCCGGGGAACGTCCTGCGCTGTGAGGGGTGTCTCGGCCATCACGTACTCCGTGCCACTGAAGGAACCATCACCTCATGTCCGTAATCTTACGTTGTAAGCGTATCTGTGCAACTTATACCGTCGGCTTCACCTGTCGGCTTCACCCGTCGGCTTCACCTGTACGCTCAGCTCGTCCACGGCCGGCCGCGGGCGCGCGTCGGCCATGAGCAATGTCACTGTTCCGTCCCAGCCCGCTCGGCAGCACAACCGGAACCGTTCTCCGTCCGTCTAGCTGGCAGACATCGCAGATCCGCATTCGCGAAAGGGCATGACCAGCCATGGGGGACGTACGCAGACGGAGCGCCGTCGCACTCGGGATCACCGCACTGGTGGCACCGCTCACGCTCGCACTCGGCGCCGCACCGGCGCAGGGCGCGAGCTGCACCACGCAGGCCGGCCCGTACCAGAAGCAGGTGGAGAAGTTCCTCGGCCGCCCGGTCGACGGCAAGCAGTCCGCCACCGACTGCAAGGCCATCAAGGCCTTCCAGACCAAGCACGGCATCTCCCCGAACATCGGCTACGCCGGCTCCGTCACCTGGGGGGTGATGGACCTGATGCAGAAGCAGAAGGCCGTCGGGAAGACCCCCAACAAGGACGGCAAGTGCCCGGTGAACAAGGGGCGCATCGCCTGTGTGAACCTGACGCTCCAGCTGAGCTGGATCCAGGACGGCGACAAGCTCGTCTACGGTCCCGTCCCGGTGCGCACCGGCCGCGACGGCTACGAGACCCGCACCGGCCTGAAGAAGATCTACTGGCGCAACATCGACCACGTGTCGTCCATCTACCACGTGCCGATGCCCTACGCCCAGTTCTTCGACGGCGGCCAGGCCTTCCACTCGGTCGGCGTCAGCATGTGGAACCCGCCGGGCTCGCACGGCTGCACCAACATGACGAAGACCGACGCCAAGAAGTACTGGTCGCTGCTGAAGAAGGGCGACGACGTCTTCGTCTACGGCCGCAAGCCGGGCACCTGATCGCAGGCACCCGGCTCGCATCCGGCCGTGTCCCCTACTGGGGCGCGTTGCCGAAGTCCGGTATCTCCAGCCGGATCCCGCCCTGCCGCGCGGACTCGTGCGCGATGATGCCCGGCAGGGTGTAGCGGGCCGCCACCCAGGCGTTCACCGACGGCAGCGTTCGGTCGTTGACCGCGGTCACGAAGTCGTCCACCAGGAAGTGGTGGCTGCCCTCGTGGCCGTTGTGCAGGTGGTCGAACTCCCGCGGCAGTCGCGCCCGGTCGTGCACCGGCGCCGACCCGGAGGTGAAGGCGGCCCGAAGCTCCGGCGCGATGTGCCGCAGCGAGGGGTCGTCGGGCGCCATGGTGGGCTTGGGCTCCAGCAGTTCGCTGATGTCCTTCACCCCCTGCTTGTCCTGCCACAGGGCGACCGTGGCGAGCTGCTCCATGCTCGCCTCGGTGCCGAAGAAGCGGAAGCGTGATTCCCGTATGTGCGACGGGTAGCCGACCCGCCGGAACTCGTTCGTACGGAACGAGCCGCCGCCCGCCACCTCGAACAGCGCGGTGGCGTTGGAGACGTCGTTGCCGAACTGGCTGACGTCCTTGTCGAAGACGCCGTCGCCCCGGTCGTCGGTGACACCGATCGCCGACACGCTCACCGCGTGCGTCCTCCAGGCACCCAGCACCCCGCCGATCGCGTGCGTCGGGTACAGCAACGGTGGATAGCTGGCGGTCGCCTTCCAGTTCTCACCGCCGCTGTACTGGTAGGCCTCGTAGAACCCCAGGTCCATGTCGTGGACGTAGTCGCCCTCGGCGTAGAAGAGCCGCCCGAAGGCGCCCACGGCGATCTGGTTGCGGGCGTGGACCGTGGCCGGGTTGTACTCGCTGGTCTCACCCATCATGTACGTCAGACCGGTGGCCTTGACCGCGTCGATGATCGCCGCGATCTCCTCCGTGCTGATGGCCATGGGGACCGCCGAGTAGACGTGCTTGCCGGCGTTGAGGCCCTGCAGCACCAGCGGCCCGTGCGTCCAGCGCTGGGTGAAGATCGCGACGGCGTCGACGTCCTCCGACTCCAGCATGGCCTGGTACGACGGGAAGGTGCCGGCGAGCCCCTGGGCGGCGGCGAGCTGCTCGGCCCGTTCGGGCAGCAGGTCGGTGACGTAGACGTCGCTGACGCCGGGGTGGGCCTGGAACAGCGTGGCGAACTGGCCGGAGAACTGGCCGGCGCCGACGATGCCGAGGGAGAACGTCATGGAGCGCGTGCCCTTCACTGGGAGAGGATGAGGTTGATCTGGTCGTTGGTCCGGTCGAGGCTGCTCACGGGCTTGCCGTTGCCGTAGATGTCCTCCATGGCGGGGGTCATCAGCGCGGTCATGTCCGCCGAGTAGCTGGCGATCGGATAGGAGAAGGTCCGGAAGTGCCTCTTGTCGGCCACGGGTTCGGTGAACGCCGAGACGTCGATGCCCCTCTTCCGGTACGCGGCAACGGCCGCCTCGGTGCCCGCCGGGGTGGCGGGAAAGACGACTCCGGACCTGCCGACGACGTTCTGGCAGCGGTCCGAGGCCAGGTAGGCCACCCACTTGCGGGCGCCCGGCTTGTTCTCGGAGGCCTTGGTGATGGAATCGGCCAGGCCGTTCAGCATCGTGGCGCGCTTGCCGGTCGGGCCGGTGGGCGTCAGGGCGGTCTTGATGTCCTTGCCCTTGAATCCGGCATACGTGGAGATCATCCAGGCCCCGTCGAAGGCGGTGGCCGCCTTGCCCGCCGCGACCTGGGTGTTCGCCTGGTTGGACTGGACGTTGTAGTCGGACAGCGGTGGCATGTAGCCCTTCTTCGCCAGGCCGAAGTACCACTTGATGACCGACTGGAAGGTCTTGCTGTCGTACTGGTACTTCGTGCCCCAGCGCGGCTTGTCGAGGTAGCTCCATCCGGCGGAGGCGGCGAAGGTGCTCCACTGCGTCTGGCCGTCGCCGAACCCACCGCCGTTGCTGGCCATGCCGTACACCTTGACGTTGTTGCGGTCGAAGCCCGGCTCGTCGCCCCGCTTGCCGTTCCTGTCGATCGTGAGGTGCGCGATGGCTTTCTCGAAGCTTCCCCCGTCCTTCGGGTTCCAGGAGAGGCTGTTGAGCTGCTCCTTGCCGAGCCCGGCCTCCTCGGTCATCTTCGAGTTGTAGAACAGCGCGACGGTGTCCCAGTCCTTGGGGGCGCCGTAGCGGTGACCGTCCTGGCCGACCCAGTTGGCGGCGAGGCCCGGCTGGTAGTCGGAGTCCTCGATGCCGAGGTCGTCGAGCGGTTCGAGGACCTTGAGGTCGGCGAACTGGCCGAAGTACTGGATGTGGTCGGTGAACACGTCCGGCTGGGTGCCCGCGATGAACCCGGCGGTGAGCTTGGTCCAGTAGTCGCTCCAGCCCAACTGCGTGATTTTGACGCGCAGTCCGGGGTTCTCCTTCTCGAAGCCCTTCGCACAGGCCTGGTAGGCGGGCAGTTGATTGGCGTCCCACAGCCAGTATGTGACGGTGTGCGCGGATGACCCGGCGGCGCCAGGCTGCGCGCATCCGCTGACCAGGGACAGCGCCAGCGCTCCGGTCGCCGCGACGAGCGGACGAAGTCGAATTCGCATCACAGTCCCCTTACTTGATCCCGGTGAAGCCGATGGAGCTGACGATGCGGCGGGCGAAGCAGGCGAACAGCACCAGCATCGGCAGCGCGGCGATCAGCGTCGCCGCCATGAGTCCGGACCAGTCCACGCCGGTCGCGGGGGTCTGCGCCCGGAACACCGCGAGCGCCACCGTCAGCACGCGTGAGCTGTCGCTGTAGGAGACCATCAGCGGCCAGAAGTAGTCGTTCCAGGAGGTGATGTATGTCAGCACGGCCAGCGTGACGATCGGCGTGGACGCCATCGGCAGCACCACCCGGAAGAAGATCTTGACCTTCCCGGCGCCGTCGAGCAGCGCGGCCTCCTCGACCTCCTTGGGGATGTTCATGAAGAACTGGCGCAGGAAGAACACCGCGAACGGCGTCATGAACATGGTGGGCAGCGCGATGCCGAGGAGCGTGTCGATCAGGTGCAGCTGCTTGATGAGCACGAAGTTCGGCAGCAGCGTGAAGATGGCCGGCACCATCATCCCGGCCAGGAACAGCCCGAACACCGCATCCCGCCCCCGCCAGCGCAGCCGGGAGAAGGCGTACGCGGCCATCGCGGAGAAGAAGATCTGGCATCCGGTGATCAGGGTCGAGACCAGCACCGAGTTGAGCAGATAGCGCCAGAAGTCCAGCCCGCCGCCCGCGCCGCCCTGCGCGACGGCCTCCTCGGCCGACTGCAGGCCAAGGGCCCGTTCGAAGCCGCTGGTGGTGAGGTCCACCGGCAGCGGGCCGGCGGGGTCGGCGTTCAGGCCCGCGTTGGTGGACAGCGCGGTGCGCAGGATCCAGTAGAACGGCAGCAGGGTGATGAGGACGATCAGCCCCATCACGGTCCAGGCGGCGGCTCGCCCGAAGGAGAACCCGCGCCGCACCGGTCGTACGGTCCTCGTGGTCGTCACGGCAGCCATGAGGTGTCTCCCTTCCGTCAGCCGAGATCGGTCCGGCCGGCCCGGGTGAGCCGGTATTGCAGGACGGTGATGGCGCTCAGCACGACGAGCAGGGCGACGGACATGGCCGAGGCGTAGCCGAACTGGAAGCGGCCGAAGGCGGAGCCGTAGATGTAGTACTGCAGGACGTTGGTGGCGTTCGCCGGACCCCCCGCGGTGGTCACCGCGACGGTGTCGAACACCTGGAACGACCCGATGACCGTCATGATCAGCACGACCGCGAGCACCGGCCGCAGCAGCGGCATGGTGATCCGCCAGAACATCCGCCACTCGCTCGCGCCGTCCACCCGGGCCGCCTCGTACATGTCGTTCGGGATGGCCTGGAGGCCCGCGAAGAGCAGCAGCGCCGTGTACCCGACGTGCCGCCACACGTTGATCAGCGCGATCGTCGGGATCGCCCAGGTCTCGTCGGCGAGGAACGGGATGCGGTCCACGCCGAGCCCGCTGACGATCTCGTTGCCGATGCCGAGCTGGGTGTCGAGGATCCACAGCCACACCAGACCGGCGACGACGTTCGACATCAGATACGGCGTCAGCACGATGCCGCGCAGCAGCGCCGACTGCGTCAGCCGCTGGAGCAGTACGGCGATGGCGAGCGCCGCGACCGTCTGGACGCCGATGTTGATGACGACGTACTCGACGGTGACCCACAGGGAGTCCCAGAAGATGGGGTCGTTGACCATGCGGACGTAGTTGTCCAGGCCCACCCACTCCGCCGGCGTCAGCAGGTTGAAGCGCGTGAAGCTCAGATAGACGCCCCGCAGGGTCGGCCAGAGCAGGAAGACCAGGAAACCGAGCATCGCCGGCGCGATGAAGCAAGCGGCCAGCCGGCCGTCTCCCCGGTCCTCGCCGGACACCTCCTGTCGCGTCCGGGTCCTGCTGCGGGCCTCCGCCGCGCCGCCCGAGGGCAGGCGTGAGGGAGGACTGCTGGAGGCGATGGTCATCGGGAGACTCCCTCGCTGCGGCGGCTCGTCCTCTGGCGGGACTTACTTTTGGTGCGAAAGAATTGCTGCGTCAAGTGGCCTGCGAACATCTTTTCCCAGGAACCGACATCGACCTAGAGTGGTCCTGTTAATTTCGGTGTGAAAAAAATGGGTGAGGGGAGTCCGACCTTCATGACCGATGGCACCGCCGGCTGGCTGCCGCTGAGCCCGGGGGAGCGCTCCGTGGCGATCGAAGTCCTCGTCCACGGCCCGCTGTCCCGCGCGGAACTCGCCCGCAGGCTGGGCCTGTCGGCCGGCAGTCTCACCCGCCTGACCAAGCCGCTGATCGAGTCGGGTCTGCTGATCGAGGTGCCCGAGGCGGGGGCCCCCGTCGAAGCGCGCCAGGGGCGCCCTTCCCAACCGCTGGACGTCGTCGCCGACTCGGGTTTCTTCCTCGGCTTCAAGATCACCGAAGACATGGTCTACGGCGTCGTCACCACCCTCCGCAGCCACATCGTCGCCCGCCACGACCGCGTGCTCACCACCCATGACCCGTCCGAAGTAGCCGACGTGCTGGCCGACATGACCGCCGACATGGCCGCGGGCCACCCCCGCCCCGCCGGGATCGGCATCGGCGTCGGCGGCTTCGTGCAGGACCGTGCCGTGGTCGGCGAATCCCCCTTCCTGCTGTGGCGGGACGTCCCGCTGGCCGACCTCGTGGGGGAGCGCACGGGCCTGCCGGTGGTGGTCGAGAACGACGTCGCGGCGCTGGTCGAGGCGGAGACCTGGTTCGGCGCCGGACGCGGACTGGACCGCTTCGTCGTCCTCACCATCGGCGCCGGCCTGGGCTACGGGCTGGTCCTGGGGGGCAAGCGGGTGCCGTTCGCCGAGGAGGACCGCGGCTTCGGCCGGCACTGGATCATCGACTCCCACGGGCCGCTCACCCCGGACGGCAGGCGCGGCAGCGCCGTCTCGCTGCTGACCATCCCCAGCATCCGCTACCAGATCCGGGCCGCCACCGGCGAGGACCCCACCTACGAGGAGATCCTCGCCCGGGCCGCCGCGGGTGACCCGATGCCCGCCCGGGTCGTCGACGAGGCGGCGCGCGCCCTGGGCACCCTCGTGGCGCAGATCTCCAACTTCGTGATGCCGCAGCGGATCCTGCTCGCGGGGGAGGGGGTCGGGCTCATGGACGTGGCCGGGAAGACCGTCGAGGAGACGGTGCGCGAGCTCAGGCATCCGCTCGCCGCGCCGGTCGGTCTGGAGACGAAGGTTTCCGACTTCCACGACTGGGCCCGCGGCGCGGCCGTGTTGGCCATCAAGGTGCTGGTCCTCGGATCGGCCGAGGCGTGAGGGGGAGTGCGTGAGGGTGAACTTCCCGGCGGCGAAAGGTGCTCGCAGGTGGCTGATGTGAACAGCCTCACGTTTACCGGGAGATGGACGTGATCAGTAACACTGTCCGAAATGACCGTTTAGCTCGTGATTACTCACATCGTCTTCACGTCCGGCGACGTATGCTTCACAGCATGTCCACCACTGTTGAATCCTCATCCGAGCGATCGGCTGACGAGGTCAACGAGGAGATCCGCGCGCTGTGGCGCCGGTCGGGCGGGACACTGAGCGTCGAGCAGCGCGAGGAGTACCAGCGGCTCGTCCTGGAGTGGGCCTCCGCGGCCCCACAGCCGGCGCCCGCGGCCTGACCCTCGTCCCGGCCCGCTGACCCCTCGGACCCTCGTCGAGGGGTACCCCTGATCCCATGGGTGCCCTTCTCGCACCGTCCTCGGCCGTCGTCTACGGCGTCGCCGCCCCTGAGCCAGCAGCTTCGCTCGAACAGGGTGGTGCCCCCGTCACCGGCGGTTCGTTCTCCGGGCGCGCACCACGCCGCCGTCACTGCCACGGCCCGCTCGGCGGGCTGCTGCTCGTGGGGGCGGCGCTCGCGACCGTAGTGCTCACGCTGGGCTGACGGCGACGCCCCGACGCGTTCCCGACCCTCGGCCGCCGTCGGCGCGAGTACTCCGACAGCGGCACACCGGCCTGGCCCCCCGGTTGCATCATCCCCAAGTGGCCGAGTAGTACTGCCGGTACGCCTTCCGGTCCTGCTCCGCGCGGATCCACCGGGTCGCCACCAGGGCGACGAGGCTGCCCGCGATGACGAGCATGCCGGGGCCGACGTTGCGCGGGTCGGTGAGGCGGCCCAGCAGCGTCGACACGTCCGTACCGGTGATGGGAGCCGGCGAGCCCGGCGAGGCGGCGCCCTGTGTCGCCGACGGTGCGGGTGCCGCGCCCGTACCGCCCGCCGACTTCGCCACGATCAGCTTGACGCCCAGCTCCGTCAGCGCCTTCGTCACCGGCTGGAAGAACGTCGTACCGCCCACCCTGCAGTCACCGCTGCCACCCGACGTCACGCCGAGCGCGATGCCGTCGGCGAACATCGGGCCCCCGCTGTCGCCGGGTTCGGCGCACACGTTCGTCTCGATCAGACCGGTCACCGTGCCCTCGGGGTAGTTGACCGTGGCGTTGAGCGCGGTCACCTCCCCCTCGCGCAGTCCGCTGGTGCTGCCGCTGCGGAAGACCTTCTGCCCGACCTCCGCGTCGGCGACGCCCGTGATCCGCACGCCCTTGCCGTCACCGACCGCGACGACGTCCGCGCCCTTGCCCGCACGCCCGCTGTCGTACTTGACCAGGGAGTAGTCGTCGCCGGGGAAACTTCCCTTGAGGGAGGTGCCGACCTGCTGCCGGCCCCGGTCGTCGGCGAACCAGAGGGAACCGTCGGGCCCGCAGTGCCCGGCCGTGAGGATGAAGTCGCTCTTGCCGTCGGTCACGTTGAACCCCGCCGAACAGCGCCCGGCGGTCGACAGGATGGGCTGCGCGCCGTTGATCCGCGTGGTGAACGTGCCCTCGGTGCGCTCCATGCGCACGAAGGAGCCGATGCTTTCGGCGACCTCGGTCATCCGGGACCAGTCGGAGGCGGAGACGGTGCTGTCGCCCCGCACCACCACCTGGTTGCTCTTGTAGTCCAGCGCCCACGAGGTACCGGAGACCCTGGGGGCCGAACGCAGCGTCCTCGCCGCCGACTTCAGGTCGCTCATGCTGTGGCCGACCATCTTCGCCCGCGCCCCGGCCCGTTCGACCTCGGCCGCCGCCTTCTCGTCGGTGACCGCGACGACCGGCCGCCCGGCCGAGTCGACCCAGCTGCCCGCCGTACGGGAGTTCCCGAGCCGGGACACGAGGTCGGTGCCCTCACCCGTCGCCGGAGGCGCGGTGAAGGGGACGCCGATGGACGGGGCCGCGGGCTCGCTCGCCACGGCGGTGGTGACCATGGCTCCTCCGAGGAGGAGTCCGCCGACGGCCGCCAGCCGTGTCACTCGCCGGACGACCCGTCGTCGTGCGTGCCTCATGCATGGCTCCCGAACCCGAACATCCCGATGCGAACAGCGCAGGGCCCTCCTTGAGTTGAGTGCCCCTCATCCATACGGGGCGCAGCCGCGCCGCGTTCAGCGCACCGGTGATCTCTTCCCGGTCAATCCGTGACCGGACCCGCGAGCAGCGCCCCGCTGCGCGCGTCGCCCCACACCGAGTCGGGGTCGACGTAGGGCCGCAGCAGGGAGGTCAGCGCCGGGTCCCCGCGGCCGTTGAGCTCATCCGAGGCGATCTTGCGGGCGATCCCCGCGAGGAAGTCCGCCACCTGCACCCGGGCGTCGTCCCGCGCGACGACCAGCCGCAGCCCGGCCAGGCCGACCCCGGCCCGCCGGGCCGTCCCCTCGATCCACGCGATGCGGTCGGGCGTCAGCATGTTCTGCCGGTCGTGCACGAGGTGCACCGTCCGCCCGTCGCCGCTCCACAGCGCGGCCGTGCGCACGATCGCCGGGAGCAGCGGGTTGAGCAGCGGGATCAGCGGCGGCCCGGCCAGGAAACCCTCCCGGTACGACACCGCGCGGGGCCGGGTCGCCGCCAGCCGCTCCAGGACCCGCGCCGCGTCCGTGCGCGGATGTGCCCGGCGCAGGGCGTCGACGGTCCTGTAGAAGACGTCCACCGGGTCCCCGTCGTGGCGGACCCGCAGCAACTGGTTGGCCGCCTCCAGGAAAGCCCGCCAGCCGGCCTCCCCGAAGTCCGCGCGTCCCGCGCGGAACAGGACGGCCGCCTCGTCCGCGTCGTCCAGCAGCAGGCCGACCGTCCGGTCCACCACGAAGAACGTCTTCTCCATGAGGTGCACGCGTGCCCGCCCATGGATCGGCCCCCGCGGCGCGAGCAGCCACTCCAGCACCGCGCGGTGCTTCTCGCGCAGCAGGTGGTTCGCCTTGTACTCCTCGGCCGGGGAGCGGATCCGGTCCCGGATCTCCCGCACCGCCGCCGCGGCCGCCGCCTCGGACAGCGAGACCCCGGCGTGCGCGAACACGTCCGTGTTGCCGCCGGTGAGGTTCTCCCCGTCAGACCCCGACTCGTCGCAGGCGACCTCCAGGACCGTGTCCGCCACCGCCCCGCCCCGCCGCCCGCCCACATGATTCCCGCTCACCGCACAGCCCCCTATCGTGTGCCCATGACCAGGATCCCGCACGTGTCGTCCGGTGAGCCGAATCCCCTGCAAGCCCTCAGCCTCGACCGTCTCCGGCAGCGCACGAGCATGAAGTGGCGCACGTATCCCGAGGACGTGCTGCCGCTGTGGGTGGCGGAGATGGACGTGCCGCTCGCGGAGCCCGTGGTGCGCGCCGTCACCGACGCCCTCGGCCTCGGCGACACCGGCTACCCGGCCGGTACCGGATACGCGCAGGCCCTGGCCGCCTTCGCGGCGAAGCGGTGGCGTTGGGACGGGCTCGCCGTGGAGCGCACCGCGATCGTGCCCGACGTCATGCTGGGTGTCGTCGAGATGCTCAAACTGGTCACCGGACCCGGCGACACGGTGGTCGTGAACTCGCCCGTGTACCCGCCCTTCTACCTGTTCGTCGAGCACATGGACCGGCGGGTGGCCGAGGCCCCGCTCGGGACGGACGGGCGGATCGACCTCACGGTGCTGGAGTCCGTCCTCCGGCACGCCGTGGCGGAGGGGCGGCGCGCCGCCTATCTGCTGTGCAACCCCCACAACCCGACCGGCACCGTGCACACGGCCGAGGAACTGTCCGCCGTCGCCGGGCTCGCCGAGCGGTACGGCGTCCGCGTCGTCGCCGACGAGATCCACGCCCCTCTCGTGCTCGGCGACGCCGACTTCGTGCCGTACCTGAGCGTGCCGGGCGCCGAGCGCGGTCTGTCCCTGATGTCGGCCTCGAAGGGCTGGAACCTGCCCGGGCTGAAGGCCGCTCTGGCGATCGCCGGGCCTGGCGCCGGCGCCGACCTGGACCGGATGCCCGAGGAGGTGGGGCACGGCCCCAGCCACGTCGCCGTCCTCGCGCACACCGCCGCCCTGCGGGACGGTCTCACCTGGCTGGACGCCCTGCTGGCCGGACTCGACACCAACCGCCGGCTGCTCGCGGACCTGCTGGCCGAGCACCTGCCCGCGATCCGCTACCGGCCGGGCGACGCCACCTACCTGGCCTGGCTCGACTGCCGCGCCCTCGGACTCGGCGACGATCCGGCGGACGTCTTCCTGGAGCGCGGCCGGGTCGCCCTCAGCTCCGGTCTCCCCTTCGGCACGGGCGGCGCCGGCCACGCCCGCCTCAACCTGGGGACCTCGCGGGAAGTGCTCGAAGAGGCCGTGCGCAGAATGGCGGCGGCGCTGCGCTGAACCCGGCCGTACGCTCGTACACTGCCCGTCATGGACGACAGGACTCCGGACCTACTCGGCGCGGGAAAGTACCTGCTGATCACCAGTTACCGCAGGAACGGCACCCCGGTCGCCACCCCCGTCTGGGTGGTGCGCGACGGTGCGGCGCTCGGCGTGTGGACGTCCGCCGACTCCTGGAAGGTGAAGCGGATCCGCAACCGCGCCGACGTGCTGGTCGGTCCCTGCGACCTGCGCGGCAACCCGACCGGCGACCAGGTGCCCGGCACGGCGGAGATCTGCGACCCGGCCACCACCGCCCGCTACCGCCGGCTCATCGCCCGCAAATACGGCCTGATGGGCCGGCTGACCCTGCTCGGCAGCCGGTTGCGCCGGGGCGTCGACGGCACCGTGGGCATCCGCATCACCCTCTGACGGCCGGCCGGCGCGCGCTCGCACCACACGTGCCCGGTGAGAAGCCGTCCGGGGGCGTCAGCTCCAGGCCCGGTACGGCTCGTCCAGGAGTTGGAAGACCGGCTCGCCGCGCACCGGGTCCTTGGCGGTGGACAGCCGGACCCGGTCCCCGCTGTGGATGCCGATCGGCGGGCCCATCACCCGGCCGCGCACCACGAAGCCCTCGGCCATCTCGATCATGGAGACGTTGCGCGCCGCGGGGGTGTTGCGGTGCACCACGGTGGAGTGGCGCACCGTCCCCGTGCCCTCGGCGCGCTCCGTGCGCAGCTCGCTGCCCCGGCAGACCGGACACAGCAGCCGGTGGTACATGGCGGTGCCGCACCAGGTGCAGCGCTGATAGAGGATGGCCTCCGAGCCCTGGCCCCTCGGGTCGAGCAGACCCGTGGCGGAGCCGGCTGCCTGCTGAGTGACGCTTCCTGAGTGGTACACGTGGGTCAACTCCCTGCACTCGGCCGGAATCCGCGCACGCGATCACTCGCGCACACGGGTGCGCGGCTCGCCGTGCCACCGTGCACGCAGCACAGAGTATGGCACTGAGTGCCACTCGTAAAGGCACTCCGTTCCCTCAATCTGCGGGGCCTCGGTCCCGCCCCAGGGTCGTCTCGATCTCCTGCACCACCCGCCACAGCGGTGCCCCGCGCCGCGACACCACGACCACCACGTCCTCCGGCTGCTCCACGGCCGGCGGCACCGGAACCCCGCCGAACGCCGACTGCACGTACGCCAGCGCGTGGTCGACCGCGGCGCTCGCCTCGCCCTCCCCGTCCGAACGCAGCCACGAGCGCAGCGCGTTGTTGTGCGCCGCGACCACCGCCGCCGCGATCACGTCGGCCTGAAGGGTGCCGTCCCGGCGGGCTCTGAAGCGCCGGCGCAGATACGCGGCGAGGGCCCGCTCGTAGCGCCAGACGACCGACAGCTCGTAGGCCCGCAGCCCCGGCACCTGTTTGGTGAGGCGGTAGCGCTGCACGGAGAACGTCGGGTTCTCGGCGTACATGCGCAACACCAGCCGGGCGGCGTCGCAGACCCGTCGCACGGGTTCGTCGTCGTCGGAGCCGTCCGCCAGGAAGGCCGTCATGTCGGACAGGCAGCGCTCGTGATCCGGGAAGACCACGTCCTCCTTGGAGGGGAAGTAGCGGAAGAACGAGCGCCGCCCGACCCCGGCGAGCGCCACGATGTCGTCGACGGTGGTCTGTTCGTACCCCCGCTCCAGGAACAGCTGGAAGGCCGCCGCCACCAAGGCGTCCCGCATGGGCGGTTTCCCGGTGCCGGCCTCGGCTTTCTCGGAGCTCATGAGCGCGAACGTAGCACCTGGCGTGTGTTCATGGCACTCGGTGCACTTTTCGGGGGGTACTGAGTGCTCTGTCGTGCGGTCCCGGGCCGGTGTCTGAACCCCCTGGGCCGCGGGCGCGTATCCCATGCCGCGGCAGGAAACGTTCGCCCTGTCGTGGCACCAGCGTCAGGACGATCCCCGAAGACGGGCGCCCCCGGGCCCGGACGAAGGAGAACAGCGTGTCGACACCGTCCGAGCCACGGCCGCCGCAGGACGGCCCGGTCCTCGAACCCATCCGCGTCCTGCGGCCCCGCCGCACCGACGCACTCGCGGAACTGATGCGGGAGTTCCAGCAGGAGACCGGCCGGGAACCCGACGGCTACGAGCCCGTCCCGCTGCCGGCACAAGGGCCCGGCCCCGAGGCGCCCCGCCACCGGCCCGGCCCCGAGGCGCCCCGCCACCGGCCCGGCCCCGAGGCGCCCCGCCACAGGTCCGGCTCCGAGGCGGCCCGGGAGAGGCCCGGCTGGGAGGCGGACCGTTCTGAGGTGGCCGGGTCGGAGGCCCTGACGCAGGAACTCCCGCCCGTCGGCCGCGAGAACCGCAGGCGCACGGACGCGGTGCCCCCGGGAGCCGGGCTGCGCCGCGCCGCCGTCGCGGTGGCCGTCCTCGCGGCCGCGGTGCTCGGCTTCGGCGGCGCGCTCCTGCTCCGCGGTGAACCCGGCGACGACAGCGCGGCACCCGCGCCCGCCGCCCCACCCCGTTCCTCCGCCTCGGCCCCCGACCCCACGCCCACCCCGTCCCGCCCGCCCGGCACCGCGGCGCCGGTGGGCCCTGAGGACCCCGACGGCGCCGGCACCCTGCGCGAAGGGGCGTCCGGCCCGGAGGTGACCGAGCTGCAGCAACGCCTGCTGCGCGTCCCGGACGTCTACCGGGACGGTTCCACCAGCGGCCACTACGACCCGACCCTCACCGCGGCGGTCGCCCGCTTCCAGCTCTGGTACGGCATCCGCGGCGACGAGACCGGCGTCTACGGCGACGACACCCGGGCCGCCCTGGAGTCCCGCACCCCGGCGGGCACGACCTGATGTGTGACCATGGCCCGCATGGACGAGTTCATCGACCGGCTGAACCCCGAGATGTACGTGGTCACCGCCACCGCGGGCGGTGAACGGGCGGGCTGTCTGGTCGGGTTCGCCTCGCAGTGCTCGCTGCGGCCCGTGCGGTTCGTGGTGTGGCTGTCCGAGCTCAACCACACGTTCCGGGTGGCCCGGGACGCCGACGTCCTGGCCGTGCACCTGCTCGGCCGCGAACAGCACGCCCTGGCCGAGCTGTTCGGCGGGCACACCGGTGACCGGACCGACAAGTTCGGGGACGTCCGCCTGCGGGAGGCGTACGGCGGAGCTCTCGTCCTGCGGGACGCGCCGGCCTGGTTCGTCGGCCGGATCGTGACGCGCACCGGCGGCGGCGACCACATCGGCTTCGTCCTCGACCCGGTCGAGTGGGGCGGCGACGAGAACTACGACGGGCAACTGCTGCGCCTGTCCGACGCCCTCACCATCGACCCCGGTCACCCGGTCGACTGACAGGGCTTCCCGTATCTCGAACGCCGGGCAACGAACGGGAAAAGCAGCGGGACGACGGGGCGGTGCGGCGTCACCCTGGGCCCGGGCGCGGTACGCAGCGCCCGAACCGCCGCGAACCGAAGGCCCCGCCCATGAACGGCTCCCGCATCCCCGGCCTGGTGCTGCCCGTCCTGTTCCTGCTGGCCCTGCTGGTGGGCCTGTGGTGGTACTGGCGCCACCGCGGGGACCTGTGAAGCGGCGCGAGCCGGGGGAGTCCCGGCGGATCCGGGCGGAGGGAGCGGCCCGTCAGCGGTCCTCCACCCCGGGGACCCGGACGTCCACCACGCACACGTCGTCGCGGCGCACGTCCGGCAGCATCCGGGCCAGCAACGGTCCCAGCGACGCGGGCCCGTCGCCGTGCGGGGCGGCCACCTCCTCGGCGAACTCCTCCAGGCCCCGGTCGATGCTGTGCGGGGGGTGCTCGACCAGGCCGTCCGTGTACAGGATGAGCCGGTCGCCCGGATGCAGACGGCACTCGGCCTCCTGGTAGACCGGCGTGGCCGACGCCCCGAGCAGCATGCCGCCCGGGCGGCGCAGGTACCGGGCCTCGCCGTCCCGCAGCAGCAACGGCGGGGGATGCCCCGCCTGCGCCCAGACCAGGCGCCGGCGACGGGGGTCGTAGCGGGCCAGCACCATCGTGGCCGTCGTGTGGGAGTCGCGCGAGTGCAGCAGCAGCGTGTTCAGCCGGGCGAGCGCACCGGTCAGCGACGAGCCCGTGATGACCATGCCCTTCGCGGTGAACCGGAGCTGGGCCATCGTGGCCACGGCGTCGACCCCGTGCCCGGCGACGTCGCCCACCACCAGCAGCGCGCTCCCGTCGGGCAGTTCGATGGCGCTGAACCAGTCACCGCCCACATGCACACCCGACTGGGCCGGCAGATAGGCGACCTCGACCCGCAGCCCGGCCAGGTGCACGGGACGGTTGGACATCGGCAGCAGCGCGTGCTGGAGCCGGGAGGCCAGGGTCCGCTCGGCCTGGAGCACGTCGTGCTGCGACAGGATCGCCCGCTCGCTCTCGACCAGGGCGAGCTCCGCCCGGCGCCGGGCGGTCATGTCCTGGACGAAGCCGTGCACCTCCACCGGTGTGCCGTGCCGGTCGGGCACCGCCTCGGCCGCCAGCCGCAGATGCCGGATGCCGCCGCTCGTCCGGACCCGGAACGGCACGTCGAACGGACGCCCCGCGTGCACGAGTTCACCGATGGCGCGCGTCAGGGCCGGTGTGTCCTCGGGCAGCGCGAGCCCCGGCACCTCGGGCAGCCGCAGCGGGCCGTCGCCGGGATCGAGGCCGAAGAGGGAGAAGACCTGCGTCGACCAGGACGCCTCCTGCCGGGCCAGGTTCCAGCTCGCCCAGCCGAGATTGCCCAGCCGCTGCAGATCCGCCAGCCGCTGCTCCTGCCGGTCGGAGGAGCCGTGCCGGATCCACGAGACGACGAGGGTGTCGCCCAGCGGTGCCACGCGGGCCGTGTACACGGACAGTTCGGCGATGCCCGCCACGACCTCCTCGTGGGCGAACGGCTCACCCTCGTACACCGTCCCGGTGGCCAGCACTCGCAGACAGCCCTGCCACAGCGGCTCGGTGGCCAGGGCCGGGCGCAGCTCCAGCAGCCGCCGCCCGGCCGTTTCCTCACCGCTGCGGCCCAGCAGATCACCCACCTGGGCGGTCGCGGCCTCCACCCGAAAGTCCTCGGTCTCACCCGACGCTGCCCGCAGCGGGGTGAGGAGCATCGCCGCGACCGGCAGCGCCTCGAACAGCGCCTGCACCGCGTCCGTGGCGGCGTCGGCGTCGCGCTCGGGCGGAGTGTCGAAGGCCCGCAGCCGGCCGGCACACAGCCCGGTGACGCCCTGCAGGTGGGCACGGTCGCGCGGGGTGAACGCCCCGGCCCGCCCGCGCAGCACGCCGATGCAGACGTCGGCGGAGCCCGCGGCGGGCACCGGCAGCCAGGCGCGCGAACGCCACCGGTCGGGAGGGTCGCCGATGAGGAGGTAGCGCCGGTCGTCCGCCGGGAAGTCCTCCAGCCAGCGCGGCTCGCCCGCGCGCAGCGCGTCCAGCGCTGCCACTCCGCTCAGCGGCGGTACCTGGCCCCACTGGGCCGCCAGCTTGTCGTCGATCCCCGCGTGCCCGATCAGCTCCAGGCCGCCGTCGGGCCTGCGGGCGTAGATCAGGACGGCGTCCGCGGCCATGTCGGGGCCGAGATGGTCCAGCAGACACCCGGCGAGGTCGTGCGGGGTCATCACCCGAACGAGGGCCCGGCCGAGGCGGGCCAGGGCGGCGGTGACGTCGTCCGGCACGGCCGAGGGCTCCAGGGCTCCTGTCCGGCCGGCAGCCTCGGCGTCGCCGGACTCGCTTGCGGTGTCCGGGCCGGACGACATCGGCGCGAGCGTGCCGAGGGTGATCCAGCACTCCTCCAGGAGGGTGTGCCGGCCGGCCTCGGCCCGCCGGCGCAGCTGTTCGCCCGCCGCGTCGGCGGAACAGCCGGTCAGCGCCATGACCGCGCCCTTGGCCCGTTCGACGACAGCGGAGGTGGCCGCCTGGTCGCGCAGCCGGTCCAGCTCGGCGCGCTGCCGGGCGACGACCTTGGCCAGTTCGACCAGGTCCGGTGCGGCACCGGGCTGCGCCGGTGTCACGGGCTCGCTCGTCACGCGTCGAGCATTGCACACCTGGCCCGGTTCGCAGACCGACTTGTGGGCTTGGGTTGCTCCCCCTTCCCCGAGGTCCCTCCGGTCCCGTCCGCCTCACGGGAAACCGCTCATCGTCCGTCGCGCGGATACAGCCACAGCCGGAACAACCGGCTGAGCCGCGGCATGACCAGATAGGTGAGCAGCGGCAGTAGCACCAGCGGGAAGACGGCCGCCCGCAGTGGCAGCGGCCAGCCGGTGGTGTGGGGTGTCACCAGCCACTGGATGAGCAGGGTGAAGGGGTAGGCGCCGAGGAAGGTGGTGAGGACCATCTTCCAGCGGGGCGGGGCCTGCACGGTGGTGCCGGGCAGGCTGAACCAGGTTTCCATCCCGGTCGTCGACTGGCGCCGGCTGCTGACCTCGGTCGCGACGTCCTGGATCTGACGGTGCCAGTGCGCCCGCTCCTCCGACTCCAGCCAGGCGGCGAGCCGGTGCTGATCGGACCAGCGCAGCACCGCGTGGTAGCGGTGGCCGTCCTCGGGTGTCAGCCAGGAGACGCCCTCGTTGCCGGGGAACTCTCGCGCGCAGCGGGTGATGCCGCGCGTCCACTCCTCGAACCGCCGCTCCCGGCCCGGGCGCACCTGCCAGGTGAGAACCGTGGTCACCGGCTCGCCGCGCCGGCCTGTCGTGGTGCTCATTCCCCCACGTGTGCCACGCCCGGCGCCGGTCATGCCCGGCGGCTCACAGCCGGTGGCTCACGACTGGTGGCTCACGACTGGTGGCTCACGACTGGTGGCTCACGGCTGGCGGTTCGCCTCGACCAGGGCCTGGGTGACCGCCCGGACGCTGCGGGCGATGTGCTGGAGCTGCATGACCTCGGCCGCGTACAGCTTGATCGCGTGCTCGATGGCTCCCTCGTGCAGGCCCAGCCCGGGCAGGTCGGCGCGGGCGGTCTGCAGGGCGGTGCGGGCGACCCGGATCTCGTTCTGGACCTGGAGGTGGGCGTGCCGTGCGAGAAGGACGGGGTGGCGGACGAACGCCGGGTATCCGGCGTAGCGCGTGGGCACCAGCTCACGCAGCCACTTGGCCGCCGAGCGCTCCCAGTCGTAGCTCCCGGGGGTCTTGACCTGGCAGGGCCAGTCCGGGCTGATGCGCGTGGTCGTCAGGGGCATGATCATCGCTTCCGGGTGTGCGGCGTCGTGTGGGTGGACGACGGGTCGGGGCGGCCCCGGCCTAGGGGATGACCGGGGCCGCCACGGACACCCGGGACCCGGAGTGGGTAGGACCCGGCTCCACGGGTGCGGAACGGATCCGGAACTGCCGGGTCGCGATCCGTGAGCAGTATTTATATATGCCATCCGGTTTGCAAGGAGCATGAAAACATTCATGCGTGCTTTGTTGCGGATGGTCCTCATGTGGGACCCGCCGAACGCCGCTCAGTCCCTGAGGAAGAACTGGTGCTGGTCGGCGACCTGCTCGTACTCCTCCAGACGCGCCTGGGTCCGCTCCGGATCCGCGTCGGTCATGGCCTGCAGCAGCGCGGAGCACATCACACCCGGGGCCGCGTAGGAGTCGAAGACCAGCCGCGAGCCCGTCCCGATGGCGAAGACGACGTCGGCCTCGTCCGCCAGCGGCCCGAGCGCCAGGTCGGTGATCAGGGCGACCTTGAGCCCGGCGCCCCGCGCCACCCGCACCGCCGTCAGGGTCTCCTGTGCGTGCCGCGGCATGGAGAACGCCAGCACCCACGTACCGCCCGCCTCACGCGACTGCAGCAGCGCGTCGTAGGCGACACTGCCGCCCCGCGTCACGAGGCGTACGTCCGGATGGATCCGGCGGGCGGCGTAGGCGAAGTACTCGGCGAGCGAGACGGAGATGCGCAGCCCGAGGACCGTCAGGGGAGCGGACGAGGACAGCTTGCGCCCGACGTCGATGACCAGGGTCGGGTCGGCCAGGTCGCGCCGCAGGTTCTCCAGGTTCTCGATCTCGGCGTCGACCGCCGCCTGCAGTTCGTTGCCCCGCAGCTCCTCGGCCGGCCCGCCCGCGAGGGTGCCCAGCGCGATCGACTGCAGCTTCTCCCGCAGGGCCGGGTAACCGCTGAAGCCGACCGCCGAGGCGAACCGCGTCACCGAGGGCTGGCTGACGCCGACCCGGTCCGCGAGCTCCGTGATCGACAGGAACGCCGCCTCGGTGATGTGCTCGATCAGGTACTGCGCGATACGCCGCTGCCCCGGGGACAGCCGGGGGCGGTCGAACAGCGTCCTGAGCTGGGCGGACGGGGAGACCTCCGCTTCGGGGCCGGCCTTCCCCGAGGTGATCGCGGATGCCTGTGCGCGTGCCTGCTGCGGCGATGGCACCGGTGCGCCTCCTTCGTCTCCCACGGACGTTCAACATAGCTCACCACCCAAGGTGACCAGGGCTTCTCCGGGCGGCATGAGCCGCCCCGCCGGGGGTTACCCGTACGCCCGGCGGGAACCCGCCGCCGCACACCCACCGAGGAAGGAGCCGTTCGCCATGACCGTCCCCGAGGAAAACCGCCCCAAGACCGAGACCACCGACGAACTGCTGGAACAGCACGACGACGAGAACCGCACCCGCCCGCCGGGCGCGACCGGCCGCACGATGCGCGAGGCCCTGGAGGAGGCCGAGGTGCGCCCCGACGACTACGACGACCGCTAGGGACACCACCCCCGCACCCGACCGAACCGACGACGCTTCCGGCAGGAGACACGGCATGAGCGCGCTGAGTGCGCTGGAACAGACCCTGGAGAACCGCTGGGACGCGCTGTGGGCGCGGCTCCTCGACAAGGAACCGGTCGAGGTCTGCGACGCCCTGCGGCGCGAGTGCGACGACAACGCCGTCGTGTGCCGCGAGGGCCGCGTCATGGTCCCCAACGCCTACGACGTGGAGCTCCCCGACGACGTGCACGACCATCTGACCCGCACCGGCACCGACGTGGGACAGGCCCTGACCGACCGCCTCTCCCGCCACGCGGAACGCCGCGGCTACGAGTTCGCCGGCCCGCTGGCCGTCCACGTGGCGAGGTGCCCCGACGTGCCCAACGGCCGCTACCGGGTGGCCAGCAGGGTCATGCAGCACGTCAGCGCGGACGGCTTCTTCCACGCGATGCACTGACGTACCAGCGCCGCGGCTGCTCGGCGGCGGTACAACGTGACCGAGCGCCCGACGGCCTCGACGGGGCGGCTGCCGCCGATCAACCGGCCGGCCGCCCCGTGGCCTTCGCGGCTGCCCTCCGGGCGCGGGGGACCGCCACGAGGGGCACCGCCGGCGTCTGCCCGGCCGGGTGTGGCGTCGGCCCGTGCCGGGGGCGACAGCGACACGGGCCGAGCAACGGCGGGGGCGGTCCGGAGGCCCAACCGTGGACCCGCCCCGGCCGGAGAACGCGCTACCGCCGCACGATCCGCACCGACAGACCGTCCGCTGCAGGAAGGGGCACGGCCCGCAGCGTGCTCGAGTCCAGTTCGACGCGGTCGAACCGGCCGCGCAGCTGCGAGGCCGACAGCACGGGGACGGTCGTCCCCGCGACCGGCGGCCGCCCGGCATCGAGGCGCAGCGACAGCACACTTCCCCGGCCCAGCAGGACCCGCCGGCGCACGGTCAGTGCCGGGCCGTGGCCCTCGCGCAGCAGCAGGTCCAGCGTCGACTCATCCTCCTGGACGTACGATCCGCGCACCCGCAGCACCCGGTCCGCGCGGAGGGTGCCGCCCGTGACACGGACGTCGCCCTCGCCCAGGGCGCGCGGCGACGCGGCCACCAGGGTCCCGGCCTCCAGCGTGGTCCCGCCGCGGTAGCGGTTGTGGCCGGTCAGCGTGAGCGTGCCCGAGCCGCGCTTGGTCAGACCGCCCTCGCCCTCGATGTCGTTGCGCCAGCTGTCGGCCGCGTGGAAGCCCCCGGACGCCGCGTCCAGCGTCACGGTGACGTCCCGCTCGAAGGCTCCGTAACCGTCGGCCGCGGCGAACAGGTTCAGCCGGCCCCACTGCTCGAAGCCGTCCAGCAGGACGTACCCGGAGGGCAGTGCGGTCGTCCGCAGCACCTCACGCCGCTGGTCCGGGCTCAGATACGGCAGCCGCGTCTCCAGCAGCACCTCCGCGCCCTTCGGCACCGTGAGCGGGGACTCGCGGCCGCGGCGGGGAAGGATGTACGTCAGCCTCGGCCGGACCGCACGGGCGTTGGCGTCCCGGTCGGCGTAGGGGTCGGTGCCGGTGTCCGCGGAGTGCGCGTAGGCGTACAGGGAGTCGGGCGTGGTGCCGGTCTTCTCCGTGAGGTAGGACAGGGCCTGTGCGCGGGCCGCTGCCTTGAGGCCGGCGTTCGCCGGGTCCGCGAGGGTCGCGGCGGCCAGGGCGGTGGCCATGATCCGGCCGCCGAGCACGTCGACGGGGGAGTGCATGCCGGCGACGATCCGGGTGTGGGCGAGCTCCAGGGCGCGCGTCACCAGCTCCTGGAAACGCTCCGGCACCGCGTACGCGTAGGCCAGCGACGCCAGGTGCAGGGCATTGGTGTGGCCACTGGGGAAACCGCCGTCCTCGGCCGGCTTGTCGCCGCGCTGGCGCAGCAGCTGCGGGGCGACGACGACCTTCGACTCGTACACCGGGAAACCGAACGCGTCCGTCCGGCCGGTGTCCACGACCTCGCTGTCCTCGTTCATGCGCCACGGGCGGGGGTACTGGTAGGCGAACTTGGCCGGGTTGCCGGAGGCCCAGGTGCCGCGCAGGGTGTCCACGAGCCGTGCCACCTGGCCCAGTTCGGAGTCGTACGAGCCGGCGCCCAGCGCGGAACCGGCCGGGGCGTCGGCGGGCACGGCGTCGTTCACCTTGGCCGGCGGGGTGCCCTCCGGGGCGCCGGTGATCGACGTGACCGCCTTGGCGCCCGACTTGTAGAGCGCGGCCAGCGGTCCGAGGCCGTCGATCATCGAGTAGCTCTGGTGCTGGCGGTCGATGACGAACGCCTGCTTCGCCTCCGCGTCGGTGCGCCCGGCGGTGATCCGCTCGCAGTAGCGCACGTTGGCGCGCAGGACCTCCGGCATGAGCGGGGTGCCGGTGTTCCAGTCGCCGGTCTTCCACATCTCCGCGAAGCCCCCCAGAACCCGGACGACCGCGTTGGTCTCGGGGGTCTGGTTCGTCAGGAGGTTGGTCTTGTAGTCGTCGACGAACGCGGCGGGGGCGGTGGCGGCCTTGGCGTCCGCGGCGCCCAGCCATCCGGCGAAGGCCGGCGCGGCGACCAGCGCGGCCGAGCCGCCCAGGGACGTTCTGAGGAAACCCCTCCGGTTCAGGGTGGGGGAGTGGTGCCCGGCGGATGACGGCATGGATGTGCCTCTCTTCAGTTCTTCGGCGATGTGGCCGGGGAAGTCGTGCGCTCTCGCGTGATGCAAAGGCCGGGCGGTGTCCCCTCGACGAGGAATCAAGGGCGGGGACCCGTCCCGCCGGTGAACGCGTCGCCCCTTCTCACAGGAGCGACCGTGCCAGTGCCACCGCGCCCTCGACCGGTGGCACCTCCAGGCGCCTGGCGCGGGCCGTGGGCACCGTCTCGGCCAGGGCCTCGGTGAAGGCGTCGTACAGACCGGGCTGGGACAGCACCGTTCCGCCCGCGACGACGACGTCGCGGGCGGCGACCCCGCGGGCGGTGAGCCGGTGGACCAGCAGGGCCAGCGCCCCACCGGCCTCGTCGATCACGGTCCGGGCGAGCGCGGAGCCGTCGGCGGCTGCCGCGAAGACGACCGGAGCGTGCCGGCCCCACTCGGCGGAGACATCCGTGGCCGCCTCCAGGGCCGCGCCGAGCGCGGGTACCTCGGGCACGTCGAGCGAGGCGATGAGCCCGAGCGCGAGCGCGTCGGGTGGTTCCCCGCGGTCGTGGGCCGCCCATACGGCCCGTGCCGCCTCACGGACGAGACCGGCGGCGCCGCCCTCGTCGCCGAGGGCCGCGCCCCAGCCACCCACCTGGACGGCGGTGCCGTCGGGCAGCCGCCCCACCGCCACCGAGCCGGTGCCGGCGACCAGGCCGACACCCTTGTCCAGTCCGGCCGCGGGGACGAGGAGCCGGGCGTCGCCCACCACCAGGGCGGGCGCGTCGAGGTGCTCTCGGAGCGCGGCGCGTATCCGCTCGCACTGGCGGGGGGTCTCGCAGGCATGCCCGCCGACGGCGACGGAGGAGGGGCGGGCACCGGCCGGGAGCACGTCGGTGACCAGCGCGGCCAGCCACCGGGCGGCGGCCACCGGATCGTGCGGCCGCCAGCCGGCGCTCGTACGGACGTGGTCGGCCACGGGGGCCCGGCCCGCGAGCGCGCGCAGATGCGTCTTGGTGCCGCCCACGTCGATGCCGACCACGAGGGGCGCGAAGTCCTGCACGGAACCTCTTTCGTCGTTGCGCTGTGCTGCGACGGTGGGCGAACCGTGCCTGGATGAGGGGCGGTCGAAGGACTAGGGAAGCCCCGGGACGGGCTTCTGGCGGAGCACGGCAGGCGAGTACCGTGACCTTCGTTAGGAAGTTAACTAACGAAGTACAGTGCGTCAAGAGAGCAATCCTGATCGCCGCCTCCCGTGGAGACGACCCGAGACGATCCGAGACGATCGATCCGGGAGCGCGGCCCGTCACCCGTTGGGGGAACCGTTGGAACCTGACGTGGCAAGAGCCCCCCGTCTGACCGAGAGCGCCGGCGCGGTGTTCGCCGTCCTGGCCGACGCCGGCCGGGCGACCCGGCCGCAGCTCGCGAGCCTCGCGGGCCTGTCCAAGCCGACGGTGTCCTCGGCCGTCGCGGAACTGGAGGGCGTCCGGCTCGCCTCCCACTCCGGCACCGCCTCCAGCGGCACGGGACGCAACGCGGCCGTCTACCGCCTCGGGCCGGCCGCGGGGGCCGTACTCGCCGTCGACCTCGGCCCCGCCGTCACCCGGGTCCGGGGCTGCGCGCTGGACGGCACGCTGCTCGCCGAGGCCGCCGGATCCCGGGCTGACGCCGCCGACGTCGTGCGCGAGGCGCTCGACGCGCTGCCCGCCGACGCCCCGCTGCGGACCATCGTCGTCGCCGTCGGCGACGTCACCGTGCCGCGCGGGGAGGGCGCCGGTGTGCGTCCGGCGACCGCCAAGGCCGGTCCCGTCTTCGACGCCGTGGCCGTCGCGCTGCCGCCGGGCGTCCCCGTCCACCTCGAGAACAACGTCAACTGCGCCGCCCTCGCCGAACTGCACGAAGGGGCCGCCCGGGGCCGGAACACCTTCGGCTACCTGCGCATCGGCGTCGGTATCGGCCTCGGCATCGTCGTCGGCGGCCAGGTGCTGCGCGGAGCGAACGGCGCCGCGGGTGAGCTGGCCCGGCTGCCCTACCCGTGGGACGACGGGCGGGAACCCCGCCACGAAGCGCTGGAGGAGTACATCGGCGCGCACTCCCTGCTGCGGCGTGCGGCCGAGGCCTGGCCGGACGGCGACGGGCCGTGCCCGGCCACCGCCGAGGAGCTCTTCGCCCTGGCCGGGCAGGGCAGTGCCGCCGCCCGTGCCGTCGTCGACCGCCATGCCGTGGACGTGGGCCGGCTGGCCGCCGCCGTGACCGCCGTGCTGGACCCGGGACTGGTCGTGCTCGGCGGCAGCACCGGCGCGTACCCCCAGCTCCTGCACGGGGTCCGGGCCGAGCTCGCCCGGCTGAGCTGGCCCACCGAAGTCGTCAGCAGCACGGTCGGCGATCTCGGGACCGTCGTGGGGGCCGCCCGACTGGCGGTTTCCCGCGGAGTCCAAACCGTGACCCAGGTCGCGGGGACGAAGGATTGACGGGTTCCGACTCGATCTGCCAATGTCCGGACAAGCGCTTTCTGAGTCGGCCGGGACGCCGACTCCGGGTGAGCATCCCGCCCGTACGCACCGTACGGCAGACGCACGAGGGCGTGCTTGTGCGACGCCGGCCGTCATGGCCGGGGACGCCACCCGTCAAGGCGACGCGGCCGGGCGAGGCCGTGCCCCGGGAAGCGACATCTCTGCACAATGCACCCGTGCCGCCTCGGCTGGCGCCGTGCTTCTTCCGCTACGAAGAAAAGGGATCGAAGATGATCAGTGTGGGTGTGCGGCGCTCCCGCCGACTCGGCCGCGGCGGCATACGCCGCGTGGTTCCCCTCGCTGCCGTGGCCACGGCAGGTGCTCTTCTGCTCACCGCCTGCGGGTCGGGGTCAGGCTCCGGCGGTACCTCCAAGTCGCTGACGTTCTGGATCTCCACGGTTCCGGGGCAGGACGCGGGCTGGAAGAAGATGGTGTCGCAGTACAAGAAGGACACCGGCGTCACCGTCAAGCTCGTCAACATCCCCTACGACGGCTACACGACGAAGCTGCACAACGCCGCCCAGGCGAACTCCCTGCCCGACGTGGCGGCCGTGCCGGCGCTGGACCCGATCTGGTCGGGCAAGCTGATCGACCTCAGCTCCATCGCCGGCAAGAAGAGCAACAAGATCAACGCCAACTTCCTCGCCAAGGACTCGTCCGGCAAGGTGCTGGCCATCCCCTCGGACGTCACCGCGTCCGGTCTGTTCATCAACAAGTCGCTGTTCGAGAAGGCCGGCGTCTCCTTCCCGACCTCGCCGCAGAAGACCTGGACCTGGACCGAGTTCATCAAGACGGCGAACAAGGTCCGCGAGAAGACCGGCGCCAAGTACTCCCTGACCTTCGACCAGTCGCCCTCCCGCCTGCGCGCCATGGTCTACGAGATGGGAGGGAAGTACGTCCACGCGGACTCCTCCGGCACGTTCTCGGCGGACGCGGCGACCAAGAAGGCTGTGAACACCTTCGTCGGATGGAACGACAACAAGACCATGCCGAAGTCGGTGTGGACCAGCGGCGCCGACCCGGCCGCCATGTTCCAGAGCGGCGACGTGGTCGCCTACTGGTCCGGCGTGTGGCAGGTCGCCGCCTTCTCCGAGAGCATCAAGAAGTTCGACTGGGCCAGCGCCCCCACGCCCGCCCAGCCGGTGCAGGCCAGTGACGTCAACAGCGGCGGCATGATGGTCGGCTTCAACAACAACGGTGACGCGGCCTCCGCCACGCAGAAGTTCCTGTCCTGGATCTACGAGCCCGACCATTACCGCGTGCTGTGCGAGGCCTCCGGATTCCTGCCGGTCGAGAACGGCCTGAACCCGAAGTACCCCTTCAAGTCCGAGGCGGCGCAGGCGGCGTTCAAGCTCTACAACGACTCGATCCCGCTGTACGCCCCGATCTCCGGCTACTTCAACAGCGCGCAGACGCAGTGGGTGCTGAAGGGCAAGAGCCTCGCCGAGGACCCGACCAAGACGGAGCTCGGCAAGGCGATCAACGGCCAGCAGTCGCCCGACAAGGCCCTGGAGAACATCGTGGCCGGCTACAACCAGCAGGTCGGCGGCGGATCGTAGGCCGCGCGGCCGGGCGGCGGGGGTGAGACACCGCCGCCCGGCCCCGGACAGGCCCCGCGATCCAGGGCTCATGGCGTGAGCCCACCTGCAATCCCTTCCACCAGCACGGAGTCAGGAAGATGACAAAACGCGCCTCGGACGTGTCCGCGAGCCCGCCCAGGAGACGCAGTAAGTACACCCTTGCGCCGCTCGTCCTCATCGCGGCCAACGTCGTGCTCTTCGCGCTGTTCTTCGTCTGGCCGGCGGTGATCGGGCTCCTCTACTCCTTCACGAACTACACGGGTGTGGGGGTGTTCCAGTGGGTCGGGCTGGACAACTACCAGCACCTGTTCGGGGACTCCACGTTCTACGACGCGCTGAGCCGGACGCTGCTGTACACCGTGCTGTTCGTCCCGCTGAACTTCGCGCTCTCGCTGCTCGCGGCCAACCTGGTGGTGAACAAGCACGCCAAGGGCTCGTCGGTCGCCCGTGTCATCTTCTTCATCCCGTGGCTGCTGTCGCCCATCGTCGTCGGCGTCCTGTGGCGGTGGCTGTTCGGTGAGAACTTCGGACTGGTCAACTACGTCATCGAGAAGCTCGGCGGCGGCGCCGTCCCGTGGCAGTCCAACGCGGACCTGTCGCTGCTGGTGGTGGTGATGGCGGCGGCCTGGGCGTGGACGGGCTTCACGATGCTGCTGTTCATCGCGGCGATCAAGAACGTCCCGGTGTCGTACTACGAGGCGGCAGAACTCGACGGCGCCGGTTCATGGCGCAAGTTCGTCAGCATCACACTGCCGAGCATCGCGCCCACCTCGTTCATCGTCATCCTGCTCAACACGATCAACGCGATGAAGGAATACCCGGTGTTCGTCGCCCTCAACAACGGCGGACCCGGAACGTCGAACAACCTGATGGTGCAGTACATCTACGAGACCGGCTTCAAGCGGGGCCAGATCGGCTACGCGAGCGCCGCGTCGTTCGTGCTCATGCTCATCCTGATGGCCGTCGCGATCGTCCAGCTGATCGTCAACCGGCGGGTGGAGAACCGATGACAACCACAGACATGCCACGCCCGCTCGACGCCGACACCGAACAGCCCGTACCCGCCAAGCGGCCCCGCAACGCGGCCACCGGCGGGCTCCGGCGGGCGGTGCCCGCGACGACACTGCTGTGGATCCTGGCGTGCCTGTACGGTCTGCCGGTGCTGTGGTTCATCCTCAGCTCCCTCAAGCCGGCCGGCGACCTGTTCTCCTATCCGCTGACCCTGGTCCCGCACAACCCCACCCTGTCCGGCTTCAAGGCGGCGTGGGACAGCGCCAACTTCTCCCAGTACTTCGTCAACACGGCCCTCGTGTGCGTGATCACGACGATCCTCACGGTGGGTGTCAGCTGCTGCACCGGATACGCGCTGGCCAAGTACGACAACAAGTGGCTCAAGGTCTTCTTCGTCTGCATCCTGGCCACCACGATGCTGCCGTCCGAGGTCATGCTCGCCCCGGAGTTCCTGGTGGTCCGCAACCTCGGCCTCTACAACTCCTTCGCCGGCATCATCCTCCCGGCCGTGCTTACCGCGACCGGATGCTTCATGTTCCGCCAGTTCTTCCTGACGGTGCCCGACGAACTCGTCGAGGCCGCGCGCATCGACGGCGCCAAGGAGCTGTCGATCTTCCTGCGGATCATGGTGCCGCTCTCCCGGCCCATCATGCTGACCCTCGCCATCCTGTCCTTCCAGTGGCGCTGGAACGACTACATCTGGCCGCTGCTGATGCTCAACGACCCCAGCAAGTTCACCGTGCAGATCGGCATCCAGAGCATCGTCGGCGCGCAGAACATCAACTGGTCGGTCCTGCTCGGCGCATCGGTCATCTCCATGATCCCCCTGATCGCCATCTTCCTGGTCTTCCAGCGCTACGTCATGGGCGCCGACATCAACGCCGGACTGAAGGACTGACCTTGCCCACCCCGCTCGACCACGAGTTCCTCCGTGCGGTGGCCGCGGCCGCCGACCGGGAGGCCGCCCCGCTCGCGGCCGCCCCCGACACGGAACCGGCAGGCGCGGCCCACCGCACCCTGGCCCGCCGGGTGAAGACGCTGATCGCGGCCTACCGGTCGCCGGACTCCGCCCTGCACGGCAGCGCGCGCGCCGTCGCCGCCGCGACGACCCACCTGCGCGCCCTGCGGGCCACGCAGACCGCCACCGGCCTGTTCGCCGGCGGTGACAACGTGCAGTCCCCGCCGGACTCGGCGTTCACCGTCAACGACGTGTGCGACGCGCACGTGCTGGCCGCCGGTGCGGGCCCGGAACTGGACGAGGTCACGGCCGCGCTCGCCGGGATCGCCCGCGCCGCCTCGGGCAGTCTGCTGACGGGTGGCGTGCACACCCCGAACCACCGCTGGGAACTGTGCGCGGCGCTGGCCCGGCTGCACCGGTCGTTCCCCGACGAACGGCTCCGCGACCGCGTCGAGGAGTGGCTCTCGGAGGGTGTCGACATCGACGCGGACGGCCTGTACTCGGAGCGGAGCGCCAACTACGCCGCCCACGTGTCCAACCCGTCGCTGCTGCTCTTGGCCGACGTGCTCGACCGCGCCGATCTGCGGGACGCCGTCGAACGCAATCTCGCCGCGACCCTGGACCTCATCGGGCCGGACGGCACGGTGGAGACCGTCCTGTCGCGACGGCAGGACCAGAACCGGCCGTTCCCGCTGGCGCCCTACCTGCCGCACTACCGGCTGCTCGCGATCCGCACCGGCCGGGGCGACTTCAGCAGGGCCGCGCGGCTGGCGGCGGCCGGCGGCATCGACGACCCCGACCTGCTCGCCGGGACACTCCTCACCCCCGACCTGTGCCACCCGTTGCCGGCCCCGGCCGCGGAGACACTGCCCCGCGAGCGGTACCTCACCACCGCGCGCCTCGCCGTCCGCGCCTCGGCCGCTGCACACACGGTGGTGTACGGCGGCTCCGACGTGCCCGCGCACCGGCGCATCCGCTCCGGCCTCGCCTGCAACCCCACCTTCCTACGGCTGTTCGCCGGGGACGCGGTCCTCGACGCGGTCCGTCTCTCCCGGGGCTTCTTCGACCTCGGCCCGTTCCGCGCCGCCGAGGTGCAGCGGCCGGCCGACCACCGGTACCGGCTGACCGAGACCCTCACGGCCGCCTACTACCAGCCGCTCCCCGCGGAGCTGCGGCGGGCGGACGCCGCCTACCGCGTGGTGGACGAGGGGCGCTTCTCGGCCGCGATGTCGTTCGCGGACCGGCCCCGGGACGAGGTCTCCCACACCACCCGCGTCGAGGTGGACCTGCGGGAGGACGGCGCCGACCTGCGGATCGACCTCAGCGGACCCCGCGTGCCCTGGGCCCTCGAACTGACCTTCCGGCCCGGTGGCGTACCCGAGGGTGCCGCACCGCTCGGGGAGGGGCGCTGGTGCCTGACGAAGGGGCCGGTGACCTACCGGGTCGGTGAGGACGCGATCAGCGTCGAGGCCGACGTCGAGGCGGGCGAACCGCTGGCCGGACCGGACCGCGGCGACCTGCTGGGCTACGACCCGGGACAGGACTACACCGTGGTCGGCGGCACCGACGCGACGACCGGAAACCGCCTCTACCTCGGCGGCCACGGCCCCCAGACGCTGACCCTCGCCCTGCGCGCCCACCGGACCGCACCTGCGGCGTGACACGGACGACCCACGCGGTGGCCCCCGGCGTCACCGGGGGCCACGCGCGTGCCGCTCCCGCGTGTCGGCGGCCGGGGTCCGCACGGGCGGCGCCTGGGCCGCGAGCTCCCTGAGGGGATCACCGCTCAGCCTGCACACCTTCCACTCGTCCAGGAGCTCGGCCCCGAGCGAGGTGTAGAAGTCGACGGCCGGTGTGTTCCAGGCCAGGACCCACCACTCGAAGCGGTCGTACCCGTTGCGCCTGCACGTCGCCGCGAGGGCGGCGAGCAGGGCCTTGCCGTGCCCCGCGCCGCGGGCGTGCCGACGGACGTAGAGGTCCTCCAGATGCATGCCGCGGGTCCCCGTCCAGGTCGAGAAGCGGGGGAACCACAGGGCATAGCCCACCACCCCACCCGTGGCGTCGTCCTCGGCGATCAGGGCGAACGCCGCGGGGTGCTCCCCGAACAGCGCCGCGCCCAGCTGCTCCCCGGTGGCCCGGGCCTGCTCCTCCGCCCTTTCGTACGCGGCGAGTTCGCGGATCATCGTGCGGATCTCGGGGATGTCGTCCAGGGTGGCGGATCGGATCATGCGGCAGATCATGCCCCATCGCGAAACGTGGCCCGCCGGCGTGGCATCGCCGGCTCCGGTACCGCCAGGTCCGCCCGCGCCCGGGTCGTCGCGACCAGCTCGGCGTTGCGCTCGTCCGAGCGGGACACCCACGCCACCGCCTCCTCGTGCGTCTTGCCGAACCGCTCGTGGCGGGCGACCAGACGGCGCACGCGCTCGCGCTCGGGCAGCTCGCAGAACCACACCTCGTCGAGGAGGCGACGCACGCGGGACCAGGAACCAGTCTGCAGGAGCAGGTAGTTGCCCTCGGTGACGACCAGTCGTGCGCTCGGCGGCACCGGGAGGGCACCCGCGATCGGCTGTTCCAGGGCGCGTTCGAAACCGGGCGCGTAGACGATGTCGTCGCCGGGCTCGTCGCGCAGCCGCCGCAGCAGGGCCGCGTATCCCGCGACGTCGAACGTCTCGGGTGCTCCCTTGCGGTCCCGGAGACCGAGGCGCTCCAGCTCGGCGTCGGCGAGGTGGAAGCCGTCCATGGGAACGTGCGCGACCCAGGGCTCGCCCGTGCCGTTCAACTCCCGCACCAGGTGCTCGGCCAGCGTCGACTTCCCGGCGCCGGGACCGCCCGCGATCCCGAGGATCGCACGGCCGCCGTCCCGGGGGAGCGCCCGGGCGCGGTGGAGGAGGTCGTCGAAGGTGAGCGGCACAGGGAGAGTCTGCCACCCGGGCCGGGCGCGCACGCCGGACGTCCCCCCTCGCGCCCCCGGCATGTGGCGTGCGCCACTCGATGGAACATCTCCGCAGGGGGAACCGGTCCTGTATGACGCAGCTCGGTCTTCCCGAAAGCATCCACGCCTGTCTGTTCGACCTCGACGGCGTCGTCACCAAGACGGCCGTCGTGCACGCGGCCGCCTGGAAGGAGATGTTCGACGCCTTCCTGCGCGAGCGCGACGGCGCGGACTTCCGGCCGTTCGAAGCGGCGGACTACGACGAGTACGTCGACGGGCGGCCACGCGCCGACGGTGTGCGCACCTTCCTCGCCTCCCGCGGCATCGACCTGCCCGACGGCGACCCCGACGACCCACCGGGCGCCGAGACGGTGCACGGCCTCGGCAATCGCAAGAACGACCTGGTCCTCGAGAAGATCCGCACCGACGGCGTCGAGGCCTACGACGGCACCCTGCGCTATCTGGAGGCCGTCCGCGCCCACGGACTGAGCACCGCCATCGTCTCCTCCAGTGCCAACTGCCGTGACGTGCTCCGCTCGATCGGCGCCGAGCACTTCTTCGACGTGACGATCGACGGCGTCGTCGCCGCCGAGCGCAAGCTGCCCGGCAAGCCGCACCCCGACACCTTCCTCGCCGCCGCCGAGGACCTCGGCGTCGAGCCCTCCCGGGCGGCCGTCTTCGAGGACGCCCTGGCCGGCATGGACGCGGGCCGCGCCGGGCGGTTCGGATACGTCGTCGGAGTCGACCGGGTCGGGCAGAGCGACGCGCTGTACCGGCACGGCGCGGACACCGTGGTGCGGGACCTCGCCGAACTGGGGGACACGCAGTGATCACACAGCGGGCGTACGACGTCGAGCCCTGGACCGTCCGCGAGAGGGAACTCAACCTCGACGTCCTGGCGCAGAGCGAGTCCGTCTTCGCCCTGTCCAACGGGCACGTCGGCTGGCGCGGCAACCTCGACGAGGGCGAACCGCACGGCCTGCCCGGCTCCTACCTCAACGGCGTCCACGAACTGCACCCGCTGCCCTACGCCGAGGCCGGCTACGGCTACCCCGAGTCCGGCCAGACCTCCATCAACGTCACCAACGGCAAGGTGCTGCGCCTCCTGGTCGACGACGAGCCGTTCGACCTGCGCTACGGGCGGCTCGTCACCCATGAGCGCACGCTCGACCTGCGGCGGGGCGTCCTGGAACGGGTCTGCGAGTGGACGAGCCCGGCCGGCTCGACCGTCCGGGTGCGCTCCACGCGGCTGGTGTCCCTCACCCAGCGCGCGATAGCCGCCGTGGCGTACGAGGTGGAGCCGGTCGACAGCCGGACCCGCGTGGTCGTCCAGTCGGAACTCGTCGCCAACGAGAGCCTGCCCGAGCCGGACGGCGATCCGCGTGCCGCCAAGGCACTGAAATCACCGCTGGAGCCGGAGGAGGACCTCGCCGAGGGCAGCAGGCTGCGGTTGGTCCACCGCACCCGCCGCAGCGGCCTCAGGGTCGCCGTGGCCGCCGACCACACCGTCACCGGACCCGAACGGACCACCACCAGCAGCGAGAGCAACGTGGACGTGGCCCGGCTGACCGTCACCGCCGTCCTGGAACCGGGGGAGCGGCTGCGCGTGGAGAAGCTGGTCGCGCACGGCTGGTCCGGCGTCCGCTCCCGGCCCGCGATGAGCGACCAGGTCGAGGCCGCCCTGGCCGCGGCCGCGCACAGCGGCTGGCAGGGACTCCTCGACGATCAGAAGGCGTACCTCGACGACTTCTGGGCGGGTGCCGACGTCGAGATCGACGGCGACGAGGAGATCCAGCAGGCCGTCCGCTTCGCGCTCTTCCACGTCCTCCAGGCCGGTGCCCGCGCCGAACAGCGCGCCATCCCCGCGAAGGGGCTCACCGGGTCCGGCTACGACGGCCACGCCTTCTGGGATTCGGAGGCGTTCGTACTGCCGCTGCTGACCTACACCGCGCCGAAGGCCGCCGCCGAGGCCCTGCGCTGGCGCCTCGACACCCTGCCCGCCGCCCGGGAGCGCGCGACCCAACTGGGCCTGCGCGGAGCCGCGTTCCCCTGGCGCACCATCGACGGCTCGGAGGGCTCCGCGTACTGGCCGGCCGGCACGGCGGCCTTCCACGTGGCCGCCGACATCGCCGACGCCGTCGTCCGGTACGTGGCCGTCACCGGCGACGAGACCTTCGAACGCGAGGTCGGCGTGGAGCTCCTGGTGGAGACCGCCCGGCTGTGGCGCTCCCTCGGCCACCACGACGACCGGGGCACCTTCCACATCGACGGCGTCACCGGACCGGACGAGTACAGCGCCATCGCCGACGACAACACGTACACCAACCTCATGGCCCGGGCGAACCTGCTGGCCGCCGCCGACGTCTGCAAACGCCACCCCGACGAAGCCGCGCGACTCGGCGCCGACGACGAGGAGACGGCCGCCTGGCGGGCCGCGGCCGAGGCCATGAACGTCCCCTACAACGACGAGCTCGGCGTCCACGAACAGCACTCCGGCTTCACCCGCTACCAGCGCTGGGACTTCGACCGCACCGGTCCGGACCAGTACCCCCTGATGCTGCACTTCCCCTACTTCGACCTGTACCGCAAGCAGGTCGTCAAGCAGGCGGACCTGGTGCTCGCGATGTACACCTGCGGCGCCTTCTTCGAGGAGTTCTTCGACGAGGAACAGATCGCCCGCAACTTCGCCTACTACGAGCCGCTGACCGTCCGCGACTCCTCCCTGTCCGCCTGCGTCCAGGCCGTGATGGCCGCCCGGTCCGGCCATCTCGACCTGGCCGCCGACTACACGGCCGAGGCCGCGCTGATGGATCTCGGCGACCTGGAGCACAACACCCGCGACGGACTGCACATCGCCTCGCTGGCCGGCACCTGGATGGCGCTGGTCGCCGGGTTCGGCGGCATGCGCTGCAGTGACGGCGCCCTGCGGTTCGCGCCCCGCCTCCCCGCGCGCTACCGCCGGCTCGCCTTCACCGTCTGCTTCCTCGGCCGGTGCCTGCGCGTGGAGATGACCGCCGACCGGGCCACCTACACCCTGAACTCCGGACAGCCCCTGACCATCCACCACCACGGCAGCGAACTGACCGTGAGCGAGGACGCCCCCGTCTCCCGGCCCGTCCCCGAGCCGACCCACCGCCCCGCCCCGAGCCGGCCCCCGCACCGCGCCCCGCGCACCCGCTGACCCGCGTCCGGCGGGGTCAGGCACTTGGCCCAGCACCGCCCCGCACGCCCCGGCCCCGCGGGTTAGCTTGATCGGGATTTCCGATCGACGGGGAAGGGGCGGACCATGCCCGACGGCGCGAACGCCATCCTCGTGCAAAGGCGAAGACACGACCGGGCGGCGGCCACGCGTGCCCCCCGCGGGCAGCGTGGCACGCCGTCCCTCGCCGCCCTGGCCGCCGTCTTCGTCCTCGCACAACTCGTCCTCGTCCGGCCCGTCCTGGGTCTGGGCTGGGACGAGATCGTCTACGTCAGCCAGGTCACCTCGCACCATCCCGCGGCCTTCTTCAGCGCCCCCCGTTCCCGCGGCGTCTCCCTGCTGGTCGCGCCGGTCGCCTCCTGGTCGTCGTCCGTCCCGCTGCTGCGCGTCTACCTCGCCCTGCTGTCCGGCCTCGCCCTCCATCTGGCCCTGTGCACCTGGCGGGGGCTGTTCCCCACCCGTGTCCTGGTCGCCGGCGGGGCCCTGTTCGCGTCCCTGTGGATGACCCTCTTCTACGGTCCGCAGGCCATGCCCAACTACTGGGTCGCGATCGGCGCCCTGACCAGCGTCGGCTGCTTCCTGCGAGCGCGGGCGGAACGTTCCTCAACAAGGGTTCTGTGGGGCCTCGCGGCGGGCGGCGCGCTCATGGCCTGGATGCGTCCCACCGACGCGGTGTACGTGGCCGTGCCGCTGCTCGTCCTCGCTCTGGTGCGCCGCCACTGGCGTCTCCTGCTCGTGCTCGCGGCCGGTCTCGCCGCGGGCGCCGTGCCCTGGGTGATCGAGGCGTACCTGAGCCACGGCGGCCTGGGGGCGCGGCTGGCGGAGGCGTCCCGGATCCAGGGCGGGCTGGGCTGGCAGATCGCCGTCGACGATCAGCTGCGCAGCCTGGGCGGCCGGGCCCTGTGCCGGCCGTGCACGGGGCCGATGCCCAGCCCCCTGGTGACGCTCTGGTGGTTCACCCTGCCCGTCCTGGCCGGTCTGGGGCTGCTCGTCGCGGGCCGGGCCCGGCGCCTGGAGCGGAGCCTGGTCCCGCTGGCCTGTGCGACCACCGCCGCCCTTCCGTACCTCTTCATGATCGGCTACGCGGCCCCGCGCTTCCTCCAGCCCGCCTACGCGTTGCTCGCGATCCCGGTCGCCGACGCGCTGTGGCACCTGGTCAGGGCCCCGGGCGGGGCCTGGCGCCCGGTGGCCGCACCTCTCGTCGCGCTCGCTCTGGCCGGGCATCTCGCGGCGCAGCTCGCCGTGCTGGACGGCGCCGTGACCCGCAACACCGACAGCCGCCGCGACTGGTCCCGCACCGCGGACACCCTGCACCGGCTCGGCGTCCGCCCGCCCTGCCTGCTCACCGGCCACGAGGCCATCCCCCTCGCCTACTACACCGGCTGTTCCTCGGGGGCGACCTCCGGGAACAACGAGAACATGACGGTCGCCGGCGTCCTGAGCACCGCCGACCGCCTCCCGGTCGCCCACCTCGCGGAGGCCGGTGGCACCCCGGCCCGCTACGCCCGTTCCTGGCCCGTCCACCGGATCTCGGACCTCGACGTCCGCATCGCACCCGGCCCCTGACACCCCTGCGACGCGTTCCCGGTCGCCCGGCTCAGACAGGAGTCGGTCGACGGTCACGATCGAGGGGGAACGGCATGGCGGCGAACGAGCACGAGGCGCTACGAGAAGTCCGGCTTCCACGCGGAGGGCTCCGGATCGCCGTACGCCCGGGGCGCGTTGTGACACCGTACGGGCGCACCCGCCGCCGTCGGAGTTTTCGCTTCCATGGACAAGACCTGCCACGGCCTTTACTGCACATCACTTGCAGCTGCCCGGGGATGGCGAGAGGCTGGCACCGCAGCCGTCCGTCCGACAGACAGACCTCCCCCCGATGACGGCCGCCCCTGAGTCCACTCCGCCCCTCCCCGCCCCGGCCCCCGCCCAGCGCACGGCCGGGCGCCGCGTCCGCGCCTCCACGCGGCGGGAGTGGACCAGGGCCGGGGGGATGGCACGCTTCATCCTGGCGCTGCACGTGATCGGCTGGTTCGGCCTCGTCGTGGTCGTCGCCCCGCAGCACCGGGTCATCGGCACCCAGACCTTCGGCATCGGCATCGGAGTCACCGCGTACACGCTCGGTGTGCGGCACGCCTTCGACGCCTGATCACCTGGCCGCCGTCGACGACACGGCCCGCAAGCTGATGGGGGAGGGGCAGCAGCCGCTTCCGGTTCTCCCTCGGCCACTCCAGCGGCCACTCCAGGGTCGTCCTCGCAAGACGTTCGCAGTCCCGCCCGGCCGGAGCACGTCCGCCGAGGTTAGAGCCCGCGTAACGGGAAACGCGGAACGGACAGGCGAGACGAACGAGCCGAGCAGCGGACAGGAAAGGCAGGAGTGATGGGCACGGAACCGATGCGCCCCGAACCGATGGCGGACGACGTGTACCAGCCCACCGGTACCAACGAGGAGCAGGAGGACGCCGCGCCGCTGGACCTGCAGGACGCAGTCGACGAACGGACCTACGACGACACGCTCGACGAGGGCTACTCCCCGCCGGAGAAGCCCCTGGGCGTCACCAAGCGCGGCACCACCGCGGCCGAGCAGCACGAGGGCGAGAGCCTCGACGAACGGCTGGCCCAGGAGGTCCCGGACGTGTCCGCCGAGCCCGCCGGGGACGGCGTGGGCGACACGCCCGACAGCGACGGCGAACCGGTGGACCCCGAGGCGGGCACGGCCCGCTCCGGCCGCCTGGTCGCCCCGGACGAGGGCGCGCACCCCGACACCACGAAGGAGTCCGTCGCGTCCGACGTCGGCATCGACGGCGGAGCGGCCGGCGCGGAGGAGGCCGCCGTGCACGTGGTGGAGGACGACGACGCGCTGCCCGAGACCGACGGCAGGCCCTGACCCGCCCGCCGGGGCACGGTCGTCCCGGCACGCACGAGGCCACCGGACCGGACGCAGCCGCGCCGGACCGGTGGCCTTCCGCGTGCCCGGCCTCTCCGGGCAGGGCGGGCCAGGCCGTGTCCGCAGAGTCCCTCCTGCCCCACGACCCCTGGCACGCACGCTCACCGCACCGGACACGGTCCCGTGTACGCCCAGCACGAGGGACCGCGTCCGGCACGCCGAGAGCACGCGCCGGACGCCACAGGGCCCGCCCTCCGGGCGGACGAAGAGACTGTGCGGATACGACCTAGGTGTACTGCCCAGGGACGTTGGTCAACCTGGTGACGGGTGGTTTGCCGCCGGTCGCGGTGTGGGGGCGGTGGTGATTGTAGTGATGGAGCC
>NZ_JBHWFG010000009.1:0-105967 GCF_042733745.1 Streptomyces sp. NPDC059696
GCTGTCGTGGGGGCTTGGTTTTTTTTTCAACCCCAAATCTTTTGTGCCCCACCCGCGGTTGGGGGCGGGGGGGGGGGGCCGGCACGACTTGCGCTTGAGCGGGGGGCGGCCTCAGGGGGCCTTCGGCAGGGAGGGCAGGCCGGCCAGGTCCGGAGCGGGCAGTCCGCTGCCGACCAGCGTCGCGGCGACGGTGTCGACCAGGCCGGACACCACCTCGTCGACGGCCGGGGCGACCTGGGCGGCGTCGCCGGAGGTCACGGCCTTGTACAGCCCGTCGGTGGCCTTCTGAAGGGCGGTCAGGGCCTCGGCCGCGAGGCCCTCGGGCAGCTCGGGGCTGTCCTCGACGGGCGCGGGCAGTGTGCTGGCCTGCGGCAGGGGGCTGTCCTGGGAGGTGGAAGCGCTGCCCGGCGTGGTCGTGGCCGCAGGGGCTGCCGCGGTCGCCTGGTCGATGGCGTCCTGCACCTGGGTGCTGAGCTTGGCGGCCTGCGAGGGCGGCAGCTGGCCCCCGTCCGCCTTGAGTACGGCGGTCAGCAGGTCGGCGACCGGGAGGATGACGCCGCCGAGGTCGCCGAGGCTCTGGACCTGGCCGAGCAGCGCGTCCGCGTCGGGGACCGGGGCCCGGGACACCGCGTGGGGGTGCGCCGGGGCCGATGTGCTG
Organism: Streptomyces sp. NPDC059696; assembly: GCF_042733745.1. Lineage (NCBI taxonomy): Bacteria > Bacillati > Actinomycetota > Actinomycetes > Kitasatosporales > Streptomycetaceae > Streptomyces > Streptomyces sp. NPDC059696. Next base: position 659 of record NZ_JBHWFG010000009.1, read on the forward strand.
TCGGCGGCCACGGCCGCGGGCCCGGTGACCCCGAGCAGCAGCGTGGCGCAGAGCGCGGACGTCGCGATTCGCCGTGCGGGCAGGCGCATGGGGGTTCCTTTCGGTGGAGCGTGGGATCTTGTGCCCACCGTGCGAGCGCCGGCAACGCTCCGCAACCGAGGGAACAGCCCAGGTCAGCACCGCTGTCCCCCGCTCCGCTACGTCCCCCCTGGTGAGGCGGCGTACGCGTGCCCGGTCGGCCGGGCAGCCCGTCGGCCCCCGTTCGGGGCAACGCGAACCGGCCGCTCTCCCGTGTGGTCCCACGGAAGAGCGGCCGGTCAGGGGTGGTTCGAGGCGACGTCAGTCGTTCTCGCACTCGTTGCCGAACGCCGGGTTCAGCAGGCCGATGATGTCGACCGTGTTACCGCAGACGTTGATCGGGATGTGCAGCGGAACCTGGACGACGTTGCCCGACAGCACGCCCGGGGAGTGGGCGGCGGCGGCCTGCGCGCCGCTGTCGGCGGCGGCGATGCCGGTGCTGCCCGCGACAGCGGCAGCGGCAGCGGAGGTCAGGACCAGGCCCTTCGCGATACGCGACATGGAGAGGTGCTCCTTGGGGGTTGACACAAACATCCGGGCGGCTGCCCGGCGCTGTGTCAACGCGTGGCGTGCGCGCGAGTTGTGCCGCCAAAGGGGTGATCTCGCCGGGAGGGTCGTCTTCACGGATCCGACACACACGCCCGGTTTTGTAGGGAAAGTGCCGGTAGCAACTAGAGTCGCAAACCTCTCAACACACCCCTTCGGCAAGCAAATCGCACTCAGGGGCGAGAGGGACCCCCGGTCCGCGTAGGCCTCCGGCGCGGCGGTGACCAGGTGGCCGTCCGGCTCGTTCCCCAGCGGGACGCGGCGTGCGCCGGGCGTGTTCTCCGGCGCTGTCGGCATCCGGCGGTTCTGGCGCGTTCCCGCCGTCCCGAGCGCCATCCGTGAGCGAGGAAGTCCGCGCATGCACCTGTCACCGACCGGCCCGCCGCCCCGGGTCCTCCACGTCACTCAGCCCGTGGACGGCGGCGTCGCCCGTGTCGTGACGGACCTCGCCGCGGCGCAGCTCGCCGCCGGGCTGCACGTCACGGTCGCCTGCCCCGACAGCCCCCTCTCGGCCCGGCTCGTGGCGCTCGGCGCGGACGTGCGGCCCTGGGCGGCCACACGGTCACCGGGACCGTCGCTCGTGGGCGAGGCACGGCGGCTCGCCCGGGTCGTGCGGGACGTACGGCCCGTCCTGGTGCACGCGCACAGCGCGAAGGCCGGGCTGGCCGGGCGGCTCGCCGTGCGGGGCCGGATCCCCACCGTGTTCCAGCCGCACGCCTGGTCGTTCGAGGCGGTGGGCGGCGTCACCGCGGCCCTCGCGCGCGGCTGGGAGCGGCGCGGTGCCCGATGGGCGGCACGGGTGGTGTGCGTCAGTGAGGCCGAGCGCCGGCTCGGCGCCGAGGCCGGGGTCCGGGGGCGGTGGAGCGTCGTGCCCAACGGGATCGACGTCGAGCGCTTCCGTCCGGGCGACGCGGACGCCGTGCGGGCCGGGCTGCTGCCGGACGGTGACCGGGGCGGGCCGCTCGTGGTGTGCGTGGGGCGGCTGTGCCGGCAGAAGGGGCAGGACGTCCTGCTGTCGGCATGGGAGTCCGTGGTGCGGCGGGTGCCCGGGGCGCGGCTGGTGCTGGTCGGCGACGGGCCGGAACACGCACGGCTGCGGGCCCTGGCCCCCGGTTCGGTGCTGTTCGCGGGGGACGTCGGCGATGTCGTGCCCTGGTACCGGGCGGCCGATCTGGTCGTCCTGCCCTCGCGCTGGGAGGGCATGGCCCTGGCCCCGCTGGAGGCCATGGCGTGCGGCCGGCCGGTGGTGGTGACGGACGTCGGCGGGGCCCGGGAGAGCCTGCCGCCGGACCTCGTCCCGCACTGCCTGGTCCCCGCCGACGCCCCGGCGGCACTGGCCGCGGCCGTCGCCGGGCTGCTGCTGGACCCGCCGCTGCGCACCGGCCTCGGCGAGCGGGGACGCCGGCACGTCCTGTCCACGCACGACGTGCGGCGCACGGCTCAGGCGGTCGCGGACGTGTACCGCGAACTCCTGGGCGCGCACGCCGTGTCCACCGAGCGCAGGGAGTCTGTCGCCTCGTGACCGCGGAAAGCACCGTTCCCCCTCCCGCCGGGCAGTCGCGGGATCCCGGATACCCGCCCGTGTCCGTCCTGCCGCCGCGCGGCGCCGCGGCGGGCTTCCGCCTCCCCGTCCGGCGTCCGCCGGCCCGGCCCGTGTCGCGGCTGCCGCTGCTCGCCGCGGACGGCACGGCCGCGGTGCTCGGCGGACTGGCGCTCTCCGGTGCCCAGCGCCACCCGTTACTGCTGGCGGTGCTGGTGGCCGCCTCGCTGCTGCTGCGCCCGCCACGGCCCGGGCGGGTCCCGGCCGTGCTGGACGAACTGCCCGCCGTGTGCGGCCGGATCGCGGTGGCCTGGCTGGCGCTCGGGGCGTTCGTGGCGGCGTACACCCCGCAGCACGTGCTCTCCGCGGGGACGCTGCTGGGCGGTGTCCTGCTCCAGTCGGCGGCGAGTTGCGCCGGGCGGGCCGCGGTGCACGCCTGCCGGCGCGGTGAGCTGCTGCACCGGCCGCAGACCGCACTCGTGGTCGGGCCCGCCGCGACCGCGCAGCGGGTGGCCGCGGCCGTGCTGCGGCATCCCCGGGACGGGGTGCGGCCGGTGGGGGTCGTCACCGACGAGCCGGACGGCGTCGGGGGGCTGCCCGTGCTGACCACGGGCGAGGAGGTGCAGCGGGCGCTCATCCAGAACGGGGTGCGCGAGGTGCTGGCCGTGCACCCGTCCGTGCGGACCGGGCAGGGACCGCTGCTGCGGGCGCTGGCCGAGTCGGGCTGCACCGTGTGGGAGATCGACCCGGACGTGCCGTCGCACCGGACCGGGGACCGGCTCGCGGGGTTCCCCTGCCGTCGCCTCGACCTCGGCACGCAGCGGCGCGGCAGGCCGGGCAAGCGGGCGCTGGACGTCGTGGTGTCGGGGGCGCTGCTCCTCCTGGTCAGCCCGCTGCTGCTGGTGTGCGCGGTGGTGCTGCGGCTCAGCGACGGGCCCGGGGTCGTCTTCCGGCAGGAGCGGATCGGCCAGGACGGACGGCCGTTCACCCTGCTGAAGTTCCGCACCCACCGCCCGGTCGACGCGCACGAGTCGGCGACCCGCTGGAGCGTGGCGAACGAACGCCAGATGCCGTGGTTCTGCCGCTTCCTGCGCCGCACCTCCCTGGACGAGCTGCTCCAGTTGTGGAACGTGCTGCGCGGCGACATGAGCCTGGTCGGTCCGCGGCCCGAACGCCCCTACTTCGTGGCGAAGTTCGGCCAGACCCACCCGGGCTACGCGGCCCGCCACCGGGTACGCACCGGCATCACCGGCCTGGCCCAGGTGCACGGGCTGCGCGGGGACACCTCGATCGAGGACCGGGCCCGCTTCGACAACGCCTACATCGACGACTGGTCGCTGTGGCAGGACGTGTGCCTGCTGCTGCGTACGGCGGCCGCGCTCGTGCGTCCGACGGGGAGCTGAGCGCGGATGACCCGGATCGGGGCGCAGGCGCCCGTCCTCGCGCTGGCGGCCGTCCTGCTCCTGCTCGCCCTGCCGCTGGGGCCGGGCGGCGAGGGCGGTGCCGGACCGGCCGACGCGGTGTCCGCGCTGGCCGTGCTGTTCTGCGCGGTCCGGCTCGCACGGGAGCGGCGGCGGCCGCTGTCCCGTACGGCGGCCGTGGTGCTGGGGCTTCCGGTGCTCGGTGTCGCCGTCGCCGCCCTGGGTTCGGTGCCGCCGGGCGAGGGGCTCACCGGTCTCGGGCGCTACCTCCAGGTCTTCGTGCTGGTCCCGGCCGCCGTGCTGCTGCTGGTCCGGGACCGGTCCGACTTCCGGCTGCTGGCCTGGTCCCTGGTGGGGCTGGCGGTGTGGCAGGGGGCGGTCGGGGTGCACCAGTACGTGACCGGGACCGGTGCCTCGTACCAGGGGCGGCCGGTGCGGGCCGTCGGCACGTTCGGGGCGCAGGACGTGATGGGGATGGCGACGGTCGTCTCCCTCGGCCTGGTGTGCGCGGTGGGGCTGGCGCTGGGCAGTACGCGGGTACGGCAACGGGTCGTCGCCCTCGCCGGGGCGCTGCTGCTGCTGCCGCCGCTCGCCCTGTCGTTCAGCCGCGGGGCGTGGATCGCGACGGCGGTGACGTGCACGGTGCAGCTCCTGCTGGGCGGGCTGCGGCGGGCGTGCGCGGCCGGGGCGGTGGTGGCCGCGGCGGCGGTGATCCTGGTGGGCGGTTTCGGGGTCGGTACGGCGATGCTGCAGGAGCGGATCAGCAGCATCACGCAGGTCGCCGACGCGCCCGACCAGTCGGTGACCGACCGGTACACCATGTGGGCGGCGGCGACGGGCATGTGGCGCGAGCACCCGGTGACCGGCGTGGGGCTGAAGGGCTTTCCCGAACACCGTGACTCGCATGCCTCGTTGGCGCTCTCGGCGGGCAGCGACACGGAGGGTGCGGGGGCGGCCTTCCGCAAGCAGCCGCTGCTCTCGCCCCACAACATGTACCTGCTGGTCCTGGCCGAGCAGGGGCTGCTCGGGCTGCTGGCGCTGGCGGGCAGCTGGCTCGCCCTGCTGGTGTGCGCGCTGCGTGCCCTGTGGCGGACCCGGCGGGCCCGCGCACCCGGCCTCGACTGCGGCCTGGCCGCCTGCGGCCTGCTGGTCTGGCAGCTGACGGACTTCGCCTACGCCGACATCGGCGGTCCGGCGACCGTGCTGACGGCGCTGTGCTTCGGGCTGACGGCGTGGTGGGGCCTCGCGGCGGCGACCCCGGCGAGGAACGACCCCGACCTGCCCGGGTCGGCCACGCGGGGCACGCCGAAGGAGGCGCCGGCGCGATGACGGTGACGCCTGAACACACGAACACGGGCGGGGGGACGACGGTCCCGAGGGCCTCGGCCCCGAAGGAACCCCCGACCGTCCCACGAGCCATGACCGCACAGGACCCGCCGGCCGTCCCCCCGCCCGCACACGCCCCCGAGCCCCCGGTCATCCCCCGGGCAGCGAACGTTCCCGGGCACCCGGCCGCCCCTTCGACTGCGAACACGCTCGGGCACCGGGCCGTCCCCACGGCTGCGAACACGCCCGGGCAACCAGCCGCCCCCACGGCTGCGAACTCGCCCGATCATTCGGTGGCGAACAGGGCTGGGGGTGTGCCCGGGCATCCGGCCCTCCCGGTACCTGCCGAACCGCCCGAGCCCTCACCTCTCCCCCGGTCCCCGGCGGTTCGTCAGGAGCCGGCGGGCGCCCAGGAGCCGGTCGCCCCCCTCTCCCCCGGGGACGCCCCCCTCCCCCGGGGGTTCCTCGCCCGGGCCACTCTCGTCACCGCTGTGCTCTCCTTCGCCGGGGCGCTGCTCGGGCTCGTGCGGGATCAGGCGCTGGCGCGGATGTTCGGGGCCGGGAGTGCGACGGACGCGTTCCTGGTGGCGTGGACCGTGCCGGAGTTCGCCGCCACGCTGCTCATCGAGGACGGGCTGGCCATCGCGCTGATCCCGGCGTTCAGCATGGCCCTGGCCAGACGAGCGCAGGGCGCTCCCGGCGACCCCGTCCGCTCGCTGGTCGCCGGTACGCTGCCCCGGCTGGCGCTGGCCTTCGCCGGTGTCGCCGCCCTGCTGGCCGTCTTCGCCCCGCAGGTCGTGCGCGTGCTGGCCCCGGGCCTGCCCGACCCCGCGCTCGCCGTGGACTGCACCCGGCTCACCGCCACCTGCGTCCTGACCTTCGGTCTCGCCGGGTACTGCAGCGCCGCCCTGCGCGCACACCGCCGGTTCCTCGCCCCGGCGGCCATCTACGTCGCCTACAACACCGGCATCATCACCACGGTCCTCCTCCTGGGCGCCCGGTGGGGCGTGGCGGCCGCGGCGGCCGGGGTGGCGATCGGCGGCTGTCTGATGGTCGTGGCGCAACTGCCCGTGCTGGGCCGCCTGCTGCGGGTGCGTCCGGTGGCCGAGTCCCCCGGCGGGGAGAGCGACGACCGTCCCGTGGGGGTGGCCCTGCTCGCCGCCGTGCTGCTGTTCGCGCTGTGCCGGCAGTCCCAGGTGCTGATCGAACGGTTCCTCGGCTCCACCCTGCCCTCGGGAGCCATCTCGCACCTGAACTACGCGCAGAAGATCGCCCAGATCCCCATGACCCTGTCCCTGATGCTGTGCACGGTCACCTTCCCGGTGGTCGCGCGCGCCCTGGCCGACGGGGACACCGAGCGCGCCCGCGGCCGGGTGGAGCGGGACCTGGCCCTGGTGGCGTGCGTGGTGCTGGCCGGGGCCTGCGTCGTCGTGGCCTGTGCCCCGCAGATCGTCGAACTGCTCTTCCAGCGGGGCGCGTTCACCGAACGGGACACGGCCGCGACGACCCGGGTGATGCGCGTGTACGCCCTCGGTCTGCTCGCGCACACCCTCGTCGGCGCCCTGATCCGCTCGTACTTCTCGGCGGGCCGGGTCACCTGGTACCCGCTCGGTGCGATGGCCGTGGGTCTCGCCGTCACCGCCGGGATCGGTGCGGCGGCGGTGGGCCCCTGGGGCGCCATGGGCATCGCCGCCGCCAACGCCGCCGGCATCACCGTCACGGCCGCCCTGCTGCTCGCCGGCATGGGCCCGCGCAGCATCCCGATCCGTACCCGGCGGGTGCTGGCCGACCTGGGCAGGCCGGTGGGGGCCGCGCTCGTGGCGACCCCCGCCGGCGTGTGGGCCGCCGGCCAGGCCGCTGCGCCCCTCACCTCCCTGCTCGCCGGCGCGTCCACCATCGCCGTCGTGTTCCTCCTGCTCGGCCGGGCCCTGGGCGACCAGGGCTGCGTGACCGGGCTGACCTTTCTCCGTTCCGTCTCACAAAGGCTCCTCCATGGCCGTACCCGTTGACTCCCCGGACACCGGCACCCGCACCAGACCGGGTCCCGCCCTGTTCGTGGCGATGTACCACTCCGTCGGCGACCCGACGGACGACCCCTACCGCGTCACCGTCACGCCGGAGCGGCTGGACCGGCAGCTCCGCTGGTTCCGGCGGCGTGGCCTGCGGGGCGTGTCCATGGCCGAGCTGCTCGCGGCCCGGGCCCGGGGTGAAGGGCGTGACCTGGTCGGGCTGACCTTCGACGACGGCTACGCCGACTTCGTCACGGACGCCCTGCCCGTGCTGCGCCGGCACGACTGCGGCGCGACCCTCTTCGTGCTGCCGGGGCGGCTCGGCGGGGACAACGCCTGGGACCCGCTGGGCCCGCGCAGGCGGCTGCTGACCGCCGACGGCGTCCGGCAGGCCGCGGCCGAGGGCATCGAGATCGGCTCGCACGGCCTCACCCACGTGGACCTGACGAAGGCCGACGACGTCACCCTGAAGTCGGAGACCGAGGGAAGCAGAACCGTGCTCAAGGAGCTCACGGGCACCGCGCCCGCCGGGTTCTGCTACCCGTACGGCACCCTCGACGCGCGGGCCGTCGACGCCGTGCGGCAGGCCGGTTACACCTATGCCTGCGCCATCGACCCCGGCCCGCTCGGCGGCCCGCACGCCCTGCCCCGGGCGCACATCGGCCAGAACGACACCGCCGTCCGGCTGTTCCTGAAGTACCGGCTGCACCGGCTGCGCCGCCGTCCCGTGGAGGAACCGCGGTGAAGGCCCTGCACATCATCACCGGCCTCGGTGTGGGCGGCGCCGAGCAGCAACTGCGGCTGCTGCTGCGGCACCTGCCCCTGGACTGCGACGTGGTGACCCTGACCAACCCCGGCACGGTGGCCGAGGGGCTGGCGGCCGACGGGGTGCGGGTCCTCGACCTCGGCATGGCCGGCAACCGCGACCTGGCCGCCCTGCCCCGCCTGGTGCGGGTCATCCGTTCCGGCGGCTACCAGCTCGTGCACACCCACCTCTACCGGGCCTGCCTCTACGGCCGGATCGCCGCGCGCCTCGCGGGGGTCCGGGCGGTCGTCGCCACCGAGCACTCCCTGGGCGACTCGCAGATGGAGGGCCGCCCGCTGAACGCCGGGGTGCGCGCCCTGTACCTGGCGGGCGAGCGGCTCGGCCGTACCACGGTCGCGGTCTCCCCCACCGTCGCCGAGCGGCTGAAACGCTGGGGCGTGCCCGGGCCGCGCATCGAGGTCGTACCCAACGGCATCGACGTGGCGCGCTTCCGTTTCGACGCGGCCCGCCGCCACGAGACCCGGCGCCGGCTCGGCCTGCCGGACGACGCCTTCGTCGTCGGCGCCGTCGGCCGCCTCGCGCCCGGCAAGCGCTTCGGCGTGCTCGTCCGGGCGCTGGCGCAGCTCCCCGACGACCACTGGCTGCTGCTGGTCGGCGGCGGCCCGGAGGAGGACGTGCTGCGCCGCACCGCCCGGGCGGCCGGGGTCGCGGACCGGGTGGTGTTCACCGGCGAACGCCCCTGCGTGCCCGACGGCACGCCCGGCCCCGACCTGCCGTCGCTGACCTGCGCGATGGACGTCCTCGCCTCCCCGTCCCCGGAGGAGGCGTTCGGCCTGGCGATCGTGGAGGCCCTGGCGTCCGGCCTGCCGGTGCTCTACGCCTCCTGCCCGGCCCTGGAGGACCTGCCGCCGTCCGCCGCGCCCGCCGCCCGGCGCGTCACCGGCGGCGCGGGGGCCTACGCCCGCGCCCTGACGGACGTACGCCGGCGGGGTCCCGCCCCGCGCACCGCGCCCGAGGCCGCCCGCCACTACTGCATCACCCGCAGCGCCGCCCGGCTCATGGACGTGTACGCCGCCGCGGTCGCCCGTCCCCCGTCCCCCTCCCTCCAGGAAGCCCGCACCTCATGACCGACACCCCCGCAAGGCAGCACCGTCAGGTCACCGCCCTCAGCAGGGCCCTGCCGCCCTGGTCCCTGCTCGCGGCCGGGGCCGTCGCCGGTGGACTGCTCGGCGGCGCGTACGGCCTGGTCAGGACACCGGTGTACACGGCGACCAGCTATGTCGTCGCCGTGCCGACGGAGAAGTCCGACACCGCCACCGCCCTCGGTTTCGCCCAGGCGTACGGCCGGGTCGCCCCCCAGCTCGCGGTGCTCGGCGACGCCCAGGTGTGGGCGGGGGTGCCGGTGAAGACGCTGCGGGAGAGCGTCCGGACGGCGACCTCGCCGGACGCGCCGATGGTGGCGGTCACGGCGACCTCCTCCCGCCCGGACGCGGCCGCCGACATGGCCAACGCCGTGGCCCGCGCACTGACCCGGCACGCGGGCGACACCGAGCAGTCCACCCACGTCGAGCTCCAGCAGTTCGCCCGGGCCGTGCGGCCCGCCGAGCCGTCCTCCGCCCCGGCGACGGTGACGGGTCTGGTCGGTGCGAGCGCGGGCGGCCTGCTGGGCGGCCTGGCGCTGCTGGTCCGGCCGCGGCGGACCGTCGGGCGCGGCGGGCGCGCCGCCGCCGTGCCCGGCCCGGCCGTCGCCGTCGACACCCACGGGCAGCTGTGACCTACACCGCGGAACTGGTCAGCGACGAGCGGACCTTCGCGGGCCTGGCCGCCGACTGGGACCGGCTGCACCGGCGGTGCGCGTCCGCCACCCCGTTCCAGAGCCACGCCTGGCTGCACTCGTGGTGGCTGTCGTACGGCGGGCGCGGCCGGCTGCGGCTGCTGCTGGTGCGGCACGGCGGTGAACTCGTCGCGGCGGCACCGCTGATGCGCGTACGGCGTCCCCTCCCGTCGCTGGTGCCGCTCGGCGGGGCGATCTCCGACTACGGGGACGTGCTGGTGGACGACGAGCACGGCGAGGGCGCCCTGGCCGCGCTCACCGGGGCGCTCGCGGCCGCCGCCCGCGCCGCCCTGATCGACCTGCGCGAGGTACGGCCGGGCGGCGCGGCCGAGCAGCTCTACGAGCGCTGGGCCGGGCCCCGCCGCCGGGTGGGCGACTCGGTGTGCCTGGAGCTGCCGGGCGGGTCGATGGACGAACTCCTCGCCCGGCTGCCGGCGAAGACCCAGCAGCGGATGCGCGCCAAGCTGCGCAAGCTGGACGCGCTCGGCGTGCAGCGGCGGATCGTCGCCCCCGGGGAGGTGGAGAGGGCACTGCTGCGGCTGCTGGAGCTGCACCGGTTGCAGTGGCAGGACCGGAAGGTGACGTCGGAGCACCTGCGGACGCGGTTCCGTGAGCATCTGGTGCGGTCGGTCGGTCCGATGGTGCGGTCCGGGACCGCGGTGGTCACCGAGTTCCGGCTCGACGACGAGGTCGTGGCGGTGGACGTGACGCTGCTGTCGCCCCGCCTCGCGGGCGGCTATCTGTACGGCGCCCATCCTCGGCTGCGCGAGCGGAAGGCGGATGTGGCGGCGATGCTGCTCGACTCGACGGCGACCCACACCAAGGACGGCACGCCCGGCACGCTGAGTCTGCTGCGCGGCAACGAGCCCTACAAGCACCACTGGCGCCCGCGGGCGGTGGAGAACCAGCGGCTGCTGCTGGCCCGGCGGCGCACGGCGCCGCTGCTGACGGCGGCCCTCTGCGACGAGGCCGTCCGCAGGCGGGGCAAGGAACTACTGCGGCGCCTGCGGGAGCGCGACCGCGGCGGCGCGGGCTGACCGGCGCCGCCGCCGGTGACGGGGACGTCCGCCCCGGCTACCTCGTGCGCGACCACCAGTCGAAGCGCAGGCACAGCTTGCCGCCGATCCAGTACTCGACCCAGTCGCCGAGGTTCAGCGGCGAGCAGTTCGCCGGCGGCTCCGCGGCGGGTGTGGTCGGCCGGGGGGTCGGGGTGGGTGCCGGGGACTGGGCCGGGTTCGGGGAGGCGGGCGCGGTGGGGGTGGGGGTGGGGGTTGCGGGGCCGGTGGGGGCCGGGTCCGGACGGTCGTTGCGGCCGAAGAGGAAGGAACGGTAGATCTCGGAGGCCCGGGGGTTGTCGTCGCACTGCCACACGCCGTGCGGGCAGTAGTCCGTCAGCGTCTGGTAGAGCGGTTTGTGCTCGTCCATCCAGGCGAGCATGCGCTGCATGTACTCGGCGTTGTCGCCGTTGCGGAACAGTCCCCACTCCGGGAAGGAGATGGCCTTGCCGTGAGCCTTGGCGAACTCCACGTGATGCCGGAGCCCGTAGGGTTCCTTCACCTGCTCGTCGAACGACATGCCCCGCGGCTGGTCGTAGGCGTCCATGCCGATGATGTCGACGGTGTCGTCCCCCGGGTAGCACTGGGTCCAGGGGACGGCGTCCCGGCCGCGGCTCGGGGTGAAGTCGAACCGGAACTTCTGGCCCGGCACCGCCCGCATGGTGGTGACGATCCGGTTCCAGTACTGCTTCCAGGCCTCCGGGTCCGGCCCGCAGCGGTGGGTGTAGGTGATGCCGTTCATCTCCCAGCCGAGGACCAGGACCGTGTCCGGGACGCCCAGTTCGACCAGCCGCTCGGCGAGTGTGCGGAAGTGGTGGTCGAACCGGCCCTCGGCGCCCTGGCGCAGGAGCCGGCGCACCTCCCAGTCGGACAGGCCCTCCTCGTTGCGCTCCATCAGCGGCACGTTGAGGACGAGCAGCCGGTCGGCCCGCTCACGTCGCCAGTTCGCCCACACGTCGAGGAAGCCGGGCAGGCCCTCGATGTTGCTCCAGCGGTCGCCCGGCAGGTAGGTGTGCCCGACGCGCAGTTCGGCGCCGCCGAGCCAGGTGCTGAGCTGGGCCATCCGGGCCACGCCGCGGGGGCCGTAGTCGAGGTAGGCGCCGAAGGCCGGGACGTGCTGGGCGCCACCCGCGGGGGCGGCGGAGGCCGAGGGGGAGGCCGGTGTCGAGGGAGCGGCGGACGGCGCGGGTGACTCGGCCGGGGTCGCGACCGCCGCCGGGGCGGCCGCGGGGGCCGGGGTGGCCGCGGGGGCCGGGGCGTGGGGCTCGGCGGAGCGGGCCGATCCGGCGCCCGCGGCCACCGTGTGACCCGACGTCAGGGCCGCCGTGACGGCGACCGTCGCCGCGACGAGTGCCAGCCGGGACCGTGCGCGTCGCTGCTGTGTGGCCATGACCGCCCCTTTCGCTTTCCTCCGCTTACTGACACTCAGTCATATGGAAAGCGATCACGCCACGGCACTGTGGCTTTCGAGTGGCCGGCTCCCCCGCACCGGTGACCACGTTCGAAAGAAGGGGCTGACGGGCCGCGCACGGAGGGGCGGTTCACTCCGCCGGCCCGGCAGAAGCGGACCAGTGCCGAGCCCACCGGCCTCAGGGGTGCCGGGCGCATGCGTCCGGCACCCGCTGGGTCAGCGGTGGGACGCGGCCCGGCCCCGCCGGTAGAGCAGGACACCGCCCACGATCAGCGCGGCACTGGTGCCCGCGGCACCGGCCAGGGCCCCGGCTCCGGTCTCGGGGAGACTGGGCGGCTGTTCCGGACCACCGGGGGGCGGGGGCGTGTGGTGGTCACTCGGGGGCGTACCGGGGGGCGTCGACTCGTGGCCGCCCGGCGGGGGTGTGTGCGGGGGCTGGGTCGGAGGGGTGTGCGGGGGCTTCGTCGGGGGCGTGTGCGGGGGCTTCGTGGGAGGGGTGTCGCCGTAGCCGTAACCGCCGTCGTCGTCCCCGTAACCGCCGTCGTCCCCGTAACCGCCGTCGTCGTCCCCGTAGCCGCCACCGTCCCCGTGGCCGTACCCGCCGTCACTGTGGGACGGGGTCCTGTCGCCGCCGTCCGGCGTGCCGTGGTCGTCGCCGTGGGAGCTGTCCCCGCCGTCGCCGTGATGCCGATCGCCGTGGTCCTGCGGGGACGTGTGCCGGTCACCGCCGTGACGGCCGTGCCCGCCGGCCTCGTGGGCGCAGGAGTTGCCGAACGCCGGGTTCAGGGCGGCGACGACGTCGACGGAGTTGCCGCAGGCGTTCACGGGTACCTCGACCGGGGCCTGGACGGTGTTGCCGGACACGGCACCCGGTGAGTCCTTGGTGACTCCGTCGGCCGAGGTGTCGGCGAGGGCGGCGCCGCCGCACAGGGACAGGATGCCCGTCGCAGCCGCTGCCGCGACCATTCCCCTGCTCAGGGTCTGTCGCAATCTCGTTGTCCTCCTGCTCGTGGAAGTGGGAAAAGCCGGCCCCGGAACGAACACCGTGTCCCAGGGCCGGCCAGGTCGCAGCCGATGCTGCGCGCGGGTCTACCGCGTCAGTCGTTCACGCACACGTTGCCGAACGCCGGGTTCAGGGCGGCGATGACGTTCACGGTGTTGCCGCACAGGTTGATCGGGATGTGCACGGGGATCTGGATCACGTTGCCGGAGAGGACACCCGGGGAACCGACGGCGGCGGCCTGGGCGCCGGAGTCGGCGAAGGCCGGACCGGCCATGCCGAGAGCCATGATCGCGCCCGCGACGAGAGCAGCGCTCTTCTTCATGAACTTTCCCTTCTCTGCGGTCATGCCCACCATGACCTGCAGCCTGCAAACGAGAAATTGCCAGTGGAAGAAACTGAACAACACAAAGGGTGGGGTAATTCACTCGACTGCCCCACGAAAATTTGACAAGCGACACATACGGCCGGGCGGCCCGCCGTGAATACAGCGGGCCGCCCGGACTGCGTACGGTACGGCTCAGTCGCCGTTCGCCGACAGGACCGACAGGTCCTCCAGGATGTGGTTGAGCGCACCGTCCCGCTTGGTGTTCGTGGAGTTGTCCGCACACTGCTGCTGGACGTGGTCCGACAGGACGGGGATGTCCTGGACCACCACACCGATGAGGGCGGCGACGCCGACGTCGAGGTCCTGAACGGCGAGACAGGGCTTGTTGAGCGTCCCGTCCACCAGCGAGAGCTGGGGGCTCATGTCGCCCTTGGTCGCCGAGTTGCCGAACGACGACGAGGCGCCGTTGCCGTTGGCGACAGACGGTCCGGAGTCGTCCCCGACGGCAAGAGCCTGGGGAGCAGCCGCCACCGACATACCGATGACAGAAGCGGCGGCCGCAGCGGCGACCATTGCCTTCTTGAGCACTTCGCGTTCCTTTCCTCGTAGCGACGCATGTCCTACGGCCTCATCAACCGGGCTGGAGATGATTGGTTGCGGGTGTTCACCCGGTTGGCCCGCAGCTCCCGAAAGCCCTGATAATCACCGGGAACGAAGAACACACAAACTGTCCTGGCGTGGGCTGACAGGGTGATGGGGAGAAACCATGCACCGCCAAGGCAGTTGACCAGAACGCTCCGGAGGACGGGGTTTCCTCAGAAAGGACTGGTCAGTGATCAAGAAGGTTATTGCCACCGCGGCGATCGCCGCTTCCGTCATGGGAGCCTCCGCCGCCGCGGCGCCGCAGGCGCTGGCTGTCGGCGACGACAGCGGCCCCACGGCCGTCAACGGCAACGGGGCGATGCAGAGCTTCGGCAACTCGTCGACCTACGGCAACATGAGCCCCCAGATGGCGCTCATCCAGGGCTCGTTCAACAAGCCCTGCATCGCCGTCAACGACCTGCCCATCGGCGTCGGCGCGCTCATCGGTGTCCCGATCCAGGACATCCCGATCCTGTCGGACCACCAGCAGCAGCAGTGTGCCGAGAACTCCACCAACGCCAAGCGCGACGGTGCGCTGGCGCACCTGCTGGAGGACGTGTCGGTCCTGTCGGCGAACGGCGACTGACGCAGCCGCGCCGAAGGGCGGGTCGCCGGGCGCATGCCCGGGGGCCCGCCCTCGTCGTGTTTCAGGGCCTGTTCGCGTACAGCTCTTCGATGGCGTCCGCGTAGGCCTCGGTCGCCGCCCGCCGTTTGACCTTGAGGGACGGGGTCAGCAACCCGTTCTCCTCGGTGAACTCGCCCTCGACAAGGGCGAAGGCACGGATCGACTCGGCGCGTGAGACGGCCTCGTTGGCGTGGTCCACGGCCTTCTGGACGAAGGCGCGCAGGCGTTCGTCGCGGACCAGGGCGGACATCGGGGTGTCGGCGGGGAGCTTGCGCACCGCGAGCCAGTGGGCGAGGGCCTCGGGGTCCAGGGTGATGAGCGCGGCGACGTAGGGGCGGTTGTCGCCGACGACGAGGCACTGCCCGACGGGCGGGCGGCTGCGCAGGCGGTCCTCCAGGACGGCCGGGGAGACGTTCTTGCCGCCGGTGGTGACGAGGATGTCCTTCTTGCGGCCGGTGATGGTGAGGTAACCGTCCTCGTCGAGGGAGCCGAGGTCGCCGGTGGCGAACCAGCCGTCGTCCAGGACCTCCCCGGTCGCGTCCGGGTCGTTCCAGTAGGCGCCGAAGACGATGCCGCCCCGGATGAGGACCTCGCCGTCGTCGGCGATGCGGACGGCGGTGCCGGGGACCGGCAGGCCGACCGTGCCGGGGCGGGGGTCCAGGGGCGGGACGATGGTGGCGGCGGCGGTCGTCTCGGTGAGGCCGTAGCCCTCGTAGATCAGGATGCCGGCCGCGTAGAAGAAGAGGTTGAGTTCGCGGTCGAGGGGGCTGCCGCCGCTGATGGCGTAGCGCACGCGGCCGCCGAGTTCCTTGCGGACGCGGCGGTAGACCAGCAGGTCGTACAGGGCGTGTGCGGCGCGCAGGCCCGGGCCGGGGCCGGGGCCCTTGCCGAGGAACCGGGCCAGGTGGGCCGCTCCGAAGCGGACGGCGATGCGGTGGGCGCGGTCGAAGGAGGCGCCACGGCCCAGCTTCTCGGCGGTGGCGCGGCCGGTGTCGTGGATCTTCTCGAAGAGGTACGGGACGCCGACCAGGAAGGTCGGGCGGAACGCCTTGAGGGCCGGGCGGAGTTCGTCGGGCTTGATGCTCGGGCAGTGGCCGATCTCGATCCGGGCCATCAGGCAGGCGATCTGGAGGGTGCGGCCGAGGATGTGGGCCAGCGGGAGGAACAGCAGGGTCGAGGCGGTCTCGCCGGTGACCTCCTTGAACAGGGGGTGGAGCAGTTCGACGGTGTTGGCGGCCTCGGCGTGCAGGTTGGCGTGGGTGAGGACGCAGCCCTTGGGGCGGCCGGTGGTGCCGGAGGTGTAGCAGAGGGTCGCCGTCGTGCCGGGGGTCAGGGCGGTGCGGCGCTTGGTGACCTCCTCGTCGGCGATGTCCCGGCCGAGGGCGGTGAGGTCGTCGAGGGCGCCGCCGTCGAGCTCCCAGATCCGCGGGGGCGCGGGGTGGGCGGCCGTCCCGGCCAGGACCGTGTCGGCGTTGCCGGCGTTCTCCGTGACGACGTACCGGGCGCCGGAGTCGCGGACGATCCACTCCACCTGGTCGGCGGAGGAGGTGGCGTACACGGGGACGGTCCGGCCGCCGGCGGACCAGATCGCGAAGTCCAGGACCGTCCACTCGTAGCGGGTGCGGGACATCACCGCGACGCGGCCGCCCGGTTCGAGGCCGGCGGCTATCAGGCCCTTGGCCACGGCGGTGACCTCGCGGGCGAAGGCCGTCGCCGTGACGGGTTGCCAGCTGCCGTGCCGTTCGCGGCGCAGGACCACGGCGTCGGGGGCTTCGGCCGCGTTGGTGTAGGGGATGTCGGCGATGCTGCCGGTCGTCGGGCGGGCCGCGAGGGGAGCCGTGCGGGCCTCGCGGACGACGCCCCGCTCGTCGGTGACGGTGTCGGCCTTCGTGCGGATCGCCAGGTCGGTGCGTCGTTTCGCCCGTCGCAGATCCTTGCGTACGCCCATGACGGCTCCCGGTCGCGGATGAGGCTGAAGTGCTGCCGTACTCGCCTGCCTTCTTACTCCGGAGTCAACTTACCCGTAAGTAAGCGTAGGTCAATGGTGTGCGGTCAGGCGGTTCGCGGTGTCGATGGCGTCGGCGAGGTCGCGGATGTCCTCGCTCTCGGTGCGGTCGGCCAGGTCTCGTGCATGACCGGCGAGCTCACCGAGCCGCGGGGCGTCGGGCAGGCGGGACCGGTCGTGGCGGAGGGCGTCGGCGAAGTAGGCGGCCGTGGCGGTGGTCCGCAGGCCGCTGCTCGCGCTCCAGACGGAGTCGTCGAGGGCGTCGGTCTCCAGGTCGCCGGCCTCCTCGTGCGGGTCGCGGGTGGTGGGGTCGAGCCAGCGCACGGTGGCGGTGGCGAGGTGGCCTTCGGCCCCCGGCGCGGTGCGCACGGCGTACAGGGCGGTGACGGTGTGGCCGGGGCCGACCTCGCCGCCGTCGACGCGGTCGTCGCGGAAGTCCTCGTCGGCGACACGGCGGTTGTCGTAGCCGACGAGACGGAACTCCTCGACCGTCCCGGGGTCGAAGGCGACCTGGGCCTTGGCGTCGCGGGCGGTGAGGTCGACGTTGCGCGGGAGCTGCTGGGAGAAGACCTTGCGGGCCTCGTCGGAGTCGGACACGTAGACGGTGTGGCCGTCGCCCTTGTCGGCGAGCCGCTCCATGAGGGCGTCTCCGTAGTCGCTGCCGACGCCGACGCCGAAGAGGGTGATGCCGTGCTCGCGGCGCTCACCGGAGACGCGCTCCAGGATGCTGTCGGCGTCGGTGTCGCCGGTGTTGGCGAGCGCGTCGGAGACGAGGACGACCCGGTTGGTGGCGCCCTCGCGCAGGCCCTCGACGGCCGTCTCGTAGCCGGTCTCGACGCCGGCGCCGAGGTTGGTGGAGTCCTTCGTGTCCAGGTCGGAGATGACGTCCTGGATCGTGTCGCGGTGGCCGCCGAGGCGGGTCATCGGCAGGACGGTCTCGGCCTCGTCGCTGAAGGTGACGAGGGCGACCGAGTCGTCGTCGCGCAGCCGGTCCGTCATCACGGACAGGGACTCCTGGGCGAGGTCGAGGCGGCCCGGCTCGGCCATGGAGCCCGAGACGTCGATGACGAAGGTGAGGGCGGCGGGCGGGCGTTCGCCGGTGCGTTGCGCGCTGCGGGTGGCGAGGCCGACGCGGATCAGGGACCAGTCCTCGTCGTCGGTGCGGGCACCGTCGACGGTGACCGAGAAGCCGTCGCCGTCGGGGCGGTCGTAGTCCTGGCGGAAGCTGTTGACGAACTCCTCGGGGCGGACCGTCGACGGGTCGGGCAGGCGCCCGTCGGCGAGGGCGCGGCGGGCGTAGTCGTAGGAGGCGGTGTCGACGTCGAGGGCGAAGGTGGAGAGGTGGTCGGGGTCCTCCCGGCGGTCGTGGCGTTCGTCGGTGTCCTGGCCCTCGGCGGGGGCGGGCCGGCCCGTGCTGTAGTCGGGGCGGTCGGCCGCCTTGCTGCCCTCGCCGGTGTCGGCGCCCCCGCTGCATGCCGCGAGCAGCAGGCCGCTCGCCGCCGTGAGCGCGAGCAGCGCTGTTCGTGTGCGGAACCGCTCCATCGTCCGTACCCCCTGCATCCGTTGACGTCGGCTTCTTGCGACTGTGACGGCGCGGGGGGCCGGAACGTGCGGTACGGGGGGTTGCGGAAGCGTCTCGAAGCGGCCACGGGGGCGGCCCTTCGAGACCGGTGGGTGATCCTCCGTCGACCTGTCCGTCGGCTTGGCCTAGGAGACGACGTCCTTGCGGGCGAAACCGCGGAAGGCCAGGGCGAACAGCACGAGCGCGTATGTCACGGAGACCGACGCGCCCTGGATCATGTCCGTCCACTCCAGCTGCGGCCGGACCGCGTCGAGCCAGGCGTACTGCCAGTGCGCGGGCAGGAAGTGGCGCCAGTCGCCGAGAGCCGTCACCTCGTCGAGGACGCTGCCGATGATGGTGAGGAACACCGCCCCGCCGACCGCGCCGAGCGGGGCATCGGTACGGGTCGACAGGCAGAACGCGAGGGCCGCGGTGACCAGCTGGGACACCATGATGTACGCGACGACGATCAGCATGCGCTGCACCGCCGTGCCGGTGGACAGGCTGCCGCCGGTGGGCAGTTCGAGCGGCCCCCAGCCGTAGGCGGCCGTGCCCACGGCGAGGGCGACGACCGGGAGCAGCAGCAGCGCCGCCAGGCTCAGGGTGAGTCCGACCGCCAGCTTGGACCACAGCAGCCGGGCCCGGGGCACGGGGGCCGCGAGCAGATAGCGCAGGGACGACCAGCTCGCCTCCGAGGCGACCGTGTCCCCGCAGAACAGGGCGACCGGGATGACGAGCAGGAAGCCCGCGGCGGAGAAGAGGTTGACGGCGGCGAAGTTGGCCCCGGAGGCGGTCGCCGTGTCCATGAGGTTGACGCGGGTGTTGTTGCCGCCCGGGTCACCGCCGACCTGGAAGGCGATCAGCAGGATGACCGGCAGGGCGAGCAGGACGCCGCCCATCACCATCGTGCGGCGCCGCTTCAGCTGCCGGGTCAGCTCGACGCGCAAGGGCAGGGTGCGGCCCGCGCGGTAGCCGTCGGCGACCTCGGCGGGCGGCTCGGCGAGCGTGCTCATGCTTCGGCTCCGATCAGGGTGAGGAAGGCGTCCTCCAGGCGGCGGTGCGGGCCGACCGAGCGCACCGGTACGTCGAGCCGTACGAGTTCGGCGACCAGGCGCTGCGGGGTGCCGTCGGCGTCGAGCCGGACGAGCAGGCCCTCCTCGACGCGCACGGCGGAGGCGACGCCCGGCAGGGCGGCGACCTTCTCGACGACGGGGTCGTCCACCGCGGTGGCCGTACCCACCAGGAGCGTGTCGCCCGAGCCGACGATGTCCGCGACCGGGCCCGCCTGGACGAGCTGTCCGTGGTCCATCACGACCAGGTGGGTGCAGGTCTGCTCGACCTCGGCGAGGAGGTGGCTGGAGACGATGACCGTGCGGCCGGCGGCGGCGTAGCGGATCATCACCTCGCGCATCTCGCGGATCTGGGGCGGGTCGAGGCCGTTGGTCGGCTCGTCGAGGATGAGCAGGTCCGGCAGGCCGAGCATGGCCTGGGCGATGGCCAGGCGCTGGCGCATGCCCTGGGAGTAGGTGCGCACCGCGCGGGCGAGAGCGTCACCGAGGCCCGCGATCTCCAGGGCCTCCTCCAGGTGCGCGTCCTCGGCGGGGCGGCCGGTGGCGCGCCAGTACAGCTCCAGGTTCTCGCGGCCGGACAGGTGGGGCAGGAATCCGGCGCCCTCGACGAAGGCGCCGACGCGGGAGAGGACCGGGGCACCCGCGCTGATGGCGTGGCCGAAGACGCGGATCTCGCCGCCGTCGGGCCGGATGAGGCCCATCAGCATGCGCAGGGTGGTGGTCTTGCCCGCTCCGTTGGGGCCGAGCAGGCCGAGCACCTGGCCCTGCTCCACACGGAAGGAGAGGTCCTTGACGGCGTACCGGTCGGCGGACTTGGCGTACCGCTTGGTCAGGTCCGTGATCTGGAGGGGGACTTCGGCCAGGTCCGGGTCCGGCGGGGCGGGCGCGGCCGTGCGGCGGCGGCCGGTGAGGATCAGCGCGAGCGCGATGCCCGCGCCGGCCAGGGGCAGCCACCACACCCAGGCGGGCAGCCCGTCCTGGGTGTCGCGCTGCCCGAGGGCCGAGGGGACCTGCAGATCGCCTTCGAGGGAGACGGTGTAGGTCGCCGGGGTGGCCGGGGAGGCGTAGCCGAGGTCCGTCGAGGCGAGGACCAGACGCAGCCGGTGGCCGTCGTCGACCTCGTGGTCGATCGCCGGGAGGGTGAGGGTGACGTCCTTGCCGGCCTTGGCGCCCTCGACCCGGACGGGTGTGACGAGCTGTGAGGGCAGGACCGGCTGGGTGCGCCCGCCCGGACCGACGTCGTAGAGCTTCGCGAAGAGGACGGCGTCGTCGCCGGTGGACTTCACGTGGACGGTCGCGGTGGGCGAGCCGGTGATCTGGAGGTCCTCGCGCAGCGGCGCGGACTCGAACGCGGCGAACTGGCCGGGGAAGTCCAGGGAGATGCCGATGCCGAGCGTGGAGAGCCGGCTGAGGCCTCCGGCGCCGCCGAGGCCGGGCAGGGCGGACACCCCGGGCGGGCTGGCGCCGGGCGGGTTGGCGAAGGTCTGCTCGCGGCCGGTCAGGGGCAGGGAGCGCTGCCCGCTCTCCAGGCCGGGGTAGCGGTCCGACGTCACCCCGGCCAGGCGGGGTTCGCCGTCGCCGGAGCCCTGGCCGAGGGTGCGGCTGACGCGGAAGGCGGGGCCGGGGTCGACGCTCTTGTCGTCCTTGAGGTAGCGGTCGAACCAGGACGTCACACGGCCTTCGACGCGGCCGGTCTCCATGTCGCCGCCGTCATGGCCACCGGCGATCCAGTCGACGTCGACGGGGGCGCCGTTGGCGCGGATCGCCTCGGCGGCCCGGTCGGCCTGGCCGAGCGGGAAGAGGGAGTCGGTCTGGCCCTGCATCAGCAGGGTCGGCACCTTGATGCTCTTGCCGACGGCGGACGGGGAGCGCTCCTCGAGCAGCTTGCGCGCCTCGGCGTCCGGTTCGCCCGACTCGGCGACCCGCTCGTACATCCGGCACAGTGCGGGCTCGAACATGTCGCAGCCGCCGCCGGAGTTGACGAAGATGCCGGCCCAGAGCTTCTTGAACACGCCGTTCGGGAAGAGGGCGTCGGCGAGGTTCCAGTAGGTGATCGCCGGGGCGATGGCGTCGACACGGTCGTCGTGGCCCGCCGCGAGCAGGGCGATGGCGCCGCCGTAGGAGGCACCGGCCATGCCGAGGCGGGGATCGCCCTTCTTGTCGAGTTGGACCTGGGGCTGCTCGGCCAGCCAGTCGATGAGCTTCGAGACGTCGGCGACCTCGCCCTCGGGGTCGTTCAGGCCGATCTTCCCGTTCGACGCGCCGAAGCCGCGGGCCGACCAGGTCAGGACCGCGTAGCCGTCCCGGGCGAGGGCCTGGGCCTGCTGCCGTACGTCGTTCTTGCTGCCGCCGAAGCCGTGTCCGAGCAGGACGGCGGGGCGGCGGCGGTCTCCACCGGTGGTGAAGAAGGAGGTGTCGATGCGGATGCCGTCGCCGGTGGGCAGGGTGCGGTCCTCGCGGTGGACCGGGGGTGGCTCGTCGCCCGCGACGGCGGTCCACGTGCCCGCGCCCGCGAGGACGACGACGGCGGCCCCGGCGGCGAGGAGCCTCCGGGGCCTTCGAAGCAGCCCGGTCAGGCCGGGCAGTCGAAGATCCATGCGTCAACGGTACGGGGTGAAGCTGTCGGTGAGGTGTCGACCGGAGGCCGAAGTGCGGGGCCTTCCAGGGGTGTACACGGAGTTCTTCGCGTACTGCGGGTGGTGTACGGCTTCGAGCTCGGGGGGGGTGCTGTTGTGTGCCGGGGGCGGGTGCCTTGTGGTTGTTCGCGCGGTTCCCGGCGGCCCTGAGGGCCTGCAGGTCGCGGCGCTTCACCGAGCTGGTCTCACTCCTCCGGCACCGACACCAGCCAGCGTGTTTCCCTGCGCGGGCGGAGGTAGAGGGCCCAGTACAGGGTGGCCGCCGCCGTGATGCCGCCGGTCCACAGGAGGTACGTCGGGTCCTGCTGGATCAGGATGTAGAGGAGGACCACGATCAGGAGGAGGGGGGCCGTCGGCCACAGGGGCATGCGCCAGGCCGGGGTGTGCTTGTGGTGGCCCCGGCGGGACAGCAGGGCGGCGGTCGCGACGAGCAGGTACATGCCCGTCACCGAGACGCCCGTGACGCCGTACAGGGTGTCCAGGTTCACGAAGCACAGGGCCGCGCCGGGGACGCCGACGGCGAGGGTGGAGACCCAGGGGGAGCCGAAGCGGCCGAGGCGGGAGAAGAGGGTGTTGACCGGTCCGGGCCAGGCCTTGTCACGGGCCGAGGCGAACAGGACGCGGGAGTTCTGGATGACCATGACGATGCCCGCATTGATGATCGCGAGGGCCACGCAGAGGCTGACGAACGTGCCGACGGCCGAGTCGGACCAGGCCGTGACCATGGTGCTGATGTCCCCGCCCGTCAGGGCGGCGAGGTCCGGGGCACCCAGGGTGATGGCGGCGACCGGGACCAGGATGATCACGGTGGACAGGGCGAGGGTGGCCAGGACCGTGCGGGCCACCGAGCGGCGGGGGTTCTCCAGCTCCTCGGAGAGGTAGACCGCCGTGGAGAAGCCCTGCGTGACGAACAGGGCGATCGCGAGGCCGGAGACCACCAGGAGGGCCGTGACGGTGTCCGGGGCGCCGTCGGGGCCCGCCACCCGCATCGACACGAGGCTGCCTGCGCCGCGCTCGGCGTGCGTGAAGCCCAGCACCGCGACCACCGCCGCCGCGATGACCTCCAGGACCAGGAAGACGCCGGTGATCCAGGCGTTGGCCCGCAGGTCGAGCAGACCGGCCAGGGTCGCCAGGAGCATCACCGAGGCGCCCGTCCAGGACGGGTCGAGGTGGACGAGGGGGGCGAGGTAGTCGGCCGTGCCCATCGCGATGACCGGCGGAACGATCATCACGACCAGCAGGGAGAGGATGAACACCAGCCAGCCCGCGAGCCGTCCGGCCATCGTCGAGACCATGGCGTACTCGCCGCCGGCGCTGGGGACGAGCGTGCCGAGCTCCGCGTAGCAGAACGCCACCGCCACGCAGAGCAGCGAGCCGATGGCGATGGTGAGGGCGGTGGCGGTGCCGAGCGTGCCGAACAGGTCGGGGACCACCACGAACAGGGTGGAGGCGGGCGTCCGCAGGACAGGGTCAGCAGGGTGCCGCCGACGACTCCGATGGAGCGCTTCAGCTTCTTGGGGCCGCCCGACGCCTGCGCGACGGCGGCCTCGACAGGGGTGAGGGTGTCGGTCACGTGGGGGATGCAACATCGACGGAAACCATCACGTCAATGATTGTTTGCCTACGAATTTCGTTGTCGATCGGCGATCTCGCGCGCGTTAACGTTGCGTCAGGGCTTCTGCGGCACGGATTCGGCGACTGCGGGAATCGCAGGCCGGGCACGTAAGAAAGTGGGGCCGTCCGCGATGCGGACGGCCCCTGGCACCCGGTGTCAGTGGTTGCGCGGGAAGCCCAGGTCCACGCCCGCCGGGGCGTCGGCCGGGTCCGGCCAGCGGGTGGTGACGACCTTGCCGCGGGTGTAGAAGTGCGTGCCGTCGTTGCCGTAGATGTGGTGGTCGCCGAAGAGCGAGTCCTTCCAGCCGCCGAAGCTGTGGTAGCCGACGGGGACCGGGATCGGGACGTTCACGCCGACCATGCCGGCCTCGACCTCCAGCTGGAAGCGGCGGGCCGCACCGCCGTCCCGGGTGAAGATCGCGGTGCCGTTGCCGAACGGCGAGGCGTTGATGAGGTCCAGGGCCTCCTCGTACGTCTCGGTGCGCAGCACGGTCAGCACCGGGCCGAAGATCTCGTCCTGGTAGGCCTTCGCGGACGTGGGCACCTTGTCGAGCAGCGAGATGCCGATCCAGTGGCCGTCCTCGAAGCCGTCGACGGTGAAGCCCGTGCCGTCCAGGACGACCTCGCAGCCCTCGGCGGCCGCGCCCTCGACGTAGGAGGCCACCTTGTCGCGGTGGACCTTCGTGATCAGCGGGCCCATCTCGGACGCCGGGTCGTCGCCGGGGCCGATCTTGATCTTCTCGGCGCGCTCGCGGATCTTCTCCACGAGCTCGTCGCCGATCGCGCCGACCGCCACGACCGCGGAGATGGCCATGCACCGCTCGCCCGCGGAGCCGTAAGCGGCGCTCACCGCCGCGTCGGCGGCGGCGTCGAGGTCGGCGTCCGGGAGGACCAGCATGTGGTTCTTGGCGCCGCCCAGCGCCTGGACGCGCTTGCCGTTGGCGGAGGCGGTGGTGTGGATGTAGCGGGCGATCGGGGTCGAGCCGACGAAGGAGACGGCCTTGACGTCCGGGTGCTCCAGGAGGCGGTCGACGGCCACCTTGTCGCCGTGGACGACGTTGAAGACACCGTCGGGCAGGCCCGCCTCGGCGAGCAGCTCGGCGATCTTGATCGAGGCCGAGGGGTCCTTCTCGGACGGCTTCAGCACGAACGTGTTGCCGCACGCGATGGCGAGGGGGAACATCCACATCGGCACCATCGCCGGGAAGTTGAACGGCGTGATGCCGGCGACGACGCCGAGCGGCTGGCGGATCGAGGAGACGTCGACACGGCTGGCGACCTGTGTGGACAGCTCGCCCTTCAGCTGCACGTTGATGCCGCAGGCCAGCTCGACGATCTCCAGGCCGCGCGCGACCTCACCGAGGGCGTCGCTGTGCACCTTGCCGTGCTCGGCGGTGATCAGCTCGGCGATCGCGTCCCGGTTGGCGTCCAGCAGCGCGCGGAACCTGAACAGGATCGAGGTGCGCTGGGCCAGCGAGGACTGGCCCCAGGTCTGGTAGGCCTCCTTGGCTGCGGCGACCGCCGCGTCCACCTCGTCGACCGAGGCGAACGCGACCTTCGTCGTCACCTCGCCGGTCGCCGGGTTGGTCACCGGCCCGTGCGTGCCCGAGGCGCCTTCGACGGTCTTGCCGCCGATCCAGTGGTTGACGATCTTCGTCATGGCCGGGAACTCCTTCACAGATGGCGGCGTCGGGTGGAGACGTGCCGTTCGTACAGCTCACGTGCCTTGACCGCGGACGGCCGTGTCGCGGTCTCGGCCACGGGTACATCCCACCAGGCCTGCGCGGGAGGCGCGCCCGACACTGTGTCTGCCGTTTGGGTCTCGACGTAGACACATGTGGGAGTGTCGGCCGCCCGGGCCTCGGCGAGGGCCTCGCGCAGGTCCCGGACGGTCTTCGCGCGCAGGACACGCATGCCGAGGCTGGCCGCGTTGGCGGCGAGGTCGACGGGCAGCGGCGCCCCGGTGTACGAGCCGTCCTCGGCCGGGAAGCGGTAGGCGGTGCCGAACCGCTCGCCGCCCACCGACTCCGACAGACCGCCGATCGAGGCGTAGCCGTGGTTCTGGATGATCAGGACCTTGATCGCGATGCCCTCCTGCACGGCCGTCACCAGCTCCGTGGGCATCATCAGGTACGTGCCGTCGCCGACCAGCGCCCACACGGGCCGGTCCGGGGCGGCCATCCGCACGCCGATGGCGGCCGGTATCTCGTAGCCCATGCAGGAGTAGCCGTACTCCAGGTGGTACTGGTCGCGCGACCGGGTCCGCCACAGTTTGTGCAGGTCGCCGGGGAGGGAACCGGCGGCGTTGATCAGGATGTCCGAGGCGTCGGCGATCTCGTCCAGGGCGCCGAGGACCTGGGGCTGGGTCGGGCGGGTGTCGGGTTCGTCCACCTCGTAGCAGGCGTCGACGCGCTGCTCCCAGCGCTCCTTGTCCTCGGTGTACTCGGTCGCGTAGGTGCGGGCGACCCGGTACGCGTGCACCCGGAGGGCGTCGGTGAGCTCCTGCAGACCGCTGCGGGCGTCCGCGACCAGCGGCTGACCGGCCAGCTTGTGACCGTCGAAGGGCGCGATGTTGAGGTTGAGGAAGCGCACGCCGGGGTTGCCGAACAGCGTGCCGGAGGCGGTGGTGAAGTCGGTGTACCGGGTGCCGACGCCGATCACCAGGTCGGCGGTGCGGGCGAGTTCGTCCGCGGTGGCGGTGCCGGTGTGGCCGACGCCGCCGACGTCCTGGGGGTGGTCGTGGCGCAGGGAGCCCTTGCCGGCCTGGGTGGAGGCGACCGGGATGCCGGTGGTCCGCGCGAACTCGGCGAGGGCCTCCTCGGCGCGGCTGTGGTGGATGCCGCCGCCCGCGACGACCAGGGGCCGCCGTGCCGCCCGGATCGTGCGCACCGCCTCGGCGAGTTCGGCCGGGTCGGCGCCGGGCCGCCGTACGGTCCAGACGCGCTCGGCGAAGAACTCCTCGGGCCAGTCGTGCGCCTCGGCCTGCACGTCCTGGGGCAGGGCGAGGGTGACGGCGCCGGTCTCGACGGGGTCGGTGAGCACGCGCATCGCGTTCAACGCGGACGGGATCAGGACCTCGGGCCGGGTGATCCGGTCGAAGTATCTCGACACCGGGCGCAGACAGTCGTTGACCGACACGTCGCCCGCGTACGGCACTTCGAGCTGCTGCAGGACCGGGTCGGCCGGGCGGGTCGCGAAGACGTCGCCGGGCAGGAGCAGCACCGGGAGGTGGTTGATGGTCGCGAGGGCGGCGCCGGTGACGAGGTTGGTGGCGCCCGGGCCGATGGACGTCGTCACCGCGTGGGTGGACAGACGGTTCGACTGGCGTGCGTAGCCGACCGCCGCGTGCACCATGGCCTGCTCGTTGCGGCCCTGGTGGTAGGGCATCTCCTCGGCGTGCTCCAGGAGCGCCTGGCCGATGCCGGCGACGTTGCCGTGGCCGAAGATGCCCCAGGTGGCGCCGATGAGCCGCTGCCGGACGCCGTCGCGTTCGGTGTACTGGGCCGACAGGAAGCGCACGAGCGCCTGTGCGACGGTCAGTCTCGTCGTCGGGGTCATCGGTGTCCCTCCCTCTGGGTGGTCACGGATACGCGACGGTGACGACGGGCGTTCACCTGGGGAGGCCGCGTACGCCTCGTCGGGGAGACCTCCGGCGCGGGGCCGTAGCGGGCGGGGAGTTGTCGCTCGCTCTTCGCTCCTGCCAAAGCAAAGCGGCCTCCCGCGCCGGAGGCGATCTGGGCCCGGGACGCGCCCGGGCGATGGAACGCGTGGTCGTGGGTGCTGTCGCCCGTGGTGACGGTGCGGGTGGTCATGAGGCGGCCCTCACAGCAGTCCGACGGCGGTGTCCACGGCGGCGGCCACATCGCCGTCCGCCGGATACAGCAGCGAACGGCCGACCACCAGCCCGCGCACGGTGGGCAGGTGCAGGGCGCCGCGCCACTTCTCGTACGCGCCGTCCTGGTCGTCCCCGACCTCCCCGCCGAGCAGCACGGCGGGCAGGGTGGAGGCCGCCATGACCTCGGCCATGTCGTCGGGGTTCTCGGTGACCGGCACCTTCAGCCACGTGTAGGCGGAGGTGCCGCCCAGACCCGAGGCGATGGCGATCGACTTGGTGACGGCCTCGGCGGAGAGGTCGTTGCCGAGCTTGCCCTCGGGGGTGCGGCGGCTGAGGAACGGCTCGACGAAGACGGGGAGTCTCCGGGCGGCCATGTCGTCGATCGCGCGGGCGGTGGACTCCATCGTGGTGAGGGAGCCCGGGTCGTCGTAGTCGATGCGCAGGAGCAGCTTGCCCGCGTCGAAGCGGAGGCGCTCGATGTCCTCGGGGCGGTGGCCGGTGAAACGGTCGTCGAGTTCGAAGCTGGCGCCCTGCAGGCCACCGCGGTTCATCGAGCCGAGGACGACCTTGCCGTCCAGGGCGCCGAGCAGCAGCAGGTCGTCGAGGATGTCAGCGGTCGCGAGGACGCCGTCGACCCCCGGGCGGGACAGGGCCAGGCAGAGGCGTTCGAGGAGGTCCGCGCGGTTGGCCATGGCCAGCCTGTGGCCGCCGACCCCGAGGGCGCCGCGGGCCGGGTGGTCGGCGGCGACGACCATCAGGCGGCCGTTGCCGTTCAGCAGCGGCCGGCGGGTGCGGCGGGCGGCGGCCTCGGCGATCGCCTCCGGGCGGTGGCTGCGCAGGTGGACGAGGTCGGAGATGTTCACGCTCACTGGACGGCCCCCGCGGTGACGGCCGCCTCGATCTCGTCCGGGGTGGGCATCGCGGAGGAGCACTCCAGGCGGGAGGCGACGATGGCGCCGGCGGCGTTGGCGTGCCGCATGGTCCTCTCCAGGTCCCACCCGGCCAGCATTCCGTGGACGAGGCAGCCGCCGAAGGCGTCTCCGGCGCCGAGGCCGTTGAGGACGTGCACCGGCAACGGCGGGACCTCGGCGCTCTCACCGGCGCTGCTCACCGCGAGGACGCCCTTGGGGCCCTGCTTGACGACGGCGAGTTCGACGCCCGCGTCCAGGAGGGCCCGGGCTGCGGCGTGCGGTTCGCGTACGCCCGTGGCGACCTCCACCTCGTCGAGGTTGCCCACGGCGACGGTGGTGTGGCGCAGGGCCTCCGCGTAGAAGGGGCGGGCGGTGTCGGGGTCGGCCCAGAACATCGGGCGCCAGTCGAGGTCGAAGACGGTCGTGCCCGCCTTGGCGCGGTGGGCGAGGGCCGCGAGGGTCGCCGTGCGGCTGGGCTCCTCGCTCAGGCCCGTGCCCGTGACCCAGAAGACCCGGGCGTCACGGATGGCGTCGAGGTCGAGCTCGTGGGCGTCGATCTCCAGGTCGGGGGCCTTGGGGCGGCGGTAGAAGTACAGCGGGAAGTCGTCCGGCGGGAAGACCTCGCAGAAGGTGACCGGGGTGGGCAGGCCGGGCACCGGGGTGACCCAGCGGTCGTCCACGCCGAAGTCCCGCAGCGCCTGGTGGAGGTAGGTGCCGAAGGGGTCGTCCCCGGTGCGGGTGATCACTGCCGTCCGCCGCCCCAGACGGGCCGCCGCGACCGCGACGTTGGTCGCCGAGCCGCCGAGGAACTTGCCGAAGGACGTGACCTGCGGCAGCGGGACGCCGGTCTGCAGTGGATACAGGTCCACTCCGATCCGCCCCATGGTGATCAGGTCGTACGTCATCGGTGTCCCCTCGATGCTCGGCTCTCCCCGGCTTTCTAGCCCCCTCGCGAGGCCCTGTCAATGTTTTGTCCAGACATTCGGACCAGATCATGACAGCGCTTTCCGTCTGGCGCTGTACGGTGTGTGCGGTCCAGCGGCCGCAGCCGGGGCCGGGGCAGCGTTCGTGCGCTCACAGTTCCGTAGTCTTCAGCCCCGCGCCCCGGCCCGCCTCTCCGGACGGCCCGCCACCGGCGGCGTGCACGGCGTCAAGGCACCCCGCCGCCGATCCCGCGGGCACCTTTGCCCCGGCTGTGTCACAAACGCCCCTCCCGTGTCACACATGTCGCGTGTACGCGGGTCTTCCGTCACACCCGGCCCACAGGGCCTGCCCCCTCTCACCGGGCGTCGTTGACCGGACACAGGCTTGTTGATCGCCAGCGCAGCGCCCGGCTCCCCCGGACGGCCGTCCACGGCCGCCGCCGTGGTGCGCGCGGGGAGGTGCACGTCATGACCGACCGGAGACTCTGGTCCTACAAGGAGATCGCAGCGCACATCCGGGTGCAGCCGGACACCGTGCGGTCCTACCGCAAACACGGGCTGCTGCCCCCGCCCGACCATGTCGAGGGCGGCAAGCCCTACTGGTACGCCGACACGGTCCGGGCCTGGGTCGCCTCCCGGCCCGGCAACCGCGGCCGAAGAGCGGACTGACCCCCTCTTCCGGCCCGTACCGTGCCCCACCCTCGCGTGGGGCACGGTCGTCCGCCGGGGTGTCAGCGCCAGGGCTCGATGACCGTGGCTCCCGCTCCCGGTGCCGTGCCCATCGCCGCCAGCGCGGCCGGGGCGTCGTCCAGCGCGATCGTCGACGTCACCAGCAGGTCGGGGCGCAGCACACCGCCGCGGACCAGCTCCAGCATCGGCGGGTAGCTGTGTGCGGCCATGCCGTGGCTGCCGAGCAGTTCGAGCTCGAGGGCGATCGCGCGCGCCATCGGCACGGGTGTGGTGCCGTCCGGTGAGGGCAGCAGGCCGACCTGGACGTGCCGGCCGCGGCGGCGCAGGCCGTTCACCGAGGCGGCGCAGGTGCCGGGCGAGCCCAGGGCGTCGAGGGAGAGGTGGGCGCCGCCGCCGGTGAGGTCACGGACGGCCGCCGCGGTGTCCGGCACGGACGTGGCGTCCAGGCACTGCGCCGCCCCGAATCCGCGCGCCAGGTCCAGGGCCCCGGCCGACACGTCGACGGCCACCACCCGCGCGCCCGACGCCGCCGCGATCATCACCGCCGAGAGACCGACGCCGCCGCACCCGTGGACCGCCACCCACTCCCCCGCCGCGACCCGGCCCTGCTGCACCACCGCCCGGTAGGCGGTGGCGAACCGGCAGCCGAGCGAGGCCGCCGTCGCGTACGACAGCTCCCCGGGGAGTGCCACGAGGTTGACGTCGGCGTGGTCCAGCGCCACGTACTGGGCGAAGGATCCCCAGTGGGTGAAGCCGGGCTGGGTCTGGCGCTCGCACACCTGGTGGGCTCCCGCCGCGCAGGACGGGCACGTGCCGCAGGCGCAGATGAACGGCACGGTGACCCGGTCGCCGGGCCGCCACCGGGTCACCCGGGCGCCCACCGCCTCGACGACCCCGGCGAGTTCGTGCCCGGGCACGTGCGGCAGGGTGATGTCCGGGTCGTGGCCCTGCCATCCGTGCCAGTCGCTGCGGCACAGCCCTGTGGCCTCCACCCGCACGACGACGCCGTGCTCAGCGGGCTCGGGATCCGGCACGTCCCGCACTTCGGCCGGCTCCCCGTACCGCTCGAACACCACGGCCCGCATGACCTACCCGCCTCTCGTTCGTGCCCGGGGACCCGGGGCCCACCGCTGTGCACGCCTCGGCCCGTCGCGCCTCGGCCCCTCGCGCCTCAGTGCGTCGCGCCTCAGTGCGTCGCGCCTCGGTCCGTCGCGTCAGGGGCACGCTAGCCCTTCGCACGGACCGGGGGTCGGCGGGCCCCGGCGGCGGGCCCCGGCGGCGGGACTCAGCTCCGGGGGCCGACCTTGTCCCGGGCCGGTTCACCGCCGTTCGCCGATCCCTCGCCCTTTGGCGATCCCTCGCCCTTTGGCAATTCCCCGCCCTTTGGCGATCCCCCGCCGCTCAACGGATCCTCGCTCGTCATCGGTTCCCCGTCCGCAGCAGGTGCCCGTTCCCCGTCCCCCGCCGGTGCCGGATCCGCCTCGCTCAGGCCGAAGCGGGCGTGGAAGCGGCGCAGTGGGCCCGGGGCCCACCAGGTGGCGCGGCCCGTGAGGCGCATGACCGCCGGGACCAGGAGGCTGCGGACGATCATCGCGTCCATCAGGACCGCCAGGGCGATGCCCAGCCCGAGCATCTTGGTGTTGGTCACCCGGGAGGTGCCGATCGCGACCATGACCACGGCCAGGATGACCGCCGCCGCGGTGATCAGCCCGCCCGTGCGCTGCAGGCCGAACCGCACGGACCGTTCATGGTCGCCGGTGTGGTCGTACTCCTCCTTGATGCGGGACAGCAGGAACACCCCGTAGTCCATGGACAGGCCGAACGCCACGCAGAACATCAGGACCGGCAGGGTCGTCTCGATGGAGCCCGGGCTGGTGAAACCGAGCAGGCCGGACAGGTGGCCGTCCTGGAAGACCCAGACGACCGCGCCGAACATGGCCGTCAGGCTGAGCGCGTTCAGCACGACCGCCTGGAGCGGTATCAGCACGCTTCCGGTGAGGAGGAAGACCAGGAGCAGGGTGACGATCGCGATGAAGACGGCCGCGAGGGGCAGACGCTCCCCGATGGCGTGCTTGGAGTCGACCAGCACGGCCGCCGTGCCGGTCACCTCGGTGTGGAAGGGGGCGTCCACGGCGCGCAGTTCACCGACGAGACGCTGCGCCGGATCGCCGACCGCCTCGCCCCTCGGCAGCACCGTGAAGTACGCGGAGTCGCCCTTCACCAGTGGCCCGTCCACGCGCAGCGCGTCGGGCAGCCGGGCGATCCGCTCCTTGTAGGCGCCGTACTGGGCCTCGGTCGCAGGGCCCTCGGCGAGCACTTCTAGACCGCCGCCGGGGCTTCCCGCGAAGCCCTCCCGGATGTGCTGCTGCACGACGTGGGACTCGGACGCCGAGGGCAGCTGTCGGTCGTCGGCGGTGCCGAACTTCACGCCCAGGAAGGGCAGCCCCAGCAGGACGAGGACGGCGGTGGTGCCCAGCGCGAAGACCGGGGCGCGGCGCATCACGAGCGTCGCCGTGCGTGCCCAGGCACCGTCCTCCTCCCCGGCCTGCTCCGGCCGGTGGCCGCGACGGAACACCCGGCGCAGGTCCCAGGAGTTGACCCGGTGGCCGAGCAGCGTCAGCGCGGCCGGGAGCAGGATGAGCGCGGCCGCGGCGGCCAGCAGGACGACCGCGATCCCGGCGTAGGCGAAGGAGCGCAGGAAGTACTGCGGGAAGACCAGCATCGCGGCCAGGGACACCGCGACGGTGAGGGCGGAGAACAGCACGGTGCGGCCCGCTGTGCGCAGGGTGGTGCCGATCGCCGTCACGGGTGCGGCGCCCGTCGACAGCTCCTCGCGGAAGCGGCGGACGATGAACAGGGCGTAGTCGATGGCGAGGCCGAGGCCGAGGGCCGTGGTGAGGTTGATCGCGAACACGGACACGTCGGTCAGTTCGGTGAGGGCGCGCAGGATCGCGTTGGTCCCGAGGATGGCGACGATGCCGATGCCGAGCGGCAGCAGGGCCGCGACCGCGCTGCCGAAGACCATCACCAGCAGGACGAGCGTGATCGGCAGGGCGATGAGCTCGGCCCGGGTCAGGTCCTCCTGGATGATCGTCTGCATCTCGTGCCGCACGGCGACCGGGCCGCCGACCGTGATCTCCGCCGGGCCGTGTGTGCCGCGGTAGTGGGGTGCGATGCGCTCCAGGGTCTCGCCGGCGGTCTTCTCGTCGCCGGTGAGGCGCGCGGCGATCAGCGCCTCGTGGCCGTCCTGTGAGCGCAGGGCCGCGGCGCGGGACCGCCAGTAGGAGCCGATGCCGGTGACGCCCCGCTCGGCCGCCAGCCGCTCGGTGAGCCGCTCGGCCTCGGCGGCGACGGCCGGGTCGTCGACCGAGGCGTCACCGGCGTCGAGCAGGAGCAGCAGATTGGGCTGGGAGCCGGGGAACTCGCGCTCCAGGGCCTTGGTCGCGCGGGTGGACTCGGCGGACGGGTCCTCCCAGCCACCGGCACCGAGCCGGTCGGCCACGCCGCTGCCGGCCAGCACCGCGAGCGCGGTGAGCACCAGCGCCACCAGCAGCGACAGTCTGGGCCGGGCGGTGACGAAACGGGTCCAGCCCCGGACGCGCGGCGGTGTGTTGACTTCGGTCATCGTGCGGTGTCCCCTTCACCGAGACCCGTGTCCAGGCGCAGCCTGACAGCATGGAGCTGCCAAGAACCGGCAAACACGAGAGATCGCTCGCATTTCTGGCTCCAGAATGCGAGTGACCGCTCGCGTTTGTCAATCACGTGATCAGACCTGGGGATAACGCGTGCCCGAGAAGCCCGAGAAAGCCGGTACCGAGACGACGACGGCGACGGCCGAGGACCGGCCGCGCCGCCGCCAGGCCCGCGGCGAGCGGCGCATCACCCAGCTGCTCGAGGCCGCCGCCGCGGTCTTCTCCACGACCGGCTACACGGCCGCCAGCACCAACGCCATCGCCCGCGAGGCGGGCGTCTCCCCGGGCACGCTGTACCAGTTCTTCCCGAACAAGGAAGCGATCGCGATCGAGCTGGGCAGCCGGCTCATGCACGAGATGCGGCAGTCCTACGACGAGATCCTGACCCCGATCGACCCCACGGTGACCCCGCTGGAGGAAGTGATCACCGGGGCCGTCGACCGGTTCATCGAGTTCAACGGCCGCCACCCGGCCTTCTTCGCGCTGATGCACGGCCCCGACATCCCGGGCCGTATCGCCGAGGAGCACGACGCGCTGCACACCACCCTGGTCGCCCGGGTCGAGGCGCTCGTCGCCCCGTTCGTGCCCGACGCGTCCGCCCCGGCCGTCACCCGCACCGCCCAGATGTGCGTCGGCATCTACAAGGCCGGTCTGGAGCTGATCCTGGCCCACGAGGGCGCCGAGCGGGAGGCGTACGTCCAGGAGCTGAAGGACGCCCTTCTGAGGTATCTGCGACCGCTGGCGGGGGCGTCGTGTCCCGATACCCCCTAGGGGTACAGTGGAGGGTGCGGGTCCCCAGCGGGCCCCCGAGCCCCACCTGCCTCTGCGAGGAGTAACGACATGACCGCCCAGACCGACACCACGGGCCCCGTCACCACCGTCTTCAAGGTGAGCGGCATGAGCTGCGGACACTGCGAGGGCGCGGTGTCCGGCGAGATCTCCCGGATCCCCGGCGTGAGCTCGGTGACGGCCGTCGCCACGTCCGGTGAGGTCACCGTCGTCTCCGCGGCCCCGGTCGACGACGAGGCGGTGCGTGCCGCCGTCGACGAGGCCGGCTTCGAACTGGCCGGCCGGGCCTGAGCCCCCCACGTTCCGCGGCCGGCGAGGTCTGAGACGCGCCGGTCCTGGCACTCGTACCCGTGTACGGGCCGTACGCCGCCGCCCCGGCCCGTACGGCCCGTCGCGCTTCCCGGGCGCGCGCATCACTGGAGTGAGGACATGACCAGCACCACCGCCCCGGCACCGGCCGGCCGCGAGCCGGCCCTCGCCGAGGTCGAGCTGCTCATCGGCGGGATGACCTGCGCCTCCTGCGCGGCCCGCGTCGAGAAGAAGCTCAACCGCATGGCCGGGGTGACGGCCACGGTGAACTACGCGACGGAGAAGGCCCGGATCGCGTACCCCGAGGGGACCGAGGTCGCCGACCTGATCGCCACCGTGGTGAGGACCGGCTACACCGCCGAGGAGCCGGCGCCCCCGCGGGAGGAGACCGGCGAGGCCGACGAGGACCCCGAGCTCTCCGCCCTGCGGCGGCGCCTGACCGTCTCCGCCGCCCTCGCCCTGCCCGTGATCCTGCTGGCGATGGTCCCGGCGCTGCAGTTCGACAACTGGCAGTGGCTCTCGCTCACCCTCGCCGCACCGGTCGTCGTCTGGGGTGGACTCCCCTTCCACCGGGCGGCCTGGACGAACGCCCGGCACGGCGCCGCCACCATGGACACGCTGGTCTCCCTGGGCACGCTGGCCGCGTTCGGCTGGTCCCTGTGGGCGCTGTTCCTCGGCGACGCGGGCATGCCGGGGATGCGGCACCCGTTCGAGTTCGCCGTCTCACGCGGTGACGGCGCCTCCGCCATCTACCTGGAGGTCGCGTCCGGTGTCACGGCCTTCATCCTGCTGGGACGCTGGCTGGAGGCCCGTTCCAAGCGCCGCGCCGGTGCCGCGCTCAGGGCGCTGATGGAACTGGGCGCCAAGGACGTGGCCGTGCTGCGGGACGGGCGCGAGGTGCGCATCCCGGCGCAGCGGCTGGCCGTGGGAGACCGGTTCGTCGTACGGCCCGGGGAGAAGATCGCCACCGACGGCACCGTCGTCGAGGGGACCTCCGCGGTGGACGCCTCGATGCTGACCGGCGAGTCGGTGCCGGTGGACGTGACGGCCGGGGACGCGGTCACCGGCGCCACGGTCAACGCGGGGGGCCGGCTGGTCGTCGAGGCCACCCGGGTCGGCGCGGGCACCCAGCTCGCGCGGATGGCACGGCTGGTGGAGGACGCGCAGAACGGCAAGGCCGAGGTGCAGCGGCTCGCCGACCGGGTCGCGGGAGTCTTCGTGCCGGTGGTCCTGCTGATCGCCGTCGCGACGGCCGGGGCCTGGCTCGGGCTGACCGGGGACGCTGTCGCCGCGTTCACGGCGGGCGTCGCGGTCCTGATCGTCGCCTGCCCGTGCGCGCTGGGCCTGGCCACCCCGACCGCCTTGATGGTCGGCACCGGCCGCGGCGCCCAGCTCGGCATCCTCATCAAGGGCCCCGAGGTCCTGGAGTCCACCCGCCGGGTCGACACCGTCGTGCTGGACAAGACCGGCACGGTCACCACCGGGCGGATGACCCTCCAGGAGGTCCACGTCGCCGAGGGCACCGACGCGAAGGAGGTGCTGCGGCTCGCGGGCGCCGTCGAGCACGCCTCGGAGCACCCCGTGGCCCGTGCGATCGCGCGGGGCGCCGAGGAGAGCGCGGGGCCGCTGCCGGACGTCGAGGGATTCGAGAACGTCGCCGGGCGGGGCGCACGCGGGCGCGTGGAGGGCCGTGAGGTCGCCGTGGGACGGCTCTTCGACGCGGTGCCGCCCGAGCTGGCCCGCGCCCGGGACGAGGCCGAACGGTCCGGGCGCACGGCGGTCCTGGCCGGCTGGGACGGGACGGCGCGGGCCGTGCTGGCGGTGGCGGACGCGGTCAAGGAGACCAGCGCCGAGGCCGTGCGGGAGCTGCGCGCGCTGGGGCTCACTCCGGTGCTGCTGACCGGGGACAACCGGACGGTGGCGGAGACGGTGGCGGCCGCCGTGGGGATCGAGGAGGTGGTGGCCGAGGTCCTGCCCGAGGACAAGGTCGCCGCGGTGCGGCGCCTGCAGGCCGAGGGGCGGGTCGTCGCCATGGTGGGGGACGGCGTCAACGACGCGGCCGCGCTCGCCGTGTCCGATCTGGGGCTGGCGATGGGCACCGGCACGGACGCGGCGATCGAGGCGGGTGATCTGACCCTGGTCCGCGGTGATCTGCGGGTGGCCGCGGACGCGATCCGGCTGTCCCGCCGGACCCTGGCCACGATCAAGGGCAATCTGGTGTGGGCCTTCGGCTACAACGTGGCCGCGCTGCCGCTGGCCGCCGCGGGCCTGCTGAACCCGATGATCGCCGGGGCCGCGATGGCCTTCTCGTCGGTGTTCGTCGTCACGAACAGTCTGCGGTTGCGGACATTTCGGTGAAGTCGCCCGAATTCCACCGGCGTTCATGACGAACGTGATTTGAGCCCCTCTGGAGTCCCGGGCCGGGCTCACATAAGCTCTTCACAAGGCTCGCGCATCATCCTTACGCTTGGGTCTCGGACGGGACATCCGGGCTCTTGCGCAGCTATAGGACATATGCAAGAGACGCAGATCACAGTGATGTGAACGTAACCATCTGAGAGGTTCGACGGTCTAAGTTGACGATGTCAGGGAGCGTCTTGGGGGGCGCCACCTGGCATCTGGGGATGTCTTGGGGGACTTCCTCAGTTGGGGGTACCTCCCTGCTCGAACGGAGTTGAGAGCTTGGGGGAGCGTTGCCGGGGCACGTACGCCGGGAAGCTTTGAGCGGCCCTCCCGGGCGTGCGCTGTCCCGGCAGATCGCACCTCACAGAAGTACGGCGAGTTCTGCTCGTTCTGCTCAACAGCGGTTCAGGCGCTGTCCTCACAGACGCCCGGCCGGATCCCGTGGGGGGAATCCGAACCGGGACTGGGAAGGCGCCCTGGTCGTCGGCCCGTGGGGGGACCGACGCCGGGGCGCCTTCTTCATTGCGTAAGAAATCACGTGAGGGATCATCCGGCGGCATGCGAGGGCCCCGTCCGCGCCTGCCCGTCCCACCTCGCCGCCCTGCCCCGGCACAAGCCCACGCAAAGTCCCACGCAAAAGCCCCCGCACCCGGCAAGCGGATACGGGGACCGACGCGCTGGTACTGCCGCGCTCAGCGCTCCTCGACGGGAACGAAGTCGCGCTCGACCACACCCGTGTAGATCTGGCGCGGGCGGCCGATGCGGGAGCCCGGCTCCTTGATCATCTCGTGCCACTGGGCGATCCAGCCCGGCAGCCGGCCGAGGGCGAACAGGACCGTGAACATCTCGGTCGGGAAGCCCATGGCCCGGTAGATCAGGCCCGTGTAGAAGTCGACGTTCGGGTAGAGGCTGCGCGAGACGAAGTAGTCGTCGGAGAGCGCGTGCTCCTCCAGCTTCAGCGCGATGTCCAGCAGCTCGTCGGACTTGCCGAGGGCGGACAGCACGTCGTGCGCGGCGGCCTTGATGATCTTGGCGCGCGGGTCGAAGTTCTTGTAGACCCGGTGGCCGAAGCCCATCAGGCGGACGCCGTCCTCCTTGTTCTTCACCTTGCGGATGAAGGTGTCGACGTCGCCGCCGGAGTCGCGGATGCCCTCCAGCATCTCCAGCACGGACTGGTTGGCGCCGCCGTGCAGCGGGCCCCACAGGGCGTTGATGCCGGCGGAGATCGAGGCGAACATGTTCGCCTGCGAGGAGCCGACCAGGCGGACCGTGGAGGTCGAGCAGTTCTGCTCGTGGTCCGCGTGCAGGATCAGCAGCTTGTCGAGCGCGGAGACCACGGTCGGGTCCAGCTCGTACTCCTGCGCCGGGACCGAGAAGGTCATGCGCAGGAAGTTCTCCACGTAGCCGAGGTCGTTGCGCGGGTAGACGAACGGGTGACCGATCGACTTCTTGTACGCGTACGCGGCGATCGTCGGGAGCTTGGCGAGCAGACGGATCGTCGAGAGGTTGCGCTGGCGCTCGTCGAACGGGTTGTGGCTGTCCTGGTAGAACGTGGACAGCGCCGAGACGACCGAGGACAGCATGGCCATCGGGTGGGCGTCGCGCGGGAAGCCCTTGTAGAAGTTCTTGACGTCCTCGTGCAGCAGGGTGTGCTGCGTGATCTCGTTCTTGAACGCCGAGAGCTCGTCGACGGTCGGCAGCTCGCCGTTGATCAGCAGGTAGGCGACCTCCAGGAAGGTGGAGCGCTCGGCCAGCTGCTCGATCGGGTACCCGCGGTAGCGCAGGATGCCCGCCTCACCGTCCAGGTAGGTGATGCCGGATTTGTACGCGGCGGTGTTGCCGTACCCGCTGTCCAGCGTCACCAGACCGGTCTGGGCGCGGAGCTTTCCGATGTCGAAGCCCTTGTCACCGACGGTGCTGTCGATCACCGGGTAGGTGTACTCGCCGTCGCCGTACCGCAGTACTACAGAGTTGTCGCTCACGTCTTCCCTCACCGACGTTGTGCCTCATCTTCGAGGTTGCCCTGACTGTCTCTACCATCCCCCACTTGGCTCAGGAGAGTGCACTCGGGGTCGACCATCGGGCCTATTGACGGCACTGAGTGCCGTCAACTTGCTCATCCTGCCCCCTGCGCTC
The DNA here is from genome assembly GCF_042733745.1 of Streptomyces sp. NPDC059696. Lineage (NCBI taxonomy): Bacteria > Bacillati > Actinomycetota > Actinomycetes > Kitasatosporales > Streptomycetaceae > Streptomyces > Streptomyces sp. NPDC059696. Next base: position 39,814 of record NZ_JBHWFG010000009.1, read on the forward strand.
CCCTTCCGGAAGTGGCTTGTGACCTTCACGACTCATTTGATCGATCATTTTTTGCTGAACCGAGCCGGAAGTCGAGTGCCGTGCACCGCCGGCCCGCCGAAACGGTGCGCACCGCCTGGCCGATCGCCTTGCGCGAACCGACCAGGACGACCAGCTGCTTGGCCCGGGTGACGGCCGTGTAGAGCAGGTTGCGCTGGAGCATCATCCAGGCGCCCGTGGTGACCGGGATGACGACGGCCGGGTACTCACTGCCCTGGGAGCGGTGGATCGTCACGGCGTAGGCGTGGGCCAGCTCGTCGAGCTCGTCGAACTCGTACGACACCTCCTCGTCCTCGTCGGTGAGCACCGTCAGGCGCTGGTCGACCAGGTCGAGCGAGGTGACCACGCCGACGGTGCCGTTGAAGACACCGTTCCTCCCCTTCTCGTAATTGTTGCGAATCTGGGTGACCTTGTCGCCGACACGGAACACCCGTCCGCCGAATCTCTTCTCGGGCAGGTCGGGGCGGCCCGGGGTGACGGCCTGCTGGAGCAGGCCGTTGAGGGCGCCGGCGCCGGCCGGGCCGCGGTGCATCGGGGCGAGGACCTGGACGTCACGGCGGGGGTCCAGGCCGAACTTGGCCGGAATGCGGCGGGCGGCCACGTCGACGGTGAGCCGGCCGGCCTCCTCGGTGTCGTCCTCGACGAACAGGAAGAAGTCCTTCATGCCGTCCGTGACCGGGTGGTGGCCCGCGTTGATCCGGTGCGCGTTGGTCACCACACCGGACTGCTGTGCCTGCCGGAAGACCCGGGTGAGCCGGACCGCCGGGATCGGGCCGCCGTCGGCCAGGAGGTCGCGCAGCACCTCCCCCGCGCCGACGCTGGGCAGCTGGTCGACGTCCCCGACGAACAGCAGGTGCGCCCCCGGCGGGACGGCCTTGACCAGCTTGTTGGCGAGGAGCAGGTCGAGCATGGACGCCTCGTCGACCACGACCAGGTCGGCGTCCAGCGGGCGGTCCCGGTCGTAGGCCGCGTCGCCGCCGGGCTTGAGCTCCAGCAGGCGGTGGACGGTGGAGGCCTCGGCGCCGGTGAGCTCGGACAGGCGCTTGGCGGCCCGGCCGGTCGGGGCGGCGAGCACGACCCTGGCCTTCCTGGCGCGGGCCAGCTCCACGATCGAGCGGACCGTGAAGGACTTGCCACAGCCCGGGCCGCCGGTGAGGACGGCGACCTTCTCGGTCAGCGCCAGCTTGACGGCGGCCTCCTGCTCGGGGGCCAGCTCGGTGCCCGTACGCCCCTTCAGCCAGGTCAGCGCCTTGTCCCAGGACACGGTCCGGAAGCCCGGCATGCGGTCCTCCTCCGTGCGCAGGAGGCGCAGCAGCTGGGCGGAGAGGGACAGTTCGGCGCGGTGGAAGGGGACGAGGTAGATCGCGGTGACCGGCTCCCCGCCGTCGGGGCCGGGCACCTTCTCCCGTACGACGCCGGGGTCCTCGCCGTCCTCGGGGGGTTCGGCCAGTTCCGCCAGGCACTCGATGACCAGGCCCGTGTCGACCTGGAGGAGCTTCACCGCGTCCTTGATCAGCTGCTCTTCCGGGAGGAAGCAGTGGCCCTGGTCGGTGGACTGGGACAGGGCGTACTGCAGGCCCGCCTTGACGCGCTCGGGGCTGTCGTGCGGGATGCCGACGGACCGGGCGATCTTGTCGGCGGTGAGGAAGCCGATGCCCCAGACGTCGGAGGCGAGCCGGTAGGGCTGGTTCTTCACGACCGAGATGGAGGCGTCGCCGTACTTCTTGTAGATGCGCACGGCGATGGAGGTGGACACCTCGACGGTCTGGAGGAAGAGCATGACCTCCTTGATGGCCTTCTGCTCCTCCCAGGCGTCGGCGATCTTCTTCGTCCGCTTGGGGCCGAGGCCGGGGACCTCGATGAGGCGCTTGGGCTCCTCCTCGATGATCTGGAGGGTGTCGATGCCGAAGTGCTGGGTGATGCGGTCGGCGAAGACCGGGCCGATGCCCTTGACCAGACCGGAGCCGAGGTAGCGGCGGATGCCCTGGACGGTGGCGGGCAGGACGGTCGTGTAGTTCTCGACGTGGAACTGCTTGCCGTACTGCGGGTGGGAGCCCCAGCGGCCCTCCATGCGCAGGGACTCGCCGACCTGTGCGCCGAGCAGGGCACCGACGACGGTGAGCAGGTCGCCGGCGCCTCTGCCGGTGTCGACCCGGGCGACCGTGTAGCCGTTCTCCTCGTTGGAGTACGTGATGCGTTCCAGTACGCCTTCCAGCGTGGCCAGTCGCCGCTCGCCCGTCTGGGCGGCCCCCGCCTGATCGGTCATGATCCGACGGTACCGCCCGGGTACGACAGTGCGGCGGGGGCGGAACACCGGTGCTCCACCCGTAAAGCGACCGATCAGTATGCGCACCGGGGTTCAGCTTTCACGGCGCATTCACAAGAGGGCCCGAAGCTTTACCGTTCAAGCATCCCGGTCGTCCCTTTTGCGATTCCTTCCCGTGGAAGAATTCAGGAGTCCGAGAAATGGGGGCGGACTCGATTCCGGAGCGACCGTGATGCCGATGCGTCCCCCAGGCCCGAGCACCCCCGGGCGCACCCGCCGCGCGGGCACGTTTCTCGCCGGGCTGTGCGCCGTCGGCGCGTTGGCTCTGCTGGTGGTCGCTCCGGCGCCCTCCGGGCCCCACGCGACCGTGGTGCCGGGGTATTCCGTGCCGCCCGGGACCGCACCCGCCCCTCCCCCGCCGCACCGCGTCTCCGCACCGGAATTCCAGCGCCTTCTCAGTTCCACTCCGGGGTGATTAGCACTCCTCCCATTCCCTTTCCCTCCAGCCCCGAATGACGACGAGGAACGATGTCACCCCAGGCCCAGAGCGTCGCCCTGTGGATCATGTCCCTGGCCATCAACATCACGGCGGCGTGCGCGGGGATCGTCTGGGGCTGGGAGGCCTTCGCGCAGTTCCTGCTGCCGGCGTTCGGCTCGGTGGTGGGGGCGTCGATGGTGAGCTACAGCCTGCGGCGGTGAGGGAGCCGGGCCGAAGGGCGCTGTGTGCATCGAGATATCGTGGTGTGTCGGTTCTCGGCAGGGAGGGTGGCGCATGGCCGCGACGGCGGAACTCGAACCGGGCGAGCTGATCGAGGTGTTCAAGGCTCTCGGCAACCCCGCCCGGCTGCAGATCATGCAGTGGCTGAAGGACCCCGAGGCGCACTTCGGCGCGTACGAGCCGATCGCGGACCGGCGGACGGTCGGGGTGTGTGTCACGCACATCCAGGCGAAGGCGGGTCTCGCGCAGTCCACGGTCTCCAGCTACATGAGCACACTCGAACGGGCAGGGCTCGTCCGGCCCACCCGGATCGGCAAGTGGACCCACTACCGACGCGACGAGGAACGGCTGACTCGCTTGGCACAGGCGATCGGCACCACGGTCTGAGGGCCGGCAGACCCGAACGCATTGACGCATCGCGATACGTCGATATGATTTCCTCATGTCGACCTCCGCTGCCGTGCCCACAGCCCTGATCGTGCACGCCCATCCCGAGCCCCTGTCGTTCAGCTCCGCCCAGATGACCACCGCTGCCGAAGCCCTTGCCGGGGCCGGGTACCGGGTCGACGTCCTCGACCTCTACGCCGAGGGCTGGGCCCCGGTCCTCGCCCGTGAGGAGTTCGGGCCGGTGGACGGCCCCTTCAAGCCGCAGGCCGAGCAGCTGCGCGCGGTCGAGCAGGGGACGCTGGACGCTGCCGTCCGGGACCATCTCGACCGGCTGCTCGCCTCCGATCTGCTCGTGCTGTCGTTCCCTCTGTGGTGGTTCTCGCTGCCCGCCGTGCTCAAGGGCTGGGTGGACCGGGTCTTCGTGATGGGCGGGGTCTTCGGCGGCGCCCACGGGCTCTTCGGTGAGGCGGCCCTCGCCGGGAAGCGCGCGATGCTGCTGTTCACGACCGGTGGCTCCGACGAGTCGTTCCGGCCCGGCGGCGCCTTCGGCCCGATGGACGACTTCCTGTTCCACATCCACCGCGGCATGCTGGAGTTCGTCGGCTTCGAGATCATCGATCCGGTCATCACGTACGGACCGGCCCGTATGAGCGAGCAGGAACGGGCAACGGCGCTGGATGCGGTCAGGGAGTCCGTCGCACGCATCGCGGCGACCGCCCCGGCCACCGTGCGCTGACTTCGCCGCGCTGTTCACGTCCGGCGGGTGGAGGGCTGGGGCGGCAGCATCACGTCTCCGCTGCGCTTGAGCCGTTGCCAGGGCAGCCGGTAGCCGTTGATCGCGGTCAGGCAGGCCTGGACAAGGACCAGGTACATCACCTGGCGGTAGACGACCTGTTGGAGAGGGAGCGCCCACAGGGGCCGGAGCCGCTCGCCGTCGAGGTGGAAGGCGTACGCGGCACACATCGCCTGGACAGCCAGCACGCCGCTCCAGGCCAGGACCGTGGTGAGCGGGTTTCCGAACACCAGGCCGTACAGGGCCAGGATGTCGATCAGCGGGGCGAGCAGCGGGATGAAGATCTGGAAGACGGCCAGCAAGGGCAGACCGAGGCGGCCGAAGCGCCCCGCGGTGCCTCGCTCGACGAGCGCGTGCCGGTGCTTCCACGCCGCCTGCATCGTGCCGTAACTCCATCGGTAGCGCTGGCGCCACAGTTGCCGCAGCGAGGCCGGTGCCTCGGTCCAGGCGAGTGCGTCCGGGGCGTAGCGGATCTCCCACCCCGCCCGGTGCAGGGCCATGGTGATGTCGGTGTCCTCGGCGAGGGTGTCCGCGCTCATCATCCCGGCGTCCCGCAGGGCCTGGACGCGGAACGCCCCCACGGCACCGGGGATGGTGGGCAGGCAGTGCAGCAGGTCGTACACACGGCGGTCGAGGTTGAAGCCCATGACGTACTCGATGTGCTGCCACCTGCCGAGCAGACGCCGGTGGTTGCCGACCTTGGCGTTGCCCGCGACGGCGCCGACCCGGGGGTCGGCGAACGGCTGGACCAGGCGGCCGACGGTGGAGGGGGCGAAGACGGTGTCGGCGTCCAGCATGACGACGATGTCGTGCGAGGCCCGCAGGACACCGGTGTTGAGGGCGGAGGGTTTGCCGCCGTTGGACTGCCGGACGACGGTGACGTTCGCGAGGGCGAGGGACTGCGCGAGGTCGGCGGTGCCGTCGTGGGAACCGTCGTCCACGACGATGATCTCGACGCAGTGGTCGCTCGCCGCGAGCGACCGGAGTGTCTTGGGGATGCACAACGCCTCGTCGTAGGCGGGGATGACGACGCTGACGGGCCGGGTGACGGCTCGGTGCGGGCCGCTGTGCGGGCGCCGGTACCGACGGGCGTGGTGGCCGGCCAGGGCGAGCAGGAGCACACACCGTGCGAGGACGAGCGAACCGACCACCAACAGCAGCAGGCTGACGGCGGAGACCGCCGCCCCCGACACGGTGACAGCGGCCACGAAGATGCGGCCCTGCCACCCTTCCCCTGTTCCGACGGGGCTGGTGAGACTGTCGGTGCCCACGAGATCGGCGAGGGTGGTGAAGCGATAACCCTGGGCCTTCAGCCGGGGGATCAAGGTCTTGAGCGCCTCGACGGTCTGTGATCTGTCTCCCCCCGCGTCGTGCAGGAGGACGACCGCGCCCCTGCCCGGCACGTCGGGCGTGGCCGCGTCGGCGATCGCCCGGGCGCCCGGGCGCCGCCAGTCGTTGGTGTCCTGGTCGATGAACGCCAGGACATAGCCCTTCGCGCCCAGACGCCGGGTCATGGACCAGGCCGGCGCGTCGAGGGCGGAGGTCGTCGAGGAGTAGGGCATCCGCATCAGCGACGTGTTGATGCCCGCGGCCCCGGCGAGGGCGAGTTGCGTCAGCGCCAGCTCACGGTCGACGGCGCTCGCCGACTGGGTGGTGAGGTCCGGGTGGGAGAAGGTGTGCACACCGACTTCGTGGCCGGAACGGATCACACCGCGCAGCACGTCCGGGTGTCTGACGACCTGTTGACCGGTGACGAAGAAGGTGCCGGGCGTGCCGTAGTGGTCGAGCACGGCCCGTATGCGGGGTGTCCAGGTGGGGTCGGGGCCGTCGTCGAAGGTCAGGACGATCGTTTTGGCCGGTGTGCGAAAGGTCCGCAGGTGATCGCCGGTGGTGTCGACGACCGGGCCCCCGTCGGTGACCCTGCGGGGGACGCCGGTCGAGGGGCGCCCGCCGCGCCCTTCCTGGTCCCCTGCGAAGCCCCGCGTGGTGTACCCCTCGACCAGGAGGACCGAGGCGACGAAGGCCAGCAGGACCACGGGAACGACCACGCGGAACCGATGCCGCGACGACAAGGGCGCTCGCGTCCGTCGCGGACCGGGTGACCTCGGTGAGGGGCCGGGCGACCGGTCGGGGCGCCGCCGCATCAGGGGGCCTCGGCCACCGATGGGCCGGAGGGCGGGGGTGTGCCACCGGACGGCGTCGAGGAGCCGGCCGCCGGCCCTGTGGGCTCGGGTGCCGGTGCCGGTGGCGGCGTCTGCACCGGGGGCTCGGGTGCCGGTGGGGCCGTGGTCGGCGGAGAGGGCGGAGGCGGGGCGGGCGCGGTGCCCGTGCCCGGCGCGGGGTCGGCAGGAGCGGCGGCATCACCGGGAACTGGCTGGGCAGGTGGAGGCGTTGGTGCTTGCGGTTCCGGTGTGTCAGGAGGTGCCGAGGGGGCGACGGGTGGGTCCCCCGGTACCAGGGGTGAAGCGGCGGGAGGGCCGGGCTCGCTGAACTGCGGAATGAGCAGGTTGCTCGGGCCGCCGGGTTCCGAGAAGCCCGACGCCGGGGGCTCGCCGGGCGCCGGGGGTGTCCGGCCGGGGGTGTGAGGTCCCGGTGCGGTGGGCGCCGCGATGTCGCCGGGCAGGATGGCTCCCGGCGCGAAGGGCGTCGCTCCCATCAGGCTCAGCCCCAGGACCGTCATGTACGTGGCAGCACCGGCGGCCAGCCCGTAGCCCGTGCGCCGCAGATACCGCGCACGCCGACCCGAGGCGTCGACGAACACAGGAAGGCTCGGATCACCTGACGATTCCTGTCCCATATGCCCGCTTCTGGGACGAAGAAGCACCATAGCGTTCAGCGTACGCCGCTGTGGCGCGGGCGAGTTCCCCAAGAGACTCGCAGGAATTTCTTACTCCGCCGTGCAACCCTTCCCGCCCCACGGCAGTCGTACTAGGCGTCAGGACTTCTGGAGGGGGATCCGGGGGGATCGCGGGGGTTCTGGTGGGAGGGGAAAAGCCGAGGGGGCCCGGTCGACGGACCGGGCCCCCTCGAAACCGTTCCGGGGCCGTCCACCAGCCGTTCCGGCTGCTCGGAGGCACCTCCCGGAGCCGGCCAGGAACCGTATAGAGGCACCTTCCGCAGCCGGTCAGAAGCCCGTAGAGAGGCACCTTCCGCAGCCGGTCAGAAGCCGTATGGAGGCACCTCCCGCAGCGGTCAGAGGCTGTATAGAGGACCTCCCGCAGCCGGTCAGAGTCTGCATAGAGGACCTTCCGCAGCCGGTCAGAAGAAGACGCCGCACCGCAGCAGGACGTTCGCGTACGGCCGGGCCTCGCCCGTGCGCACCACCAGGCGGGCCCCCGCCGACAGTTCCTTGAGCCGCTCGTGCGACACGAGGGACAAGCCGGGGAACAGCCCCTCCAGCAGCGCCGACGTCTCCGGGTTGGCCTCCCGCAGCTCCCGCGCCGCCGTGGCACCCTCGATCACCAGCTCGGCCAGCAGCCCGTCGAGCACCTCCGCGAACGCCGGCACCCCCGCCCGGAAGGCCAGGTCCACCACCCGGGGGCCGTCGGGGATGGGCATGCCCGCGTCGCACACCAGCACCCCGTCGCCGTGGCCGAGTTCGGCCAGCGCACCGGCGAGGTGCCGGTTGAGTATCCCGGCCCTCTTCACGGTGCGGGAACCTCCGCCGCCGTCGGGAAGGACGCCTGCGCGCCCTTCCTCGTGACGGTCGCCGCACCCACCCGGGCCGCGTAGGCCGCCGCCTGCGCCAGCGATGCGCCCGCGCCCAGCCGCCAGGCCAGCGCGGCGGTGAAGGAATCGCCCGCTCCGGTCGTGTCCACCGCGTCCACCGCCACGGCGGGCACCCGTGAGACACCCTCCGACGACGCCACCAGCGCGCCCTGGCCGCCCAGCGTCACCACCACCGACCTCGGGCCCTTGGCGAGCAGGATCCGCGCCCAGTCCTCGGGGCTGTCCCCCACGGCGGAGTCGCCCAGGATCACCTTCGCCTCGTGCTCGTTCACGATCAGCGGGTCGCACGCCGCCAGCACCTCCCGCGGAAGGGGGCGCGGCGGTGAGGGGTTCAGCACGAAACGGCTCCCGGGAGCCAGGTTCCGTACGGCCTCCACCACCGTCTCCAGCGGGATCTCCAACTGCGCCGACACCACCCGGGACCCCTGGAAGAGGCACCCGGCGGCCCTGACGTCCTCGGGCGTGAGACGGCTGTTGGCGCCGGGCGAGACGACGATGCTGTTGTCCCCCGACGGGTCGACCGTGATCAGCGCGACGCCGGTCGGCGCACCGCCCACCAGGACGCCGACCGTGTCGACGCCCGCCGCGCGCTGCGACTCCAGCAGCAGCCTGCCGTGCGCGTCGTCACCGACCCGGGCCAGCAGTGCCGTGCGGGCGCCGAGCCGGGCGGCGGCGACCGCCTGGTTCGCGCCCTTGCCGCCCGGGTGGACGGCCAGGTCGGAGCCGAGCACGGTCTCGCCGGCCCCGGGCCGGCGCTCCACTGAGATCACCAGGTCGGCGTTGGCCGACCCCACGACCAGGAGGTCGTAGTCGTACATGAGTCGTCTCCCCACGTGAGTGACATGGGCGGGCGGTCCGCACACGCCGTGCGGCCGCCCGCCGTTCCCCGATGTCAGCCGCTGAAGCCGGCCACGTTCTCCTTCGTGACCACCTTCACCGGCACCTTCACCGTCTCCTGGACCTTCTTGCCCCGGAGCGCCTTCAGGGCGTTGTCCACGGCGATCTTCCCCAGCTGGGAGGGCTGCTGCGCCACCGACGCGTACAGCGTGCCGCCCTCGACCGCCTTCAGCCCGTCAGGCGTGCCGTCGAAGCCCACGACCGAGACCGACGTGCCGGCCTTGGACCCCAGCGCCTTGATCGCGCCGAGGGCCATCTCGTCGTTGGCCGCGATGACGCCCCGGACGTCCGGGTGCGCCTGGAGCAGGTTCGACATGACGTCGAGGCCCTTGGTGCGGTCGAAGTCGGCCGGCTGCTGGGCGACGACCCGGATGCCCGGGTAGGCCTTGAGGCCGTTCGCGAAGCCCTGCGCCCGCTCCCGGGCCGCGGAGGTGCCGGCCTGGCCCTGGAGGATCACGATCTTGCCCTTGCCACCCAGCTTGTCGGCGAGGGACTTCGCCGCGAGTTCACCGCCGGCCACGTTGTCGGAGGCGACCAGGGTGTCCACCGCCGCCTTGTTGACGGTCCGGTCGACGGCGACGACCGGGATGCCGGCCTTGTCGGCGGCCTGCACGGAGTTGCTCGCCGCGTCCGAGTCCACCGGGTTGACGACGATCGCGCCCAGGCCGGAACTGGTGAAGTTCTGCAGCTGGTTGGCCTGCTGGGAGGCGTCGTTCTGGGCGTCGGTGACGGTCAGGTCGACGCCCAGCCTCTTCGCCTCGGCCTGGGCACCCGCCCGGATCTGCACGAAGAACGGGTTGTTGAGGGTGGACAGCGACAGGCCCATCGTCGGCTTGTCCGAGGAGGAGGAGCCGTTGTGCAGGAAGGACGTGGCGCCGACGATCGCGACGGTGACGACGGCCGCGAGCCCGTACGTCGCCGCCTGCCTGCCCTTGGGGCCGCCGGCACCGGCCGCCACCGGGGTCGCGCCCGCCTTGCGCCGCAGCGTGTCGAACAGCACCGCCAGCGCGATGACCACACCGATGACGACCTGCTGCCAGAACGCCGAGACGTTCAGCAGGTTCAGCCCGTTGCGCAGCACCGCGAGGATCAGGGCGCCGATCAGCGTGCCGGACGCCTTGCCCGTACCGCCCGCGAGGGAGGCGCCGCCGATGACGACGGCGGCGATCGCGTCCAGCTCGTAGCCGTCGGCGGCCTGGGGCTGCGCGGAGGAGAGCCGGGCGGCGAGCACGACACCGGCGACGGCGGCGAAGACGCCGGAGAAGGCGTAGATGGCGAGCTTCTGCCGCTTCACGCGCAGGCCGGACAGCCGCGCGGCCTCCTCGTTGCCGCCGATCGCGTACATGGAGCGGCCGATGTAGGTCCGGCCCAGCACGAAGGCCGCGATCAGGCCCATCACGATCATCACCAGGACCGGCACGGGCAGCCAGCCGCCGAGGGTGTCGCCGAGGTGGGAGACCGCGTCGGGGAAGGCGATCGGGGAGCCCTCGGAGATGACGAGGGACAGGCCGCGCGCCACGGACAGCATGGCGAGGGTGGCGATGAACGGCGGCAGCTTGCCGTAGGAGATAAGGATGCCGTTGACCAGGCCGCAGACGATGCCCGTGGCGAGGGCGAGCAGCACGGCGAGGAGGACCGGGACGCCCGCCGAGGTGGCGCTCCAGGCGAGGACCGTGGCGGACAGCGCGGCGACCGAGCCGACCGACAGGTCGATGCCCGCGGAGACGATCACGAAGGTCACGCCGAAGGCGAGGATGGCCGTCACGGCCGCCTGCACACCGACGTTGAGGAGGTTGTCCGTCGTCAGGAAGTCGCCGGACAGCGCCGACATCGCGATGACGAGGACGATGAGCGCGGTCAGCGCCCCGTTGTCGAGCAGGAGGCGGCGCAGGCCCCCGGAGGCGCCACCCGCGCCCGTCGTGCTCTTGAGCGTCTCAGCGGCCACGGGAGGCCTCCGTTCCGGTCGTGGTCGTGTGCGGGGTCGTGGGGGTGCTGACGGCGAGGGCCATCACGGCGTCCTGGGTCGCCTCGTCGGCGGAGAGTTCACCGGCGATCCGGCCCTGGGCCATCACCAGCACCCGGTCGCTCATGCCGAGCACCTCGGGGAGGTCGCTGGAGATCATCAGGACGGCCGCGCCGGCGGCGGTGAGTTCGTTGATCAGCTGGTAGATCTCCACCTTGGCGCCCACGTCGATGCCGCGGGTCGGCTCGTCGAGGATCAGCACCTTGGTGTCGGCGAGCAGCCACTTGCCGATGACGACCTTCTGCTGGTTGCCGCCGGAGAGGGTGCGCACGTGCTGGCCGAGGCCGGCCATCCGCACGCCGAGCTGTTTGGCGATCCGCCCGGCCGCCTCGCGCTGCCCCTTGAGGTCGACGAGCCCGCCGCGCGTGGCCGACCGCAGCGTCACCAGGCCGAGGTTCTCCTCGACCGACGCGTCCAGCACCAGGCCCTGGCCCTTGCGGTCCTCGGGGACGAGCCCGATGCCCGCGGTCATGGCCGCGTTGACGTCGGACTTGGCGATCGGGGCGCCGGAGACCTTCACGGTGCCCTTGTCGTAGGAGTCGGCCCCGAAGACCGCCCGTACGACCTCGGTGCGGCCGGCTCCGACGAGTCCCGCGATGCCGACGACCTCACCGGCGCGCACCTCGAAGCCGACGTCGTGGAAGACGCCGTCCCGGGTGAGTCCCTCGACGGTGAGCAACGCGGCGCCGCGGTCCGCGCGTTCACGCGGGTACTGCTGCTCGATGGAGCGCCCGACCATGAGGCGGACGAGCTCGTCCTCGGGGGTGGAGGCGGGGACCCGGCCGACGCTCTTCCCGTCCCGGATGACCGTCACCCGGTCGCCGAGGGCGGCGATCTCCTCCAGGTGGTGGGTGATGAAGACGATCCCGACGCCGTCCTCGCGCAGCGTGCGCACGATCGCGAAGAGCTTGTCGACCTCCTCGGAGGTGAGCACGGCGGTCGGCTCGTCCATGATCAGCACACGGGCGTCCAGGCTGAGCGCCTTGGCGATCTCGACCATCTGCAGGCGGGCGATGCCGAGTTCGCGGACGCGGGCGCGGGGCGACACGTCCACGCCGACCCGCTTCAGCAGGACCTCGGCGTCGGCCTCCATCCGCTTCCGGTCGATCATCCCGAACCGGCGCGGCTGGCGCCCCAGGAAGATGTTCTCGGCGACGGTCAGATCCGGGACCAGGTTGAACTCCTGGTAGATCGTGGCGATGCCGAGCCGCTCGGAGTCCTGCGCACCCTGGATGCGGGTCTCCTCGCCGCCGACCAGGATCCGCCCGGCGTCGGGGGTGTAGGCGCCGGAGAGCATCTTGATGAGGGTGCTCTTGCCGGCGCCGTTCTCACCGAGCAGCACGTGCACCTCGCCCCGGCGCAGATCGAAGTCGACGCCGTCCAGCGCGACCACGCCCGGGAAGGTCTTGCGTATGCCCTCGATGCGCAGCAACTCGTCCGCGTTGCTCACGTCGTGCTCCTTTGCACTGGGGTGGGGTTCTCGCCGCACGAGCGGCGTACGACGAGCCGGGCGGGGAGGGTGACGGACTCACCGGGCCGCCCCTCGATGCGGTCGACCAGGGCCCGTACGGCGGCCCGGCCCAGCTCGCCCGTGGGCTGGGCGATCGCGGTGATCGGCGGATCGGTGTGCACGAACCACCGGATGTCGTCGAACGCGGCCAGCGCGAGGTCGTCGGGGACCCGCAGGCCACGCGCGCGTACGGCGTCCAGCGCGCCGAGCGCCATCAGGTTGTCGGCGGCGAAGACGACCTCGGGCGGCTCGGCCAGGTCGAGGAACCGCTCGGTGACCAGCCGGCCGCTCTCGGCCTGGAAGTCGCCCTGCCCTGTGTAGGCGTCGGGCAGTTCGAGCCCGTGGGCGCCGAGCGCCTCCCGGAAGGCCTCGACGCGTTCCTGGCCGGTCGTGGTGGCCGCCGGGCCCGCGATGATGGCGAGCCGGCGGTGCCCGAGCCCGTACAGATGCGCCACGAGGTCCCGTACGGCCGCCTGACCGTCCGCCCGCACCACCGGTACGTCCACGCCCGGGATCCACCGGTCGACGAACACCATGGGTGTCCCGGCCCGCGCGGCGTCCAGCATCAGCGGCGAGCCGCCGTCCGTGGGTGAGACGAGCAGACCGTCGATACGGCGGTCCAGGAGGGTGCGTACGTGGTGGTCCTGGAGGTCGGGCCGCTCGTCGGCGTTGCCGATGATGACGCTGTAGCCGAGCGCGCGGGCCTCCTCCTCGACGGAGCGGGCCAGCTCGGTGAAGTACGGGTTCATCACGTCGCTGATGACCAGGCCGAGGGTGTGGGTCTGGTCGGTGCGCAGGGAACGGGCGACGGCGTTCGGGCGGTAGCCCAGGGCCTCGACGGCGGCCAGCACGCGGGTGCGTGCGTCGGCGCTGACCGACGGGTGGTCGTTCAGGACGCGCGAGACCGTCGCGACGGAGACGCCGGCCTCGGCAGCGACGTCCTTGATGCTGGCCACCGCCGCTCCACCTCCTTGTGGATCAGTCGTGGGAGCACGGGGCGCGTGCTCGTGGAATCGATTACATCGACGGGTGGATGGAATCGATTACACGCCGGTAAGGCAAGACCCCGGCGGCACGTCGCAACCGGATCGTGATGTCGCGGGAGGCTCCGCGGCAGTTCAGGCTGGAGGAAGGAGCTCCGTGTCACGGCGCCCCGCGGCGGTGTCACGGCGGCTTCCACGGTGGTCTCCGCGGCCGGTTCCGCGACGGGGTCTTGCGACACGAGGCGCTGCGACACGAGGCCTTGCGTTACGAGGCCTTGCAACACGAGGCCGTCTGATGCGGGGTCTTCCGATACGCCGGGCCCGGACCGATGAGTTACGACGGACCGGGCGGTCTTCCTCGTATCGACCACAGGAGGAGCGACGTGTCCCAGCTGCTGCGCGTACAGAACTTCAACGTCTCGAGTGACGGCTTCGGTGCCGGTGAGGGCCAGAGCCTGGAGAGGCCGTTCGGGCACGCCGATCCCGCCACGATGTTCGCGTGGGCCGGCGCCACGGCGAGCTGGCCCAACCGCACCGACCCGGGCGGGAGCCGCGGCCTGGACGACTACCTGGTGCGCGACTTCCACCACGGCATCGGCGCCGAGATCATGGGCCGCAACAAGTTCAGCCCCCATCGCGGCCCCTGGCAGGACCACGAGTGGCAGGGCTGGTGGGGCGAGGAGCCGCCGTTCCACACGCCGGTGTTCGTGATGACCCACCACGAGCGCCCCTCGTTCACCCTCTCCGACACCACGTTCCACTTCGTCGGCGGAGACCCGGCCGAGGTCCTCGCCCAGGCGCGCAAGGCGGCCGGGGGCAAGGACGTACGGCTCGGCGGCGGGGCGACGACCGTCCGGCAGTTCCTGGACGCCGGCCTGGTCGACACGCTGCACGTGGCGGTCTCCCCCGACGTGGTGCTCGGGTCCGGCTCACGGCTGTGGGAGTCCCCCGAGGAACTGTTCGACCGCTTCCACTGCGATGTGGTGCCGAGCCCGAGCGGGGTGGTGCATCACCTGTTCTGGCGCAAGTGACGGCAGGTCAGGCGCCCTTCCCCCAGTCCAGGCGGTCGGCGAGCCCGGCGGCGGTGAAGGCGGCCGCCAGCTCGTCGCCCCCTTCGGTGAAGTGCGCCCAGCTGTCGTAGTGGACGGGGACCACCCGTCGGGCGCCGAGGATCCGCGCGGCCTCGGCGGCCATCGCGCTGTCCAGGACGAGGACCTGGTTGTCGAAGAGGACGGGGATGCGGGGAGCGCCGGCGAACAGCACGGCGGTGTCGACCGGGCCGAAGCGGCCGGCGATCTCGCGGACCGCCTCCAGTGAGGCGTTGTCACCGCTGACGTAGACGGTGGGCAGGCCCTCGCCGGTCAGGACGAAGCCGACGACCTGCCCGCTGTACGGCTCGACCTGCTCGCGGGGGCCGGGACCGTGCAGGGCCGGGACGCCGGTCACGGTGACCGTGCCGCCGCCGGGCCGGTCCAGTTCGACGGACTCCCAGTCGGCCAGGCCCCTGACCTTGTCCCCGAGGCTCTCGCGCAGGCGCTCGCCGCCGCCGGGGGTGGTCAGGGTGAGGGGTATGCCGGCGAGCAGGGCACGGCCGGAGGTGTCGAGGTTGTCGGGGTGCTCGTCGTGCGAGAGCAGGACGACGTCGACGGGGCCGAGGTCGGCGGGGGCGGAGGCGGCGGGCGCGGTCTTCGTCAGCTGCGGGCGGCCGGGCCGGCCGTAGTCACCGGGGGCGTCGAAGGTCGGGTCGGTCAGGAAGCGCAGACCGCCGTAGACGAAGTGGGCGGTGGGGCCGCCGAGGACGCGGACGGGGAAGCCGGCCGTCACGGGAAGAGAAGACATGAGGCACCTCACGGATAGACGCGATCGAACCGTGAGAAGAACGTAGCCGCTTCTCACGGATACGGGCAAGCCTTAACATGAGAAACATGGAGGAGTCCGTGACCGACCAGCCCGCCCCGCCGCCCGCGCAGGGCGAGGAGGAGCACCTCTCCCTGGCCCTCGCCAACAGCGCCGTGGCCCTGCCCGGAGGGCGCACGCTCGACCTCATCGGCACCCCGGCCCAGGCGAACCAGTGGCTGACCCTGCGTGGTCTCGCGCCGGTCGACGCCGGCATGCGGGAGATGTGCGCGGCCCAGCTGCGGTCGCTGCGCGAGCAGATCAGATCGCTGTTCGCCGCCCGGACCGACGGGGTGCCCGCGCTGCCGGCGGCCGTGGCGGCGGTCAACGACGCGATGACCAGGGTCCCGACGGCCCCGCTGCTGCGGTGGGACGACAAGACGGGCCCCTACCGCACCGCCCCCCACCCCACGACCGCGATCGTCGACCTGGCGCTGGCGACTCTCGCCGCCGACGCGGCCGACCTGCTCACCTCACCGGAGGCCGAGCGCCTGACCGCCTGCGGGTCCCCGCCCTGCAATCGCTTCCTGCTCCGCCACGGCCGCCGCCACTGGTGCTCCACCCGCTGCGGCGACCGCGCCCGAGCGGCCCGGGCGTACGCCCGCCGCACCGAGCAGCGCTGACCCCGCCCCCCGTCATGGCCGGGGCGGACGGGCGAGCCGTGCCCCTCTGCTCTCCGCGATCCTCATGACGTCCCGCAGGGACTCGCTGAGCCGCCGGGCCAAGTAGTGCAGTTCCGCGCTGGTCACCCGGCGCTCCGCGAGGAGTTCGGCGGCGTGCCCGAGCAGAGCGTCCGCCATGCCGATCTGCACGTCCTCGATCTCGTCGGCCAGCCGTGAGACGTAGCCGGTTCCGTCGCCCACGAGGTAGCAGGGCCTGCCGTCGGCACGAGCCCAGGGCAACAGCCTCCCGACCGACGCGTCTTCGCCCGCCCCGCCGGTCATGCGCCCGCCTCCGCCCTCACGTAGGGGCGTACCAGCCGGTTGTCCTCGCCCCGGAGCGGACGCTCGTCCGGACGGCAGCACACCGCCGGGCACGCGTACGGGCGCGGGGGCGGTGCCGCCGATCGCCGTCGCCTCCCCCGGGGCGGGAAGAGGAAGCGGAGAAACGGGTCCAGGAGCCGGGCGATGAGGTCTACCACGTCTGTCTGCCTGCCTTCTCACCTGCGGTGACTGCGTTCTGTTGCGGATCACTCACAGAGTGGGGCGGCGCTCGCTACGCTGCCAGGGGGTGGAGCTTGACATCGCGCTTGTCAAGAAGAGGAGTGGGCCGATGGACGAACGCCGCATGCTTCGAACGCCGCGTCAGAAGTACGGGGAGGAGATGCGGCTGAGGCGGACCGCCGCCCGTCTCACCCAGGAGGAACTGGGCGAGCAGGTGGTGTGCTCGCCCACGCTGATCAGCCATTTCGAGGCCGGCCGACGCCTCCCCAAGCCGGATGACGCGCGGCGGATCGACCGCGCGCTGGGGACGGACGGGTTCTTCGCGCGGTGGTTGGAGGACCTGGAGAACACGTACGATCCCCGTTTCGCCGCCGCCGCCGAACTGGAGCGACAGGCCACACTGATCCAGCAATTCGCGCTCGCGCTGGTCCCCGGCCTGCTCCAGACACCCGACTACGCCCGGGCGGTGTTCGCGGCTTACCGCCCCACCACCACAGAGCAGGAACTTGACAGGCAAGTTGTCATTCGAACAGAGCGTGCCCGCATCCTTGACGGACCTTCGGCTCCGGTGATCTGGACGCTTCTCGACGAAGCCGTACTGCGACGCGCCGTGGGCGGCCCGAAGGTCATGGCCGAGCAGCTGCACAAGATCGCGGACTTGGCCGCAGCGCGACGTGTTCGGCTGCACGTCGTTCCCTACCGTGTCGGCGCGCATCCACTCATGGAGAGCCTGCTCACCCTGATGAGCTTTGCGGATTCCGCTCCGATGGCATACGTCGACGCGTTCGAGACCGGCCGTCTGATGGACGATCCGGCTCTGGTGAGTGCCTGTCAGACCGCTTACGCTCTGGCTCTGAGCGACGCGTTGTCGCAGCAGGAGTCACTGGCCCTCGTCAGGGCGGCAGCGGAGGATCACGCGCATGATGAGCAGTGAGCAGACCGAGTGGGTCAAGTCCAGCTACAGCGGCGGCAGTCAAGCCGAGTGCCTCGAAGTCGCCCCCGGCCACCCCCACGTCCCCGTGCGGGACAGCAAGGCCGCCCATGGCCCCGCCCTGGTCTTCTCGCGGAGCGGCTGGACCGCGTTCGTCAGCGCCGTCAAGGACGGGCACATCAAGGGCTAGGGCGGCCCGGTTCCGGCCGTCGGGAGACACACCTCCCGACGGCCGGGCGGCTCACGCCGACTCGTTCAGCAACCGGCTCAGGTGCTCACGGCCCGCGTCGAGGATGTCGGGCAGCGGGGTCGCGTTCTCGTACCAGCGCTTCTCGTACTCCCAGCACAGCCAGCCGTCCCAGTTGTGGCGGGAGAGGACCTCGACGCATTCGGCCAGCGGGAGGACGCCCTGGCCGAGGGGCAGGGGGGTGGTGTCCTCGACGGAGGCGATGTCCTTGACCTGGACGTAGCCGAGGTGGGGGGAGAGCGCCGCGTAGGTCTCGGAGGGCTGTTCGCCGCCGAGCCAGGTGTGCATCACGTCCCAGAGGGCGCCGACCTGGCGGTGGCCGACGAGGCCGAGGATCCGCATCGCGTCGGCGGCGGTGCGGTGCGAGTCGTGGGTTTCGAGGAGGATCCGTACGCCCAGGTCGTTGGCGTGTTCGGCGGCCGTGCCCAGGCGGCGGGCGGCCGTCGCGTCGGCCTCCTCCGGGCTCTGGACGTCGAGGTCGCCGCCGGGGAAGACCCGGACGTACGGGGCTCCCAGGTCGTGGGCCAGGTCGACGAGGGCGCGGATCTCGGCCAGGACGGGCTCGTCGTCGCCCGGCGCGGCGACCCGTGCGTAGCCCGCCAGGCTCAGGAGCTCTACGCCCGCTCCCTTGAACTCGGCCGCGACGTCAGCCCGTTCGGCGGGGCCGAGGCCGGTGTGGACCGGTTCCTCGGGGTGGGTGCGCAGCTCCACGCCGTGATAGCCGTGGGCGGTCGCGAGCCGCAGGACGTCGGGCAGGGGCAGGCCGGGGACACCTAGGGTGGAGAACGCCAGCTTCATGTGGACGGACCCTACCCGGCACCCCCGCCTCCGACTCCCCTCCGTCACTCCTGTGTTGCGTGAAGATCCAGCCGCCAGTCCTGGCCGGTCAGGTCCTGGCCGAACGCGCGGTGCGGATTCTCCGCGACCAGGACGAACCCATGGCGCTGGTAGATGCGGCGGGCCGCGCCGAGGATGTCGTTGGTCCACAGGACGACCTCGCGGTAGCCGGCCTCGCGCGCGAAGTCGACGAGCGCCCCGACCAGGCGGTCGCCGATGCCGAGGCCGCGGGCGTCGGGTTCGACGAGCAAGAGCCGCAGGCGCGCGGTGCCGGGCGCGTCGTCGCCCACGCACATCACGCACCCGACCGGGCGGCCGTCCAGCTCGGCGATCCAGGTCCGCTCCCGGCGCGGGTCGTGGTCCTCGGCGTAGTCGGCGACGATCCTCACCACGAGCGCCTCGTAGTCGGCGTCGAAGCCGTACTCGGCGGCGTACAGCGCGGCGTTGCGCTGCACGATCCAGCCGAGGTCGCCGGGGGCCGGGTCGCGCAGCACGACATCCTCGGGGCGTGGGGCCCGGCTGTCGCCCAGGATCGTCCGGACGGTCCGCAGGGCCTGCGCCAGCCGGGGCCGGTCCTCGGACCGGACGGTGTCCAGCATCGCGCCGACCGACTGCCGCGCCCGCTCGTCGAGCAGCGCGGCGGCCTCCCGGCCGGACGCGGTGAGCGTGATGCGGCGGCGGCGCGGGTCCGTCTCGGACGGGCCGCGCGCGACGAGGCCGTCCTCCTCGAACTTGTTCAGGATGCGGGTCAGGTACCCGGCGTCCAGGTGCAGCTGGGTCCGCAGGTCGGCGGCGTCCGTACGGGGCGCGTGGGCCAGCTCGTAGAGCACGCGGGACTCGGTGAGGGTGTAGGGAGCGTAGAGCCGGCGGCCGTAGTCGAGGGCGCCGATGACGTTCGTGTAGAAGCGGTTGAAGGAGCGGATGTCCTGGACGGTCATGACGCCGTACCCCCGATGTTTGACTGAGTCAGAGATATCTGGGAGCCGAGCCTAGCCGTCCGCGACATCCGGGGCCGGCCACGAGAGGATCCGGACGGGAGGGGGCCGATGACTTTCTCCGCGGTCCGCAGTCAGAAGAAGAGAATCCGGCACGAGACGCACGAGACGTAGAGGAACCCAGGATGCGTACGTTGATCAGCACGGCTTTCATCTCGCTCGACGGTGTCGTCGAGGCCCCGGGCGGCGAGCCCGGCTACCGGAACTCCGGCTGGACCTTCAAGCACACCGAGTTCCTCCCCGAGGCGTTCGAGATCAAGGGGCGGGAGCAGAAGGAGGCCACGGCGATGATGATGGGCCGCACCAGCTACGAGGCGTTCAGTGCGGTGTGGCCCGGCATGGAGGAATTCGCCGACTACAAGGTGATGCCGAAGTACGTCGTCTCCACCACCCTGGCCGAGGAGAACCTCGTGTCCGACTGGGGCGAGACGACGATCCTGCGCTCGCTCGACGAGGTCGCCGCCCTGAAGGAGACCGAAGGCGGCCCGATCATCGTCCACGGCAGCGCCTCCCTCAACCAGGCCCTCTCGGACGCCGGGCTGATCGACCGCTACCACCTGCTCGTCTTCCCGCTCCTGCTCGGCGCGGGCAAGCGGCTGTTCAGCGCGACGGACAAGGACGCCCAGAAGCTGCGGCTCGTCGAGCACGAGGCCTACGCCAACGGGCTCCAGAAGAACGTCTTCGACGTCGTCCACTGACGCGCCGGTCAGCCACGATCCAGCCCGTCCGGGGGCTGAGGGCGGGCCGAGGCGGGGGTCCGGGGGGCGGCAGCCCCCGGCAAGGCAGGGACAGCGACGCCCCCAGGGCCTAGGAAGCCCGCGGCGCCCCCGAGGACCCCCGCACCATCAACTCCCCCCGCACCGAGGCGATTCCCCCGGGCGGTGCCTCCTCGCGTCCCATCGCGATCCGGCCCGCGCGGGCGCCGGCCTCTGCCAGCGGCAGCCGTACCGTCGTCAGCGAGGGCACCGCGTCGATGCTGAACGGCAGGTCGTCGAAGCCCGCCACCGACACGTCCTCGGGGATCCGCAGGCCCGAGTCCCGCAGCGCGGCGCACGCGCCCAGGGCGACGGAGTCGTTCGCCGCGACGACCGCCGTCAGGGACGGATCACGCCGCATCAGCTCCAGTGTCGCCTCGTAACCGGACCGCCGGTCGTAGCGTCCGTGCACCGTCCACCGCGGGTCCTCCTCGATGCCGTGCGCGGCCAGCGCGGCCCGGTGGCCCTCCAGCCGGTGGCGCGTGGTGGTCCGCTCCTCGGGGCCCGCGATGTAACCGAGCCGCCGGTGCCCGAGCCCGATGAGGTGCTCGGTCAGCTCCTGCCCGCCGCCACGGTTGTCGAAGGTCAGCGCGATCGCCCCGGCGTCCGGCGCCGGCGGCCGTCCGCACAGCACGACCCGGGTCCCGGCCTCGGTCAGCTTGCGCACCTTCGCGTCCATGGCCGCCTGGTGTGCCGCGTCCTCGATCGCCCCGCCGGTCAGCACCACGGCCGCGGCCCGCTGCCGTTGCAGCAGCGTGAGGTACGTCAGCTCCCGCTCCGGCGAGCCCCCCGTGTTGCAGACCACCGCCAGCCTCTCCCCGCCCGCACGGCCGCCGGGCCCGCCGATCTCGGCCTGGATCGCGCTCGCCATGATGCCGAAGAACGGGTCGGCGATGTCGTTCACCAGGATCCCGACCAGGTCGGAGGTGGCGGCGGCCAGGGCGCTGGCGGGCCCGTTGAGCACGTAGTCCAGCTCGTCCACGGCCTTCAGCACCCGCTCGCGGGTGGACGCGGCCACGGGGTAGTTCCCGTTCAGCACGCGCGACACCGTCGCGGGTGAGACCTGGGCGCGGGCCGCCACGTCCGCCAGGGTCACCGTCATCTCGTCGTCCTCCGGTCGCGCATCTCGTCTCGCCCTCGTACACACCTGGACCACCGGTCATGGTTCCGGGCGGAACAGCAGGTCGTCCGCCCCTGTCCCGGCGAACCCCTGGCCATGGTTCCGAGCAGACCTTAAGCCCCCGACCCCGTGTTGTTCGCCCCCTCGAACAACTCGTCCTGGTCACGGTCTTGTCCGGACCGCGGTTCAGAGGCTAGCTTCTTCCTGTATAGAAAGCGCTTGCTGCAACGCTCACCAGTCGAGGGCCCCTCAGCGGGCCGCCTGTGAAAGGTGGGGCGTACGCGGCGCGACGACCGCGTACGAAGGGAATGACGTGACACGCAAGACGGTGCGTATCGCCATGAACGGCGTGACCGGGCGCATGGGCTACCGCCAGCACCTGGTCCGCTCCATCCTCGCCCTCCGCGAGCAGGGCGGTCTCGACCTCGGCGACGGCACCGTGCTGTGGCCCGAGCCGATCCTGGTCGGCCGCCGGGAGCACGCGCTGAAGGCCCTGGCCGAGCGGCACGGGCTGGAGCACGTCTCGACGGACCTGGACGCGGTCCTCGCCGACGAGACGGTCGACCTCTACTTCGACGCGCAGGTCACCTCCGCCCGCGAGGAGGCCCTGAAGAAGGCCATCGCGGCCGGCAAGCACGTCTACACCGAGAAGCCGACCGCCACCGGCCTCGACGGCGCCCTGGCGCTCGCCCGGCTGGCCGACGAGGCCGGCGTCAAGCACGGCGTCGTCCAGGACAAGCTGTTCCTGCCGGGCCTGCTGAAGCTGAAGCGCCTGATCGACGGCGGCTTCTTCGGCCGGATCCTGTCCGTGCGCGGCGAGTTCGGCTACTGGGTCTTCGAGGGCGACTGGCAGGCTGCCCAGCGCCCGTCCTGGAACTACCGCGCCGAGGACGGCGGCGGCATCGTCGTCGACATGTTCCCGCACTGGGAGTACGTGCTGCACGAGCTGTTCGGCCGCGTGAAGACCGTCCAGGCCATCGCCACCACCCACATCCCGCAGCGCTGGGACGAGAACGGCAAGCCCTACGACGCCACCGCCGACGACGCCGCGTACGGCATCTTCGAGCTGGAGGGCGGCGCGATCGCCCAGATCAACTCCTCCTGGGCCGTGCGCGTCAACCGTGACGAGCTGGTGGAGTTCCAGGTGGACGGCACCGAGGGCTCCGCCGTCGCGGGGCTGCGCAACTGCCGCGTCCAGCACCGCAGCGCCACCCCCAAGCCGGTCTGGAACCCGGACATCCCCGCCACGGAGGTCTTCCGCGACCAGTGGCAGGAGGTCCCGGACAACACCGAGTTCGACAACGGCTTCAAGGCCCAGTGGGAGCTGTTCCTCAAGCACGTCTACGCCGACGCCCCCTACCACTGGGACCTGCTGGCCGGTGCCCGCGGAGTGCAGCTCGCCGAGCTGGGCCTGAGGTCCTCGGCCGAGGGCCGCCGCCTCGACGTCCCGGAGATCTCGCTGTGACGATCCGACTCCCCGGTGCCGACGGCGCGTTGCGGACCTACGAGCCCCGCACCGAGCCCCTGGCCGTGCCCCCCGGCACGCCCCTCGCCTCCCGCACGGTCTTCTCGGCTGCGCACGTCGTCGCCGACCCGTTCGCGGACGTCTCCCCCGACTCGCCCGCCGCGGTCGACTGGGACCTGACCCTCGCCTTCCGCCGCCACCTGTGGTCGCACGGGCTGGGCGTCGCCGAGGCCATGGACACCGCCCAGCGCGGCATGGGCCTGGACTGGGCGGGCGCGGCCGAGCTGATCCGCCGCAGCGCCGCCGAGGCCAAGGCCGTCAGCGGTCTGATCGCCTGCGGCGCCGGCACCGACCAGCTGACCGGCCCGGCGACCCTCGCCGAGGTCCGCGCCGCCTACGAGGAGCAGCTCGCCCTCGTGGAGGCCTCCGGCGCACAGGCCATCCTGATGGCGTCCCGGGCGCTCGCGGCGGCGGCCTCCGGCCCCGAGGACTACCTGGAGGTCTACGGCCACCTGCTGCGCCAGGCCGCCGAGCCGGTGATCCTGCACTGGCTGGGCCCGATGTTCGACCCGGCTCTCGAGGGCTACTGGGGCTCGTCCGACCTGGACGCGGCCACGGACACCTTCCTGGAGGTGATCGCCGCCCACCCGGACAAGGTCGACGGCATCAAGGTCTCCCTGCTGGACGCCCGGCGCGAGATCGACATCCGCCGCCGGCTCCCGAAGGGCGTGCGCTGCTACACGGGCGACGACTTCCACTACCCGGAGCTGATCGCGGGCGACGAGCAGGGCTTCAGCCATGCGCTGCTCGGCATCTTCGACCCGCTGGGCCCGCTGGCCGCCGAGGCGGTCCGGGTCCTGGACACGGGTGACGCGCGGGGCTTCCGTGCCCTGCTGGACCCCACGGTCGGGCTCTCCCGGCACCTCTTCCAGGCCCCGACCCGCTTCTACAAGACCGGCGTGGTCTTCCTGGCCTGGCTCGCGGGCCACCAGCCGCACTTCACGATGGTCGGCGGTCTGCAGTCGGCCCGCTCGCTGCCGCACTTCGCGACGGCGTACGAACTGGCCGACGGGCTGGGCCTGTTCCCCGACCCGAAGCTCGCGGAGGAACGGATGAGGACGCTGCTGAGCGTGTACGGGGTGAACCGGTGAGCGGATCCCTGGAACGCTTCTCCATCAACCAGATGACGGTGAAACAGCTGTCGCTGCCGGAACTGGCCGACGGCTGCGCCCGCTTGGGCGTGCGCAACGTGGGGCTCTGGCGCGAGCCGGTGCAGGAGTACGGCCTGGAGGCCACGGCCAAGCTGGTGCGGGACGCGGGGCTGACGGTGACGACGCTGTGCCGGGGCGGCTTCCTCACGGCGATCGATCCGTCGGAGCGTGCCGAGGCGCTGGCCGACAACCGCCGCGCGATCGACGAGGCGGCGACGCTGGGCACGGACACGCTGGTCCTGGTCTCGGGCGGGCTCCCCGCGGGCTCCAAGGACCTGCACGCCGCCCGTGAGCGCATCGCGGACGCCCTGGCGGACCTCGGCCCGTACGCGGAGCGGCACGGTGTCCGCCTGGCGATCGAGCCGCTGCACCCCATGTTCGCCTCGGACCGCTGCGTGGTGTCGACCCTGGCCCAGGCCCTGGACCTCGCCGAACGTTTCCCGGCGCGGCAGGTCGGCGTCACGGTCGACACGTACCACATCTGGTGGGACGACACCGCGCCCGCGCAGATCGCCCGGGCGGGTGCGGGCGGGCGCATCCACACCTTCCAGCTCGCCGACTGGACGACGCCCCTCCCGCAGGGCGTCCTCACCGGCCGCGGCCAGATCGGCGACGGGTCGATCGACATGCGGGAGTGGCAGGGCCACGTGGAGGCGGCCGGGTACACCGGTGCCATCGAGGTGGAGCTGTTCAACGACGTCCTGTGGGCCCGGGACGGCCAGGAGGTCCTGGCCGAGACGGCCCGGAGGTTCACCGAACACACCCGCTGACCCGGCTCCCCACCCGACCGCTGCCCCGCCGGCCCTGGGCGGGGCAGCGGCGTGTCCGGGCGGTCCGTGCCGCTCCGGATGCAGCCGCCCCGCGGGCGTGACACGCTTTTCCCAAGGACTCGGCCGGTCGCAGCGCTCTGACTTCCCCTCGCCCTCATTCGAAAGAGCAGCCATGGCTGACTTCCCCGTCAACACCACCAAGTCCGGCGACCAGCACCAGCCCGCCGTCGACGCCCTGTTCGGCGCCGAGTTCCTGGAGCTGTGGTCGGACGAGAGCGACTTCGTCATCAAGGGCCGGTTCCTGGGGGACGACGGCGACAAGCTCGGGGACGAGTTCGCGGTCAGCACGCAGCCCGCGGACGGGCCCGGGGTGCGGCCGCTGTGGCCGTCCGTGCTGTCCGCCGGGATCAGCGGCCAGTTCGCCGTCTGGCTGGAGACCCCGTTCAACCCGCCCGGGCCGAGCCCCTCCGTGAAGCTCCAGCGGTTCACCGAGGGCCGCCCGTCCGGTCCGCAGACGCTGGTCACGGACGACGCGGATCCACAGGTCAGGCCATGCCTGGCGTTCATGATCGACGGTGGTGTGCTGGTCACCTGGGCGAGCCGGCGGCCCGACCGGCGCATCCGCGCGCGGCGGTTCCACGCGGACGGCAGCCCGGCGACGCCGGAGTTCACGGTCAGCACCACCGAGGGCTTCCACGAGAAGCCCGCCGCCTCGATCCTCACCAACGGCAACGTGGTCGTCGCGTGGTCGACGGATCCCTCGTCGATCGGCGGTGGCCGGCTCACCCTGCGGTTCTTCGACTTCGAGGGCAATCCGCTGGGCGGGGAGATCCAGCCGAACGTCGGCGGCTTCACCGGCGTCAACGCGATCACCCTGCTCGACAGCGGGCGTTTCGTCGCCGCGCACATCGAGCACATCCAGCCCAGCGACCTGGGCAAACCGCAGACGACGATCGCGGCGAGCATCTTCCAGCCGGACGGCACGGAGACCTTCGACATCACGGCCGGCCACCCCAGGGGCGTCACCCGGAGCCATCCGTCCCTGTCCCGGCTGCCGGGCGGGCGCTTCCTGATGGCGTGGGTCGAGGAGAGCGCGGACACCCACGACACGGTGCCGACGGTGATGGCCAAGGTCTGCTCGGAGAGCCAGGGTTCCCTCGGCGACCCGGTGCGGGTGAGCTCGGCCGCCCCCGGTAACCGGTCCCACACCTGCACCGCGACGGCCTTCGGCGACGGCCCGGAGAGCGCCCTGATCACCTGGGACGACGACAGTCACCTGGACGGCGACACGGGCTTCGGCGTGCGCGCCCGCACGTTCCACATCAGCCCGCCGGGGATGCTGGTCGAGGCGTCCTAACCGGTGGCCGGAAGGGCGCGCCGGGCGTCGTCTGCGGGCGGCAGCCGGCCGGGCCCGCGGGACGACCGGGGCACGGACGCCAGACCCACCCCGCCCACCAGCAGGGCCGCCGCGCACCACCGCAGCGGGCTCATCGGCTCGTTGAGGAACAGCCACGCCGAGGACATGCCGAACACCGGGACCAGGAGGGAGAACGGGGCGACCGTGGAGGCCGGGTGGTGGCGCAGGAGGTAGCCCCACGCGCCGAAGCCGAAGACCGTGGTGACCCAGGCGACGTAGAGGACGGTGCCCCCGCCCTGCCAGTCCAGGCCGCGCAGGGTCGCCAGGTCGCGGGTGGGCCCCTCCGTGAGGAGGGAAAGGGCCAGCAGGGGCAGGACCGGGACCGTGCTGACCCACACCATGAAGTTCAGCGCGTCGGGGGGAGCGGCCTTGCGGGTGAGGACGTTCGACGCGCCCCAGCACGCCGCCGCCCCGACCACCAGGGCGAACGCGCCGAGCGGGCCGGAGGCGCCCTCGTCGACCGCCGCCACGACGATGCCGGCCAGGGCGATCAGCATGCCCAGCAGACGGACGCGGGAGGGCCGTTCGCCCAGGGTCAGGGCGGCGATCGCCGCGGTGAACACCGCCTGTATCTGCAGGACCAGGGAGGACAGTCCCGCCGGCATGCCCGCGTCCATGCCGACGAAGAGCAGGCCGAACTTCGCCACGCCGAGGACCAGTCCGACCGCCACGATCCACTTCCACGCCACCTTCGGGCGTCCCACGAGGAACACGGCGGGGAGCGCCGCCGCGAGGAAGCGCAGAGCGGAGAAGAGCAGGGGCGGGAAGTGGTCCAGGCCGATCTCGATGACCGTGAAGTTGACGCCCCAGACGGCGGCGACGAGAACGGCGAGAGCGGAGTGTGTCGGGCGCATGCGGTGAGCATCACCTCCGACGACCGTGAAGCACCAGCGATGATTACTGCATGGTGGGATGAAGCAACGCTCAGCAGAATCACCAGGCGGAAACAGAAAAGGGGCAGCCTCGTGCTCGACCTCCAGCGGCTGCGCGCCCTGCACGCCGTCTCCGTGCACGGCACCGTCGGCGCCGCCGCGCTGGCGCTCGGGTACACGCCCTCCGCGGTGTCCCAGCAGATCGCCAAGCTGGAGCGGGAGACCCGGACGGTCCTGCTGGAGCGGGAGGGCCGGGGCGTCCGGCTCACCGACGAGGCCCGCCGGCTGGTGGTGGCCGCACAGGAGTTGCTGGCCATCGTGGAGCGTGCCGAGACCGAGCTGGAGGAGCGGCGGGGCCGGCCTTCGGGGCGGCTGACCGTCGCCGCGTTCGCCTCGGCGGCGCGCGGGCTGATGCCGGGTGTGCTGGCGGAGCTCGGCCGCCGGCATCCCGCCCTGGACGCGAGGCTCTCGGAGGTCGACCCGCACCTGTCCGTCGACCTGGTGGCGAAGGGCGCCGTCGACCTCGCCGTCGCCCACGACTGGGACGTCGCCCCGCTGCCCGCCCCGCCGGGCCTGGAGCAGGCGGTCATCGGCGACGACCTGTGCGACCTGCTCGTCCCCGAGGGGCACCCCTTCGCCGGGCGGACCGCCGTACGGCGTGAGGAGCTGGGCGGCGAGCGGTGGATCTGCCAGCCGCCGGGGCGGGTCTGCCACGACTGGCTGCTGCGCACGCTGCGCGCGGCCGGGCACGAGCCGGACATCGTCCACCAGGCCGACGAGAATCCCACGCTCGTGGCCCTGGTCGCGGCCGGGCTCGGGGTCGCGCTCATCCCCCGGCTCGGGCGGGGGCCGCTGCCGGCCGGGGTGGTGGAGGTGCCGCTCGATCCGATGCCGGTACGGCGGCTGTACGCGCTGTGGCGGACGGGCGCGGCCCGGCGCCCGGCCATCGCGGAGTGCGTACGGGTGCTCGGCGAGAGGTGGCCGGACGTGGCGGCTCATCCGCCTCGTTGAGCCCCTGGTTCCTCCCGCGTACCGGATTGCCGTGAATCCGGGGCGAGTCGGGAACCCGGAGCGGACCGCCCCCGTCCCATCGCCGGCCACCGGAGAGTCACCACGGTGCGGTGTCGGCCCTCGCCACTGGCTGCGATCGCTGACCACCCTCTCCGCCGTACCGCGGCCGGCGGCACCCGCCGCCATCGGCGCGTCCCCCTCCAACCGCGCCGGTGGCGGCCCCTTCGCGTTGCTGCGCGTTCCCTTGACTGGCAGAAACTTCCCGGATATTCGTGACCTCTTGGAAGTTTCCTTCAGTGGATCCGAGCGGATCACCTCCGGAAGGAGCGCACGTGCACGACACCGGCACGGGAAGCACGGGAAACACCGCACGACCGTCCAGACGCACCGTCCTCGCCGCCACGGCCGGCGTCACCGCCGCGCTCACGGCCGCCGGGCCCGCGCACGCCGCCGCCCCGGACGACGGCCGGCTGCGCGCCCTCATCTCCCGCATGACCCTTGAGGAGAAGGTCGGCCAGCTCTTCGTGATGCGGGTCTACGGCCACTCCGCCACCGCCCCCGACCAGGCCGACATCGACGCCAACCTCAAGGAGATCGGGGTCCGTACGGCCGCCGAGCTGGTCGCGAAGTACCGGGTCGGCGGCATCATCTACTTCGCCTGGGCGCACAACACCCGCGAGCCCCACCAGATCGCCGACCTGTCCAACGGCATCCAGAAGGCCTCCCTGGACCTGCCGCGCGGGCTGCCGGTGCTCATCTCCACCGACCAGGAGCACGGCATCGTCGCCCGGGTGGGCGAACCCGCCACCCTGTTCCCGGGAGCCATGGCCGTCGGCGCGGGCGGGTCGCGGTCCGACGCACGCACCCTCGGCCGGATCGCGGGCGCGGAACTGCGGGCCATGGGCATCCGGCAGAACTACTCCCCGGTCGCCGACGTGAATGTCAACCCGGCCAACCCGGTCATCGGCGTCCGCTCCTTCGGCGCCGACCCGCGGGCGGTGTCCGCGCTGGTGGCCGCCGAGGTCGCCGGGTACCAGGGGTCCGGGGTGGCCGCGACCGCCAAGCACTTCCCCGGGCACGGCGACACCAACGTCGACAGCCACACCGGCTTCCCCACCATCACGCACAGCCGGGAGCTGTGGGAGAGGCTGGACGCGCCGCCGTTCCGGGCGGCCATCGCCGCGGGCATCGACTCGATCATGACCGCCCACCTGATGGTCCCGGCCCTCGACGACTCCGGCGACCCGGCCACCCTCTCCCGCCCGATCCTCACCGGCATCCTGCGCGAACGCCTCGGCTACGACGGGGTCGTGGTCACCGACTCCCTCGGCATGGAGGGCGTACGGACCAAGTACGGCGACGCCCGGGTGCCGGTGCTGGCGCTGAAGGCCGGCGTGGACCAGCTGCTCAACCCGCCCGACCTGGACCTCGCCTGGAACGCCGTCCTGACGGCGGTGCGCGAGGGCGAGCTCACCGAGGCCCGGCTCGACGCATCGATCCTGCGGGTGCTGCGGCTGAAGTCAAAGCTGGGGCTGTTCCGTTCGCCGTATGTCCGTCACAGCGGGGTGGACCGGACCGTCGGGACCCGGGCGCACCGGGCGGCGGCCGACCGGATCGCCGAGCGCACGACCACGCTGCTGGTCAACGAGGGACGGCTGCTGCCCCTGTCCCGGCGACGGCACCGCAGGGTGCTGGTGGTGGGCGCCGATCCGGCCTCGCCGTCGGGCACCACGGGTCCGCCCACGGGCGTGCTGGCCGGTGCGCTGACGGAGCTGGGTTTCACGGCCACGGCCCTGTCGACCGGCACGGCCCCCTCGGCCGCGACGGTCGCCCGGGCGGTCGCGGCGGCGCGGGAGGCGGACGCGGTGGTGGCGGCCACCTACAACGTCACCGCGAGCAGCGGCCAGCGGACGCTGGTGGAGCAGCTCGTGGCGACCGGGCGGCCGGTGGTGGCGGTGGCGATCCGCAACCCGTACGACGTGGCCCAGTTGCCGTCCGCCTCCGCCTGCCTGGCCACCTACTCGTGGACCGACGTCGAACTGCGGGCCGCCGCACGGGTGATCGCCGGACGCGTGAAGCCCCGCGGGGAGCTGCCGGTGGCCGTACAGCGAGCGGATGATCCGGAGCAGGTGCTGTACCCCATCGGCTACGGACTGTCGTACTAGACGTACGCCACGGACCGTGCGCATCCTCCCCGATGTGCGCAAACCGCCCCAGGTGTCTGGCGTGCGCCCGCTACGGCGGGTCACGCTGGGCGAGCACACTCGGGGGGAACGGCGATGCGTGAACGAAGTGGCGCGGGGGTGGTCCGCGGGATCCTGGTCCTGCTCGGCGTGCTGCTGACCGGCTGCCAGAGTCCGTCGCAAGGCGCCCAGCCGGACGGCCTGCTGGGCGAACCGGTGACGGGCGCGAGGGGGCGGACCACCACCGTGTTCCCGGCGCCGACCCGGCCCGCGGGGTACGGGGCGGTGTTCCTCGCGGTCGGCGAGTGCTCCTCCTTCGGCACGACGACCTTCACCGAGGTGCCGTGCGCCGGTGAGCGGGCGGCGGCCCGGGTCGCGGCGCGGCACGACGGCACGGTGCGGGACGGACCGCGCTGCCCGCCGGCCACCGACTTCGTGCTGCACATCAGCGAGCAGCGGCCCGCGGCCGACGAGGACGGCGACGGGGTGGTCCCGCGGGGCTACGCCTGCATGCGCAATCTCCAGCCGCCGCACCCCGGCGACCCGGGCGGCGGGGGCGGGCCCCGCACGATCGTCGGCGACTGCGTCTACGACTCCGGCGACGGGAAGGTCCGCGAGACGGCCTGTGACGGCACGGGCGAACGGCGTCCGCAGTACGAGGTGGTCCGGGCGGTCGCCGCCCGGGCCGACTGCCCCGGCTCGACCGCCCTGTACGTCCGCCTGGGCGGAAAGCGGCCCGTGGGGTGTGCCCGGCCGGTGTGACGGGCAGCCGCTGTCCGCTTCAGCGCAGCAGCCCTCTGCGCGACATCCGGCGCCGGGCCTCGGCCATCTGGTCGCGGACGTGCTCGGGAGGCAACTGCGCCGCCAGTCGGGCCAGTTCCTCGAAGGTCGACAGATAGGTCCCGTCGCTGCCCTCGCCGCGCAGCGCCCGCTCCCGCTCCACGAACGGCCGCACGGCCTTCCAGACGGAGACGATCCGGGTGCGCAGAACCGTGACCAGCAGGGTCCGGTCGAGCAGGCCGAAGACGGCGAGGTTGGCGAACGACTGGTAGTAGTACACGACGCTGCAGAAGGCCGCCTTGGCCTCGGCGGGTAACCCGCGCACCCCGTTCTCCGGGTCGTGCTCGGCTGCCAGGTGGGTGCACACGTAGTCGTGCTGCTCGTGGAACTCCGCCGACCGGAACTCCCTGAGCAGGTCGACCAGCACGGCTATGTGGTTGGCGTGCTGCGCGGTGCGGGCCTGCCGCGCGCTGAAGACGATGGAGGTCACCACGGCGACGACGGCGATGGCCGTGGTCACGATGTTGAAGACGACGGAACTGTCCATCCGGTCACCGTACGGAGCATTCGCCGCGAGCGCAGGACCGTGCGAACCGCCCCCCGGTCCGGGACCGGGGGGCGGTGGTGTGCGTGCCGGCGGGCGGTTACGGACGCAGCGTCATCTCGCGCTGCACGTCCCGCTTGTCGAGCTTGGCGTCGAACTTCGCCAGCGGCCTGGCCGCCTGCGGGTCGGCCTGCACCGCGCCGGGGGCGACGCCGGCCCAGTCGAGGATGCGGGCGGTGGCGAGGGCCTTCTGCTCGGGAACGAGGCCCGCGACGTTGGCGCCGTGGTTCATGCCGGGGGCGGTGAAGACGTAGGAGTCCTTCGCGCCCTTGCCGACGCGGAACGGCTCCGCGCCCCACGGGTCGTTCTGGCCGTAGACGAACAGCATGTGGCGGGCGTTGTGCCGGACCCAGGTGTCCACGTCGCGCATCGCGTGCGGCTGGAACCTCATCGGGATGTCACGCGGGACGAAGTTCCGGGGCGGCTGGTAGCCGTAGCGGATGTACCGCTTCTCCACGTGCGGGAAGTGGATGGTCGGCGCGCCGAGCTGGGTGCCGGCCTGGTAGTAGTACGGCGTGTAGGTCGTCAGGCCCTGGTCGGCGTAGGCGGAGAAGCCGGAGATCGTGTCGACGGAGTCCCAGATCGCGTCGTCGGTGGCGTTCTTGGCGTCGGCCGGGATCTGGTCGCAGTCGGCCAGCAGGCTGTACTGCCAGAAGCCCCACACGTAGTCCAGGACGGTCGCCTCGTAGGCCTTGTCCAGGCTGCCGATGGTGGTGAACGTGAGGCCGTTCTCCTCGGCGTAGGCGGCGTACTTCTTCTCCAGCGGCTCGCGGCGCACCAGCGCCTCGCGCTGCACGGCGTTCAGCCGGTCGCGGCACTCCTTGGTGCCGACGCGGGCGAAGAAGCGGTCGTAGGCGGAGTCCTCCTTGTTCACCACGTCGTTGGGGGCGACGTAGGCGACGACGCCGTCCATGTCCCGCGGGTAGAAGCGCTCGTAGTAGGTGGCGGTCATGCCGCCCTTGGAGCCGCCGGTGGAGATCCAGTTCTTCGAGTAGATGCCCTTGAGGGCCTTGAAGACGCGGTGCTGGTCGCTGGCCGCCTGCCAGATGTCCAGCTTGGACCAGTCGGCCGGGGCGGGCCGGGACGGGGTGAAGAAGCGGTACTCCAGGGAGACCTGGTTGCCGTCCACGATCTGGGTGGGCTCGCTGCGGCGGGGCGTGGTGGAGACGTTGTAGCCGCTGGTGAAGAACACCGTCGGGCGCGAGACGTCCTTGTGCAGCACGGTGATGCGCTGCTGGAACGTGCCCTTGGAGGGCTTGTGGTGGTCGACCGGCTGCGTGTAGTTCAGGACGAAGAAGCGGTAGCCGGTGTAGGGCTTCTCCTCGACCAGGCTCATGCCCGGTATGGACAGCAGCCTCTCCTTGATGTCGGTGGTGCCATCGGTGCCGGCGGCGTCGGCGGCGGTGGCCGCTCCCGCCGTGCCCAGTGTGCCTATGAGCACCGTGAGCGCCAGCAGCCATCTGAGCGCCTTGCGCATGCGCACTCCCCTGTGAGACAGATGTGCGCCGGAAGCTAGCGGACCAACTCACCGGAGCACCAGGGGACATAGGGAAAACCCTGTGCGCGCGGGGGGCGTGTCACCGGGCGCCCGGGGTCAGCACAGGATCCAGCCGGAGCTGAACTTCCCCCGGCCGACACGGCCCTTGAGCCAGACGCAGCGGCGCCCGGCGTGCACGGTCACCGGGCCCGCGTGGTGGGCGTACGTGCCCGCGTCGACGACCGGCCGGTTGCCGCGCGCCTGCACGCTCACCGACATCGTGCGCGGGGCGCCGCGCCGCTTGGGGAGGGTGACGGCGCAGACGTAGCCGCCGCGCTTGTAGACGAGCACGGTCCCGGTGGAGAACGGCAGGCTGCGGACCTTGCGGCCGGGGCAGAGCGCGGAGGTCGCGGCCTGGGCGTCGCCCGGTGCCACGACGGCGAGCAGCCCGGAGGCGGTCAGCACGGCCAGCCCGAGCGCGAGCCGCCGGCGTATCGCTCCACTGTGCACTGTCGTCCTCCCGTACCGCGTCGTCCGCGACCATCGGCGTACGCCTGTACGGACGCAAGACGTATGTCGGACGGTTGCACGAGCGTTATGAAAACGCGCTCACCGCTGTCAGCGGGACACGCCGACCGGCTCCTCCGGCTCGGCGGCGCCGATGAACGTCCGCCACAGCTCGGCGTACCGTCCCCCGCGCGCGAGCAGTTCGTCGTGGGTACCGTCCTCGACGACCCGGCCGTGGTCCATGACGACGACCCGGTCGGCGCGGGCGGCGGTGGTGAGGCGGTGCGCCACGACGAGGGTGGTGCGGCGGCCTGCGAGGCGGTCGGTGGCCTGGTTGACCTGGGCCTCCGTGGCCAGGTCCAGGGCGGCCGTGGCCTCGTCGAGCAGCAGCACGTCCGGGTCGACCAGCTCGGCGCGGGCCAGCGCGATGAGCTGGCGCTGCCCGGCGGACAGATTGCGGCCGCGCTCGGCGACCTCGTGGAGGTAGCCGCCCTCCAGGGTGGCGATCATGTCGTGCGCGCCGACCGCCCGGGCCGCCGCCTCGACCTCGGCGTCGGTGGCGTCGGGACGGCCGTAGGCGATGGCGTCGCGGACGGTGCCCTGGAAGAGGTACGCCTCCTGGGGGACGACTCCCAGACGGTGGCGGTACGAGGTGAGGTCCAGGGCCCGCAGATCAGTGCCGTCGACGGTGACCCGGCCGCCGGTGGGGTCGTAGAAGCGGGCCACGAGCTTGACGAGGGTCGACTTGCCCGCGCCGGTCTCGCCGACGAACGCGACCGTCTGCCCGGCGGGGACGCGCAGGTCGACCCCGACCAGGGCCTCCTCGTCGTCGCCATAGGCGAAGTGCACGTCCTCGAAGGCGATCTCGCCGCGCAGGGAGGTGACCCGGACGGGTTCGGCGGCGGACTTCGTCGACGTCGGCTCCCGCAGCAGTTCCTGGATGCGGCCCAGCGAGACGGTCGCCTGCTGGTAGCCGTCGAAGACCTGGGAGAGCTGCTGCACGGGCGCGAAGAACAGGTCGATGTACAGCAGGTACGCCACCAGCGAGCCGATGGCGAGGGTCCCGTCGTCGACCCGGGCCCCGCCCACGATCAGTACGGCGGCCGCGGCCACGGACGACAGGAACTGCACGAACGGGAAGTACACCGAGATCAGCCACTGGCCCCGGATGCGGGCCTGCCGGTAGCTGTGGCTGCGCTCGGTGAACCGCCGCCCTCCGTCACCCTCGCGCCGGAAGGCCTGCACGATCCGCAGCCCGGAGACCGACTCCTGGAGGTCGGCGTTGACGACCGACACGCGTTCGCGGGCCAGCTCGTACGCCTTCACGCTCGCCCGGCGGAAGAAGAACGTGGCGATGATCAGCGGTGGCAGGGTCGCGAAGACGACCAGCGCGAGCTGCACGTCGATGACCAGCAGCGCGACCATGATCCCGAAGAAGGTGACGACCGAGACGAAGGCCGTGACCAGGCCGGTCTGCAGGAACGTCGACAGCGCGTCGACGTCGGTCGTCATCCGGGTCATGATCCGGCCGGTGAGCTCGCGCTCGTAGTAGTCCAGCCCGAGGCGCTGCAACTGGGAGAAGATCTTCAGCCGCAGCGAGTACAGCACCCGCTCGCCGGTACGGCCGGTCATCCGGGTCTCGCCGATCTGGGCCGCCCACTGCACGGCCACCGTCAGCAGCCCCAGCAGGGCCGCCGCCCACACGGCGCCGAGCGCGGCCTCGGTGACGCCCGAGTCGATGCCGTGCCGGATCAGCACCGGCAGCAGCAGGCCCATGCCCGCGTCGGTGGCGACCAGGGCGAGGCTGACCAGCAGCGGCAGCCCGAAACCGCGCAGCAGCCGGCGCAGGCCGTAGGAGTCCTCCGGCTGGACGGCCTTCGCCTCGTCGACGTCCGGGACGTCGGTGGCCGGGGGCAGCGCCTCGACCTGGGCGAGCAGCTCGGGGGTGGCGGGGCTCTCCGCGAGGGCGGTGTCCTTGCGCTCCCGGTCCCCGGTCCACAGCCGCGGGGTGACCCCGCGCTCGGCGTCGAACTCGGCGTCCAGCTCGTCCCGCACGGAGGTGTCCTCCTGCGGGCAGGCCGGCTGGGTGTGGCCCGGGGAGACCGCGCCCAGCTCGTCGGGGTCGGTGAGCAGGCGCCGGTAGAGGGCGGACCGCTCCTGGAGCTCCTCGTGGGTGCCGAGGTCGGCGAGGCGGCCGCCGTCCAGCACGGCGATGCGGTCGGCGAGGTTCAGGGTGGAGCGGCGGTGGGCGATCAGCAGGGTGGTGCGGCCCCGCATGACGCCCTTGAGGGCCTCGTGGATCTCGTGCTCGACCCGCGCGTCCACGGCGGAGGTGGCGTCGTCGAGGACCAGCAGGCGCGGGTCGCTGAGGATGGCGCGGGCGAGGGCGACGCGCTGACGCTGACCGCCGGAGAGGGTGAGGCCGTGCTCGCCGACGGTGGTGTCGTAGCCGTCGGGCAGCTCGGTGATGAAACGGTCCGCCTGGGCGGCGCGGGCGGCCTTCTCGATCTCCTCCCGAGTGGCGTCCGGGCGGCCGTAGGCGATGTTGTTGCGGACCGTGTCGGAGAAGAGGAACGAGTCCTCCGGGACCAGGCCGATCGCCGCCCGCAGGGACTCCAGGGACAGCTCGCGCACGTCGTGGCCGCCGACCAGGACGGCTCCGCGGCTGACGTCGTAGAAGCGCGGCAGCAGCAGGGAGACGGTGGACTTGCCGGAGCCGGAGGAGCCGACGACGGCGAGGGTCTCGCCCGGGCGGATCTCGAAGCTCAGCCCGTCGAGGTCCGGGTGGTCGGCGTCGTAGCCGAAGGAGACGTCGTCGAACTCGACCGTCGCCGGGGCGTCGGCGGGCAGGTCCTTGGTGCCGTCCTCGATCGACGGCTCGGTGTCGATCAGCTCCAGGACGCGTTCGGTGCCGGCCCGGGCCTGCTGGCCGACGGTGAGCACCACCGCGAGCATGCGGACCGGGCCGACCAGCTGGGCGAGGTAGGTGGAGAAGGCGACGAACGTGCCGAGCGTGATGTGCCCGCGCACCGCCAGCCAGCCGCCGAGGGCCAGCATCGCGACCTGGCCGAGCGCGGGGACGGCCTGGAGGGCGGGGGTGTAGACCGAGTTCAGGCGGATGGTGCGCAGCCGGCCCGCGAACAGCCGGCGGCCGACCTCGCGGAGCTTGCCGGTCTCCTGTTCCTCCTGGCCGAAGCCCTTCACCACGCGTACGCCGCTGACGGCACCGTCGACCACGCCCGCGACGGCGGCGGCCTGGGCCTGGGCGTACCAGGTGGAGGGGTGCAGCCGGGTGCGGCTGCGCTTGGCGATCCACCACAGGGCGGGGGCGACGGCCAGGGCGACCAGGGTGAGCGGCACGGACAGCCAGGCCATGATCGCCAGGGAGATCAGGAAGAGCATGAAGTTCCCGATGGTCATCGGGAGCATGAAGAGCAGGCCCTGGATCAGCTGGAGGTCGCTGGTGGCGCGGCCGACGACCTGGCCGGTGGACAGCTCGTCCTGGCGGCGGCCGTCGAGCCGGGTGATCGTGCCGTACATCTCCGTGCGCAGGTCGTGCTGGACGTCGAGGGCGAGACGGCCGCCGTAGTAGCGGCGGATGTAGGTGAGGACGTAGACGACCAGGGCGGCGGCGATCAGCAGGCCGGCCCAGGTGGTCATGTCCTTGGTGTGGTCGCTGATGACGTCGTCGATGATCACCTTGGTGACCAGCGGGACGAGGGCCATGACGGCCATGCCGGCCAGTGAGGAGCCGAGGGCGAGTACGACGTCCTTCGGGTGGCGCCACGCATAGGCCCACAGTCGTCGTGCCCATCCCCGTTTCGGTGTCACCCCGGTGCCTTCCCGTCGTCCTGCTCTGCCGGAAGGCACCAACACACTCGGAGGGCGTTTTCATCCCGCCGTAACATTTTCGATTGACGTTCGAGCGGGGATGGGGGGCGAGGGGAAAGATCGGCCGTTCCGGTGAGCGGATCATGAGGACCGGTACGTGTACCGGCTTGCGACCGTTTGCCCGGTTATGGAAAACATGCTTCCCCCCGCGCTCTACACCATCCTCGCCATCGTCAGGAGGTTCCTGGACCTCCTCGGCTAGGCCCGGTCAGCTCGCCGCCAGGTCCTTGTGGATGACCTTGGCCACGGCCTGGATGGTGGCGATGCCGTAGTTCATCGTGCTGTTGCCGTGGCTGAGCACGGTCATCACGTAGTCGTGGCCGCCGCCCTTGAACGCGCCGACGCTGTGCACCCGCCACCCGTTGGAGGAGCGCTGCAGCCAGCCGTTCTTGACGGCCACGGTGACGCCCGAGGGCACACCGTACGGAGTGCCCCAGCGCTGGGACGAGACGACCTGGCTCATCAGCTTGATGATGTAGGACCGGGAGTTGTCGCTCAGGACCGCGTTCCTGGCGGTGAGGAGCTTCAGCAGCTTCTGCTCGTCGGTGACGGTGATCTGGGTCAGGCCCCAGTAGCCGTCCGCACCGGGCTTGGTCTGCGTCATGCCGGCGGCCGCGAGGAAGCCCTTGATCTTCGTCATGCCGAGCTGCTTCCACAGGGTGGAGGTCGCCGCGTTGTCCGACTTGGTGATCATCGCCTTGGCGAGGGTGTTCTCGCGGTCGGTGAGGTACCGGTTCGTCTTCTTCGCGTCCCACAGCAGCGCGGCGAGGACGGTGACCTTGACGACGCTGGCCGAGTCGTAGGCGGAACTCGCGCGCAGAGTGCAGGTGGTGTCGGTGCTGCGGTCGTAGAGGCCGACGGCGACCGTGCCCTTGCGGGTGGCCAGCGCGGCGGTGATGTCCTTCGTCAGCTTGGCGGCGAGCCCGGCCCTGGCCGACGTGCAGCTCACGGCCGGCGGTGCGGCGGAAGCGGGCGTGGCAGCGACGACGAGCGGCACGAGAACGCCCGTGCCCACGGCCGCCGCCAGCACTCTCGCGCGGCGGGATATCCCAGAAGTCATGCACCCCATGACTCGCGGGCCCCGGCGAAAGGTTGCACGGGCCACGAAGCCTTGTACGAGTCGTTACCGGACGCCGCCCGCCTTCACAGGCGGCGCCCGAATTCGACACATCGGCCTCCCGCCCACGGGGTGGGCAGACGCCCGGCCGGACGCGGGGCGGCGGGCCCCGGCGGGAGGCGGCGGGACGGCAGTCCCCGGCGGGAGGCGACGGGAAGGCGGGACGGCGGTCCTCGGCGTGAGGCGGCGGGACGGCGGGAGGCGGCGGCACGGCGGGAGGCGGCGGGACGGCGGGACGGCGGGACGGCGGGAGGCGGCGGCACGGCGGGAGGCGGCGGCACGGCGGGACGGCGGGACGGCGGGACGGCGGGACGGCGGGACGGCGGGACGGCGCCAAGTGGCTGTGGACGGTGCGGGGTTCGCAGGGCGCTTCGGTCGTCGCCCCCCCCCCCACAATCCCGCACATACGAACGGCCTCGCGCTCTCGGCCCGGGGCCGTTCAGGTGTCCCCGATCATGGACACGGGTGTCCGGCGAACGGGTGAAGGGAAACGCAGCGGTGGGCCACTGCCTGGAGATGTGCACCGGCGACATGAGAACGGTGGTGCGGCTGCTCACGGCGGTGGAGCGGACCGAGCAGCAGGAGCGCACGCTCGCCCGGGTGCGTACGGAGTGCGAGCGGACCGACGCCCGCTTCCGGGAGCAGGGCATCGACCTCGACGTCTCCATCAGCCGGGCCCTGGACGAGCTGATCGACGGCACTCCGAGCATCGACCCCTGTCCCGCGTACAGTTACGCCTTCTATCAAGCCGTCGCGGCACACTTCTGCGACCCCACGGACCTCGGCGCGTGGCGCCGTCCCTCATGGTTCCGTGCCATGGACGACGAACTGGCCCGGCACGGCGTGCCGTCCGACCTGCTGCCGGGCACGTTCCTGTTCAGCGGCCCGCCACTGCGGCTGCCCCACCCCGGCGACGCGGTGCCCGCGATCGGCACACTGCCTGCCGGCCGGGCCCCCGAGCTGACCGACGTCTACGCGCGGGTGCTCGACCGGCTGGATCCCGAATTCCGCGGCCCGGCACGCCGGTTGGCCGACGCCCTGCACGCCGAGGCCCGGGAGGGGGAGAGCGCGCGGCGAGCCGGAACGAACCGTGACACGCTGCTCTTCTGGTTCCACTGACCCCTGCCGGAACGCTTGCCGCGGCCTTACCCGCCGGGATACCTGCGGTCGACAGCGCACCGACTGCCGCGTCGCGGCCGCGCTCAGCCCAGGTGCGTCGGCGCGAACATCCGCAGCACGGCCGGGAGCAGGACCACCGAGGGCCCGGGCGTCCCCAGCGCCTTGGCGAGGTCCTGCTCCAGGGTCTCCGGGGTCGTCCGCACCCCGGGGACGCCGAAGGACTCCGCGAGGGCCACGTAGTCCGGCCGGGTCAGTTCCGTCGCGGTCGCCTCACCGAACGCGTCGTTCATGTACTCGCGCAGGATGCCGTAGCCGCCGTCGTCGACGATCAGCCACGTGACGTCGAGGTCGTACTGGCGGGCCGTGGCCAGTTCGGCGATCGAGTACAGGGCGCCGCCGTCGCCGGAGACGGCGAGGACCGGGCGGGTCGGGTCGGCCGCCGCCGCGCCGAGTGCCGCGGGGAAGGCGTAGCCGAGGCCGCCGGCGCCCTGCGCGGAATGCATGTGGTTGGGACCCTTGGCGTCGAAGGCCGACCAGGCCCAGTACGCGAGGATCGTCATGTCCCAGAAGGACGGCGAGCCGGCGGGCAGCGCGCTGCGGACCGACGCCAGGGCGTCCTGTTCCAGGGTGAGTTCCTGGGCGGCGATGCGCTCGCCGACCTTCGCGAGCACCTCCCGGACGCGCTCCGGGGCCTCCGCGTCCTGTCGTTCGGACACCGTCTCCAGCAGCGCCTGCAACGCGAGGCGGGCGTCCGCGTGGATGCCGAGGGCGGGGTGGTTGGACTCCAGTTTGCCGAGGTCCGCCTCGATCTGGACGACCCGGCCGCGCGGCTTGAACGTGTGGTAGTTGGAGGACAGTTCGCCCAGACCCGAGCCCACCACCAGGAGTACGTCGGCGTCCTCCAGGAAGTCCGTGGTGTGGCGGTCCTCGATCCACGACTGGAGCGACAGCGGGTGCTCCCAGGGGAACGCGCCCTTGCCGCCCGGGGTGGTGACGACCGGGGCCTGGATCATCTCGGCCAGCTGCCTCAGCTTGCCCGAGGCGTCGGCCCGTACCACTCCCCCGCCCGCGATGATCGCCGGACGGGCGGCACGAGACAGCAGGTCGGCGGCGACGGCGGTCAGTTCGGGGCGCGGCGGCAGCTCCTCGGGGAAGGCGTCGCCGCCGGTGACGACCGGGATCGCCGTCTCGGCGAGCAGCACGTCCTGCGGGATCTCCACCCACACCGGGCCGTGCGGGGCGGTCAGCGCCGACCTCCAGGCCGCCTCGATCGCGGAGGGGATCTGCGACGGGGTGCGGACGGTGTGGACGGACTTCACCACGCCCCGGAACGAGGCGGCCTGGTCCGGGAGTTCGTGCAGGTAGCCGTGGCGTCCGCCGCCGAGGCCGGCCGTCGGGACCTGGCTGCTGATCGCCAGCACGGGCGCGGACGCGGCGGCCGCCTCCTGGAGCGCGGCGAGGGACGTCAGCGCGCCCGGCCCGGTGGACAGCAGCAGCGGCGCGGCCTCACCGGTGATCCGGCCGTAGGCGTCCGCCGCGAACCCGGCGTTGTTCTCCACCCGCAGGCCGATGTAGCGCAGGCCGGAACGGCGCAGCGCGTCGAACATGCCGAGGGCGTGCTGGCCGGGCAGCCCGAAGACGGTCGTCGCGCCGAGCCCGGCCAGCGTCTCCACGACCAGGTCTCCGCCGTTGCGGCCGGGAGGAGGATTGAGGGCGGCCTCCGTCTGGGCGGGCGTGGGGCGGAGCACCAGGTCGTGGTCGTGAGTCACTTCGCTTCCGAGTCCTTCCGGGCCGCGGCGATCTGGCGCGACATGATCGTGGTCAGTTCGTAGGCGGTGTGGGACGCGGCCACCGACGTGATCTCCGCGTGGTCGTACGCGGGGGCCACCTCGACGACGTCGGCCGACACCAGGTTGCAGGATGCCAGGCCGCGCAGGATCTCCAGCAGTTCGCGCGAGGTCATGCCGCCGGCCTCGGGGGTGCCGGTGCCGGGGGCGTGGGCCGGGTCGAGGCAGTCGATGTCGATGGAGATGTACAGCGGCCGGTCGCCGATGCGCTGGCGGAGCTGGTCGGCGACCTCGTCGGCGCCACGCCGGTAGACGTCGGCCGACGTGACGATGCCGAAGCCCATCTTCTCGTCGTCGGTCAGGTCCTGCTTGCCGTAGAGCGGGCCGCGGGTGCCGACGTGGGACAGGGCGGAGGTGTCGAGGATGCCCTCCTCGACCGCGCGGCGGAACGGCGTGCCGTGCGTGTACTCGGCGCCGAAGTAGGTGTCCCAGGTGTCGAGGTGGGCGTCGAAGTGCAGCAGGGCGACCGGGCCGTGCTTCTTCGCGACCGAGCGCAGCAGGGGCAGCGCGATGGTGTGGTCGCCGCCGAGGGTCATCAGACGGGCGCCGGTGCCGAGCAGGTCGTCGGCGGCGGCCTCGACGGTCTCCACGGCCTCGTTGATGTTGAACGGGTTCACGGCGATGTCGCCGCCGTCCGCGACCTGGGCGAGGGCGAAGGGGGAGGCGTCCTGCGCCGGGTTGTAGGGGCGCAGCAGCCGGGACGCCTCACGGATGGCGTTGCCGCCGAAGCGGGCGCCCGGCCGGTACGAGACGCCGGAGTCGAACGGCACGCCCACGACGGCGACATCGGCGCGGCCGACCTCGTCCAGCCGGGGCAGCCGGGCGAAGGTCGCGGGACCGGCGTACCGCGGGACGCGGGAGGAGTCGACGGGCCCGCGCGGAGTCTCGTTGCTGCTCATGAAGAAATGCCTTCTTTCCTACGCTTCATCGCGTATGTACTGCTTGCTCTACGACTCTACTGGGCGGCCGGGACCGGTTCGGACGCGAGTTCGGGTGATGGCCCGGCGAGGCGTTCGCGCCAGGCCGCGAGGACGGCCGCGTCGGTGGCCGGGGTCGCCAGGGAGACGATCACGTACGCGGCGAGCGAGGCCAGCAGGCCGTAGTAGACCGGCTCGTTGGCGAGGATGCCGTACGTCGCCATCAGCACGACGACCGCCAGCCCGCCGACCACCACGGAGGCGAGAGCCCCGTACACCGTCCCGCGCTTCCACACCAGGCCGCCGAGGATGGGCACCAGCAGCCCGCCGACGAGGAGGTTGTAGGCCACGGTCAGGGCCTCCACGACGTTGTCGATGGCGATGGCCGTGACGATCACCGCGAGGCCCATGAGCAGGATGAAGGCCCGGTTGCCCTTCACCTCGTCGCGTTCCCCTGCCGGGGAGTTCCCCCGCAGCCGGGACCAGATGTCGTTGTTGGCGACGGTGGCGCAGGCGATCAGCGCGCCGGACGACGTCGACATCACGGCGGCGAGGGCCGCGGCCAGCACGAGTCCGCGCACTCCGACGGGCAGCTCGTCCTTCACGATGGTCGCGAAGGCGTCGTCCGGGCTGCCCAGCTTCGGGTACAGCACCTTCGCCGCCGTGCCGATGACGGCGCCCGCGAGGGCGTAGGCGAGGCAGTAGGTGCCCGCGACGGTCCCGCCCCACTTGGCGGTCCGGTCGCTGCGCGCGGTGAAGACGCGCTGCCAGATGTCCTGCCCGATGAGCATGCCGAAGGTGTAGATCAGCACGTAGGTGAAGATCGTCTCACCGCCGATGCCCAGCGGGTCGAAGTACTCGGTGGGCAGCTGCGCCTTCATCTCGGCGAACCCGCCCGCCTTCACGACGGCGATGGGCAGCA
This sequence comes from Streptomyces sp. NPDC059696, assembly GCF_042733745.1. NCBI lineage: Bacteria > Bacillati > Actinomycetota > Actinomycetes > Kitasatosporales > Streptomycetaceae > Streptomyces > Streptomyces sp. NPDC059696. The sequence continues at coordinate 83,213 of NZ_JBHWFG010000009.1, forward strand.
GCAGGAGCAGCACGCCAATGGTCTTCACGACGAACTGCACCATGTCGGTCAGGGTGATCGACCACATGCCGCCGAGGGTGGAGTACGCGACGACGATCGAGCCGCCGAGGACGATCGCGACCGTGCGGGGCATGTCGAACAGGACGTCGAAGATCGTGGCGTAGGCGATGGTCGAGGTCACGGCCAGCATCAGCGTGTACGCCCACATGACGACACCGGAGATGATCCCGGCACGGCCACCGCCGTAGCGCAGGTCGAGCATCTCGGAGACGGTGTAGACCTTCAGCCGGGCGATGCGGGCGGAGAAGAAGACGGACAGGGCGAGCAGCCCGAGGCCGATGGTGAACACCATCCAGGCGCCGGACAGGCCGTACTGGTAGCCCAGTCCGACACCGCCGATGGTGGAGGCGCCGCCCAGGACGATCGCGGCCATGGTGCCGGAGTACAGGGACGGGCCGAGGCGGCGGCCGGCCACGAGGAACTCGCTCTTGGAGCGGGCGCGGCGCATGCCCCACCAGCCCATGGCCAGCATGCCGGCCAGATACACGACGATGACGATGTAGTCGACGGCCACGGGGCCTCCTTCGCTCGGTGTCGCCGGCGGGTGACGTGGACTGACCTTAGGTGGCCGGAAAGCGACTGCGAAGTGTACGTTTCATCCATCGGAGCCGGTACGGATGGAGGGAACGCACATCATGCCGGAGCCGCCGGTCCCACCCACCCCGCCCGTACCGCTGACGGCGCTGCTGGCCCGTGAGGACCTGGCGCTGCGGCAGATCGCGGGGCCGCCCGCCGAGGACGTCGTCGTCCACTGGGTGCACACCTCCGAGATGGCGGACCCGTATCCGTACCTCCTGGGCGGGGAGCTGCTGCTCTCGGCGGGTGTGCACATCCCGGAGACGGTGGGCGCGGAGACGGTGGGCGCGGAGACGGTGGGCGCGGAGACGGCGGGCCCGGACACGGCGGGCTCGAACACGGCGGGCCCGGACACGGCGGGCCCGGACACGGCGGGCTCGAACACGGCGGGCCCGGACACGGCGGGCTCGGACACGGCGGGCGCGGAGGTGGTGGGCCCGGACACCGCGCGCACGCCGAGCCCGGGTTCCGTGTACTTCGACGGCTACGTCTCGCGGATCGTCGCGGCGGGCGGCGCGGCCCTGGGCTTCGGGGTGGCGCCGGTGCACGACACGGTGCCCGACGGCCTGATCGCGGCCTGCGCGGCGCACGGGCTGCCGCTGCTGGAGGTACCGCGCCGCACCACGTTCTCGGGGGTGGCCCGCGCGGTCTGGCAGCTCATGGCCCAGGCCCGCCTGGCCGAACTGCGCCGTGTGACCGAGGCCCAGCAGGGCCTCGCCGCCGCCGCGTCCCGCCCCGACCCGGTCCCTGCGGTGCTGCGGCAGCTGGCGCAGCGGCTGGGCGGGTGGGCGGTGCTGTACGGGCCCGAGGGCGCGGAGATCGCGGGCGCGGGCCGGGAGCCCGGGGACGAGGTGCGTGCGGCGCTGGCACGGCTGGCGCAGGTCGTACGCCCGGCCGACGGCCCGGCCGAGCGCCCCGCTCCGGCCTCCGCCGCCGACTCCGCCGCCGGCGCCCGCCTCGTCGCCCACAGCCTGGGCGCCGGACACGGCTTCGTGCTCGGCGCCGCCGCCCCGCAGCGGGCCTCCGGCGACCACACCGTCGTCTCCGTCGCGGCCGTACTGCTGTCGCTGCTCACCGGCGAGCAGCAGAGCGGCACCGGAGCCGCCCGGTCCTCCGCCCTGGTGCGGCTGCTGCTGGGAGCGCCGCCCGAGGAGGTCGCCGCGCTGCTCGGCGAGGGACCGTGGACCGTGGTGCACGCCCGGCCGGACGGGGACGGCACCCCCGATCCCGTCGCGGCCTCCGCGCTGGGCGCCGCGCTCGGGTCCGCCCTGGTCGACCCGGCGGGCGACGTCGTCCGCGCCCTGGTCCCGGCCGGCCGCGCACCGGCCCCGCTGCCCGGCTGGACCCTGGGCGTCAGCGCCGCGGTCGCCCCGCACGACTGGCCCGTCGCCGACACCCAGGCCGCCCGCGCCCTGGCCCGGGCCCGCGCCACCCGCTCCCCGCTGCACCGGCACAGCGCGCGCCCGGCCCTCGGCGGCCTGCTGCCGCCCGGGGAGGCGGAGGCCCACGCCCGCGCCCTCCTCGCCCCCGTCACGGCCCATCCCGCGCTCACCGAGACCCTGCGCACCTGGCTGTCCCTGCACGGCAGTTGGGACCGCACGGCCGTCGCCCTGTCGGTGCACCGCAACACCGTGCGGCAGCGCGTCGCCCGCTGCGCGACCCTGCTGGAGGCGGACCTCGACGACCCGGACGTCCGGATGGAACTCTGGTTCGCCCTGCGGCACGTCTGAGCGGGTGAGCTCTGAGCGGGTGAGCTCTGGGCGGGTGAGCTCTGAGCGGGTGAGCTCTGAGTAGGTGAGCGGAGTCCCGCTGAGTACGTGACGCACGTCCCAGCGCTCGATACGCCAGGGACGCCCCCGGCCGGCTGCCTCACAATGGAGGGCATGCCGATATCCGGGACACCCAGCCGCGCCGAACTCGTCGAACACCTCGTCAGGACGCGCATCGCGGGCGACGTCGCCACCCCGCGCGAGAACAACCTCTCCCACTACCGCAAGCTGGCGAACAGCGACCGCCACTACTGGCTCGGGCTGGAACTCGGCGACCGGTGGAGCGACGAGCAGGACGTCCTCGCGGTGATGGCGGAGCGGGTCGGTGTGAACGACGACCCCGAGTACCGGTACGGCCAGGACACCATCGACCCGGAGCTGACCGTCGACGGCCTGGAGCGGATGGCCGGGCGGCTGCGCAAGGCCGCGGAGGGGCGGCAGCGCGTCCTCTTCGCCACCGGCCACCCCGGCGGCCTCCTCGACGTGCACCGCGCCACCGCGTCCGCACTGCGCGCCGCCGGCTGCGAGATCGTCGTCATCCCCGACGGGCTGACGACCGAGGAGGGCTACGTCATGCAGTTCGCGGACGTGGCGGTGCTGGAGCACGGCGCGACGCTGTGGCACACCCACTCGGGCGAACCGATGAAGGCGATCCTCAAGGGCCTGGAGCGCGAGGGCCGCCCGCTGCCCGACCTGGTCGTCGCCGACCACGGCTGGGCCGGCTACGCCGGACAGCACGGCGTGGACTCCGTCGGCTACGCCGACTGCAACGACCCGGCCCTCTTCATCGCCGAGGCCGAGGGCACCGTGCAGGTGACGGTGCCCCTCGACGACCACGTGGTCAGCCCCCGCCACTACGACCCGATGACGGCGTACCTGCTGGCGGCGGCCGGACTGGACTGACCGCCGGACGACCCGACGGCGGAGGGCGGGCCGGGCGGCCGAGGGCGGCCCCCAGGGGGAGTCCGCGCCAGGCGACCGGGACCGAGCCGAAGGAGTCGCGTACGACGTCCCCCTCGCGCGGCTGCGGCAGCCGGCGCAGCGCGCTCATCGCTCGCCGTCGCTCCAGCGGGCGGTCATCACCACGCCCGTGATCCGCCAGCCGGCGCCGGTGCGGGCCAGGTCGAAGCGGTAGGTGCCGTGCAGGACCCAGAGCCCGCCGTCGGTCCTGCGGTGCGAGGCCTGGAACGCGGCCGTGCACACGGCGGTGTCGCCGTCGACGGTGACCAGATGGTTGGTGATCAGGTGCTGTGTGGCGGTGTACACGCCGAGCCCGGCCCGCCAGCCCTCCACGATCTGAGCGGGAGCGAGAGTGACGGGCTCGCCTCCGTCGAGGCTCGTGTAGTCCAGCGTCACCTGGTCGGCGAACACCCCGGCCAGCGCGTCCCACTCCCGTGCGTCGGCGTACCAGGCCATACGGGTGCAGGTGTCGATGATGTCGAATCGGTCCATGCGGATCATGCTCTCGCACAGGGCCGCGGGCGAGGGGGAGAGAGAGGGAGAGGGGCTCGATGCAGTTCCTGCTGCAGGAACCTGCATGGCAGGAATGTGAATGGCGGGGGGGACGCCGGCCGGCCGTGACGCGTTCCCGCGTGCGGGTCTGCGGGGAACGCGCCACGGCTCACGGCAGGAGCTAGCGGGGGACGCGCACGACGCCCTCCTGGATGACCGACACGGCGAGCCGGCCGTCCTGCGTGTAGATGCGGGCCTGGCCGAGGCCGCGGCCGCCGGACGCCGACGGGGATTCCTGGTCGTACAGCAGCCACTCGTCGGCCCGGAACGGCCGGTGGAACCACATCGCGTGGTCCAGCGAGGCCCCCACGACGTCCCCGACGGCCCAGCCACCGCGCCCGTGGGCGAGCAGCACGGAGTCGAGCAGCGTCATGTCGGAGACGTAGGTGGCGAGGACGATGTGCAGCAGGGCGCTGTCGACGGGCCCGTCGAGCTTGCCGTTGGTGCGGAACCACACCTGGGAGTGCGGCTCGCGCGGCTCGCCGTACCGCCCGTAGGGCGGTTCCTCGACGTAGCGCAGGTCGATGGCCTCACGGGCGGCGAGGAAGTGCTCGACGACCCTGGGGTCGAGGTGGTCGTAGCCGCGGAACCGCTCCTGCGAGGTGGGCAGCGCCGCCGGGTCCGGGGCGGGCGGCATGGGCGCCTGGTGGTCCATGCCCTCCTCGTGCTCCTGGAAGGACGCGGACAGCGAGAAGATCGGCCGGCCGTGCTGGACCGCGACCACCCGCCGGGTGGTGAAGGAGCGGCCGTCGCGGATGCGTTCGACGTCGTAGACGATGGGCGCGCCGGGGTCGCCCATGCGCAGGAAGTACGCGTGGAGCGAGTGGGGCGGCCGGTCCGCCGGGACGGTACGACCGGCGGCGACCAGCGCCTGGGCCGCGACCTGGCCGCCGAAGACCCGGGGGACCACGGCGGACCGGGACTGGCCGCGGAAGATGTTCTCCTCGATCGGCTCGAGGTCGAGCAGATCGAGGAGATCCTGGAGTGCCTGGCTCATGGAGTCAGTTGTATAGGCCAGTGGTTTCGGGGACCTTACAGGCCCATGTTCTTGGCGATGATCGACTTCATGATCTCGCTCGTGCCGCCGTAGATGCGGTTGACGCGGTTGTCCGCGTACAGACGGGCGATGGGGTACTCGTTCATGAAGCCGTAACCGCCGTGCAGCTGGAGGCAGCGGTCGATGACGCGGTGGGCGACCTCGGTGCAGAACAGCTTCGCGGAGGCGGCCTCGGCGGGGGTCAGCTCGCCGGCGTCGAGCGCCTCGGTGGCGCGGTCGGCGACGGCCTCGGCGGCGTCCACCTCGGCCTGGCAGGCGGCCAGCTCGAACTTGGTGTTCTGGAAGGACGCGACCGTCTTGCCGAAGACGGTGCGGTCCTGGACGTACTGCTTGGCGAACCGGACGGCGGCCTTGGCCTGGGCGTAGGCACCGAAGGCGATGCCCCAGCGCTCGGAGGCCAGGTTGTGGCCGAGGTAGTAGAAGCCCTTGTTCTCCTCGCCGAGCAGGTCCTCGACGGGCACCTTGACGTCGACGAACGCCAGCTCGGCGGTGTCGGAGGTCTTCAGGCCGAGCTTGTCGAGCTTGCGGCCGACGGAGTAGCCCTCGGACTTGGTGTCGACGGCGAAGAGGGAGATGCCGTGGCGGCGGTCCTCGGCGGTGGGGGCGGCGGTGCGGGCGCAGACGATCATGCGGTCGGCGTGGACGCCGCCGGTGATGAAGGTCTTGGCGCCGTTGAGGACGTAGTGGGTGCCGTCCTCGCTCAGCTTGGCGGTGGACTTCATGCCCGCGAGGTCGGAACCGGTGCCCGGCTCCGTCATCGCGATGGCCCACATCTCCTCGCCGGAGACGAACTTCGGCAGGAACCGCTTCTTCTGCTCGTCGGTGGCGAGCATCTTGATGTAGGGCAGGGCGAGCAGCACGTGCACGCCGGAGCCGCCGAACGTGACGCCCGCACGAGCGGTCTCCTCGTACAGCACGGCCTCGAACTTGTGGCTCTCCAGACCCGCGCCGCCGAACTCCTCGGGCACGTTGATGCCGAAGATGCCCAGCTCACCGAGCTTGTAGTAGAAGTCGCGGGGCGCCTGGCCCGCCGCGAACCACTCGTCGTACACGGGCACGACCTCGGCCTCGATGAAGGCGCGAAGGGTCTCCCGGAACGCCTCGTGATCCTCGTTGAACACCGTACGGCGCACGCCGCCACCTCCAGGACTCCACATGTCTAAGCGCTTGCTCAGCCCAAGATACCGGCGGGTATCAACGACCGTCCAGGGTGGGGGCGGGGAGACGCTCGTCACGCCGCGGGGGAGGGCGAAGTCCGAGGGGGTGCAGAGGGGACACCGAAGGGGGTGCAGAGGGGGGAGCCGAAGGGGGTGCAGAGGGGGAGCCGAAGGGGGTGCAGAGGGGGAGCCGAAGGGGGGTGCAGGGGGGGGCGAAGGGGTGCAGGGGGGAGCCGAAGGGGGTGCAGGGGGCGAAGCCCCGCCGGGGTCTGGGGCGGAGCCCCAGGGCGACCAGGGCCTCTTGCCCAACAGTCACGGGCGGGCGGGTGGGCAAAGACCGGCCCTAGTCGGACGCCGCCGCCGCAAACGCCCCCCGGGCCATCCTGTGCAGCAACTCCGCCACAGCCCCCCGCCCGGGCAACGCCCCCGCCCTCCCCAGATGCGGAGTCGAGTTCAGCAACCCGAACACCGAGTGCACGGCGGACCGAGCCGCGGCCTCCCCCAACCCCGGGTACACCTCCCGCACCACCCCGACCCACAGCTCCACGTACTGCCGCTGCAGCTGCCGCACCATCTTCCGGTCACTGTCCCGGAGGCGATCCAGCTCCCGGTCGTGCAGGGTGATCAGAGGCCGATCGTCGAGCGCGAAGTCGATGTGCCCCTCGATCAGCGAGTCCAGCACCAGCTCCGCCCCGCCCCCGTCCGCCTCCGCCACCCTCCGCTTCGCCCCCGTCAGCAACTGCCCGCTGATCCCCACCAGCAGCTCCGCGAGCATCGCGTCCTTGCCCGCGAAGTGCCGGTACAGCCCGGGCCCGCTGATCCCGACCGCTGCGCCTATCTCGTCGACTCCGACCCCGTGGAAGCCCCGCTCGGCGAACAGCCGCGCGGCCTCCTTGAGGATCTGCTCACGGCGGGTGGGGGCGTCGGTTCTCGTGGCCATGAAATCAATTCTAGACAGCGAGGTTAGCGGTCGTTAACCTGAAGGAAATGCGTTAACGCTCATTAACAAGGTGAGGGGACCCGCAGGATGCACGAGGCACCGGAGCTCACGAGCGCGGCAGACCCCGCGTCGGAGGCCTTTCGGGCCAACGAGGAGGCGCACCACGCCCTCGTCGAGGAGCTGCGCACCAAGCTCGCCGCCGCCGCACAGGGCGGCGGCGAGAAGGCCCGCGCCCGCCACACCGCGCGCGGCAAGCTGCTCCCCCGCGACCGCGTCGACACCCTCCTCGACCCGGGCTCGCCGTTCCTGGAGCTGGCCCCGCTCGCGGCCGACGGGATGTACGACGGGCAGGCCCCGGCCGCCGGCGTCATCGCCGGCATCGGCCGGGTCAGCGGCCGCGAGACGGTGGTCATCGCCAACGACGCCACGGTCAAGGGCGGCACGTATTACCCGATGACGGTCAAGAAGCACCTCCGCGCCCAGGAGGTCGCCCTCGACAACCGCCTCCCCTGCGTCTACCTGGTGGACTCCGGCGGGGCCTTCCTCCCCATGCAGGACGAGGTCTTCCCGGACCGGGACCACTTCGGCCGGATCTTCTACAACCAGGCCCGCATGTCCGGCGCCGGCATCCCCCAGATCGCCGCCGTCCTCGGTTCGTGCACGGCCGGCGGGGCGTACGTCCCGGCGATGAGCGACGAGGCGGTGATCGTCCGCAACCAGGGCACGATCTTCCTGGGCGGCCCGCCCCTGGTGAAGGCGGCCACCGGCGAGGTCGTCACGGCGGAGGAGCTCGGCGGCGGCGAGGTCCACTCCCGCGTCTCGGGCGTCACGGACCACCTCGCGGAGAACGACGCGCACGCCCTGCGCATCGTCCGCACCATCGTCTCGACCCTCCCCACCCGCGGCCCGCTCCCCTGGGAGGTCACGGAGGCGACGGAACCGAAGGTCGACCCGCACGGCCTCTACGGCGCGGTCCCGGTCGACTCCCGCACCCCCTACGACGTGCGCGAGATCATCGCCCGGGTCGTCGACGGCTCGCGTTTCGCCGAGTTCAAGTCCGAGTTCGGCCAGACCCTGGTCACCGGCTTCGCCCGGATCCACGGCCACCCGGTGGGCATCGTCGCCAACAACGGCATCCTGTTCTCCGAGTCGGCGCAGAAGGGGGCGCACTTCATCGAGCTGTGCGACCAGCGCGGCATCCCCCTCGTCTTCCTGCAGAACATCTCGGGCTTCATGGTCGGCAAGGACTACGAGGCGGGCGGTATCGCCAAGCACGGCGCCAAGATGGTCACGGCCGTCGCCTGCACGCGCGTCCCGAAGCTCACGGTCGTGGTCGGCGGCTCGTACGGCGCGGGCAACTACTCCATGTGCGGCAGGGCGTACTCCCCCCGCTTCCTGTGGATGTGGCCGAACGCCAAGATCTCGGTCATGGGCGGCGAGCAGGCCGCCTCGGTCCTCGCGACCGTCAAGCGCGACCAGCTGGAGGCCCGCGGCGAGTCCTGGCCGGCCGAGGACGAGGACGCCTTCAAGGCCCCGATCCGCGCCCAGTACGAGCGCCAGGGCAACGCCTACTACGCGTCGGCCCGCCTCTGGGACGACGGTGTGATCGACCCGCTGGACACCCGTCAGGTGCTGGGCCTGGCCCTGACCGCGTGCGCCAACGCGCCCCTGGGTGACCCCCAGTTCGGCGTCTTCCGGATGTGAGGGGACGGACGACGATGTTCGAGACAGTACTGGTGGCCAACCGCGGCGAGATCGCCGTACGGGTGATCCGGACGCTGCGGTCGATGGGCGTGCGCTCGGTGGCCGTCTTCTCCGACGCGGACGCCGACGCCCGGCACGTCCGCGAGGCGGACACGGCGGTCCGCATCGGCCCGCCTCCCGCCTCCGAGAGCTACCTGTCGGTGGAGCGCCTGCTGGAGGCCGCGGCCCGTACGGGCGCGCAGGCCGTCCACCCGGGCTACGGCTTCCTCGCGGAGAACGCGGCCTTCGCGCGCGCCTGCGCCGACGCGGGCCTGGTCTTCATCGGTCCTCCGGCGGACGCGATCGCCCTGATGGGCGACAAGATCCGCGCCAAGGAGACGGTCCAGGAGGCCGGGGTGCCGGTGGTGCCCGGCGGACGCGACCCGGATCTGGCGGAGGCGGCCCGCGCGCTGGGCGCGCCCGTGCTGCTCAAGCCCAGCGCGGGCGGCGGCGGCAAGGGCATGCGCCTGGTGCGGGACCTGACCCGGCTGGAGGACGAGATCGCGTCGGCCCGCCGCGAGGCCCGCGCCTCGTTCGGCGACGACACGCTCCTGGTGGAGCGCTGGATCGACCGGCCCCGCCACATCGAGATCCAGGTCCTGGCGGACGGCCACGGCAACGTGGTCCACCTGGGCGAGCGCGAGTGCTCCCTGCAGCGCCGCCACCAGAAGATCATCGAGGAGGCGCCGAGCGTGCTCCTCGACGAGGAGACCCGCGCCGCGATGGGCGAGGCCGCGGTCCAGGCGGCCCGCTCCTGCGGCTACCGGGGCGCGGGCACGGTGGAGTTCATCGTCAACGGCAGCGACCCGTCGTCGTACTACTTCATGGAGATGAACACCCGCCTCCAGGTGGAGCACCCGGTCACCGAGCTGATCACGGGCCTGGACCTGGTCGAGTGGCAGCTGCGGGTCGCCGCGGGCGAGCCCCTCGGCTTCACGCAGCAGGACGTACGGCTGACCGGTCACGCCGTGGAGGCCCGTATCTGCGCCGAGGACCCGGCCCGGGGCTTCCTCCCCTCGGGCGGCACGATCCTGCGGCTGCGCGAGCCGCAGGGCGACGGCGTCCGCACCGACTCGGGCCTCACCGAGGGCACGGAGGTCGGCAGCCTCTACGACCCGATGCTCTCCAAGGTCATCGCGTACGGCCCCGACCGCGCGACGGCCCTGCGCAAGCTCCGCGCGGCCCTGGCGGAGACGGTCACGCTCGGCGTGCAGACGAACGCCGGGTTCCTGCGCCGTCTGCTCGCCCACCCGGCGGTGGTCTCCGGCGACATGGACACGGGCCTGGTCGAGCGCGAGGTCGAGGAGCTGGTCCCCACGGACGTACCGGAGGAGGTGTACGAGGCGGCCACGGCCGTACGCCTCGAAGCCCTGAAGCCGGAGCCGGGCGGCTGGACGGACCCGTTCTCGGTCCCGAGCGGCTGGCGTCTGGGCGGCGAGCCGAAGCCTGCGGCGTTCTCCCTGCGGGTGCAGGAGCCCCTGGAGTACACCCCGCGCGGCACGGCCACGGTCGCGGGCGACCGGGTCACGGTGACCCTGGACGGCGTCCGGCACACCTTCCACCGCGCCGCCGACTGGCTCGGCCGCGACGGCGACGCCTGGCACGTCCGCGACCACGATCCGGTGGCCGCGTCCCTGACGCGTTCGGCGCACGCGGGCGCGGACTCCCTCACCGCGCCCATGCCCGGCACGGTGACGGTGGTGAAGGTCGCGGCCGGCGACGAGGTGAGCGCCGGTCAGAGCCTGCTGGTGGTGGAAGCGATGAAGATGGAGCACGTCATCTCCGCACCGCACGCCGGCAAGGTCACCGAACTGGACGTGGCACCCGGCACCACGGTCGCCATGGACCAGGTGCTGGCGGTCATCGCACCGCACGAGGAGGCGGCGGAATGACAGTCCCGGGGCTCCCCATGACCGTCCCGAGCAGGGACCTCCCCACCCGTGTCCGCATCCACGAGGTCGGCGCCCGGGACGGCCTGCAGAACGAGAAGGCGACGGTCCCCACGGAGGTCAAGGCGGAGTTCGTCCGCCGCCTGGCCGGCGCGGGTCTGACGACCATCGAGGCGACGAGCTTCGTCCACCCCAAGTGGGTCCCCCAACTGGCGGACGCGGAGCGGCTGTTCCCGATGGTCGCCGACCTGCCCGTCGCGCTGCCGGTCCTCGTCCCGAACGAACGGGGCCTGGACCGCGCCCTGGCGCTGGGCGCCCGCCGGGTGGCCGTCTTCGCCAGCGCCACGGAGTCCTTCGCCAAGGCCAACCTCAACCGCACGGTGGACGAGTCCCTGGCGATGTTCGAGCCGGTGGTGGCCCGCGCCAAGGCCGATGGGGTCCACGTCCGCGGCTACCTCTCCATGTGCTTCGGCGACCCGTGGGAGGGCGCGGTCCCGATCGCCCAGGTGGTGAAGGTCTGCCGCGCCCTGCTGGACATGGGCTGCGACGAACTGAGCCTGGGCGACACGATCGGCGTGGCGACCCCGGGCCATGTGGTCGCGCTCCTGGCGGCCCTGGACGAGGCGGGCGTCCCACCCGCGGCCCTCGGGGTCCACTTCCACGACACCTACGGCCAGGCCCTCGCCAACACGCTCGCGGCGCTCCAGCAGGGCGTCACGACGATCGACGCCTCGGCGGGCGGCCTGGGCGGCTGCCCCTACGCCAAGTCGGCGACGGGCAACCTCGCCACCGAAGACCTCGTGTGGATGCTGCGGGGCCTCGGCATCGACACCGGAATCGACCTCGGCCGCCTCGTCGCCACCAGCACGTGGATGGCCGCCCACCTGGGCCGACCCAGCCCGTCCCGCACCGTCCGAGCCCTGTCCCACGAGGACACCGAGGAGCACTGATCACCATGGACTACCGTCTCTCCCCCGAGCTGGAGGAACTCCGCCGCACGGTCGAGGAGTTCGCGCACGAGGTGGTGGCGCCGAAGATCGGCGACTTCTACGAGCGGCACGAGTTCCCGTACGAGATCGTCCGCGAGATGGGCCGCATGGGCCTGTTCGGCCTGCCGTTCCCGGAGGAGTACGGCGGCATGGGCGGTGACTACCTGGCCCTCGGCGTGGCCCTGGAGGAACTGGCCCGGGTCGACTCCTCGATCGCCATCACCCTGGAGGCCGGCGTCTCCCTCGGCGCGATGCCGATCCACCTCTACGGCACCGAGGCGCAGAAGCAGGAGTGGCTCCCCCGCCTCTGCTCGGGCGAACTCCTCGGCGCATTCGGCCTGACGGAGCCCGACGGCGGCAGCGACGCGGGCGCGACCCGCACGACGGCCCGTCTGGACGAGTCGACGAACGAGTGGGTGATCAACGGCACGAAGTGCTTCATCACCAACTCGGGCACGGACATCACGGGCCTGGTGACGGTCACGGCGGTCACGGGCCGCAAGCCCGACGGCAGGCCCCGGATCTCCTCGATCATCGTCCCCTCCGGCACCCCGGGCTTCACGGTCGCCGCCCCCTACTCCAAGGTCGGCTGGAACGCCTCGGACACCCGCGAGCTGTCCTTCACCGACGTCCGCGTCCCGGCGGCCAACCTCCTGGGCGAGGAGGGCCGCGGCTACGCCCAGTTCCTGCGCATCCTCGACGAGGGCAGGATCGCGATCGCGGCCCTGGCGACGGGGCTGGCGCAGGGCTGCGTGGACGAGTCGGTCAAGTACGCGAAGGAACGCCACGCCTTCGGCAAGCCGATCGCCGCCAACCAGGCCATCCAGTTCAAGATCGCGGACATGGAGATGAAGGCCCACACGGCCCGCCTGGCCTGGCGCGACGCGGCGGCCCGCCTGGTGACCGGCGCCCCCTTCAAGAAGGAGGCGGCCCTGGCCAAGCTCCACTCCTCCACGGTCGCCGTCGACAACGCCCGCGAGGCCACCCAGATCCACGGCGGCTACGGCTTCATGAACGAGTACCCGGTGGCCCGCATGTGGCGAGACTCCAAGATCCTCGAAATCGGCGAGGGCACGAGCGAGGTCCAGCGCATGCTGATCGCCCGCGAGTTGGGACTGGTGAGCTGAGCGCAGAGCCTGCTCCACACAACGGCCCCGCCGGAATATTCCGGCGGGGCTTCGTCACTGGAGCAGAGCTCAGCTATCGGGCAGCACCATACAGGGCTCAAATATGCTCAACATCGGCCCCAACCGGCGGCTGGAAAGGCAACGCATAGTGCCTCCAGTGATCCCGGAGCGGTTCATCTCTTCCGGCGGTACGAACCGGAGTTCAGTGGTCTCGTCGGAGATTGCCTGCTGGCCGCTCGTGATGCGGGCGGTGAAGCAGCGACCCCCTCGGCAACGCCCTCGGTCAGGGCGACGGTGCCCCCGATGCCCCACCCACAGCAGCCGTCGTCGGCTGACATTGCCGTCAAGACGCCCGAAAGCCCCACCGGCACCACTGCCCGTGGGGCTTTCGAATCCACACTGCCAGGCTACGTCCGCGGCATCAGAAGAACGTTCTGGACACTGCCTTCAGAGAGCCACTCCTCAGATTCGTGAAACTCTACAAGTTCGCGGATCGAGACCCGAACGCCTGGATCGATTGACCGCATAGCTTCATTGAAGGCGCTCACTGCCACAGGGCCAGCCTGGGCCAGGATTAGCAGGACATTCCCACTCCCATCCTTGGGGATGGAAAGAAGTTCCTTGGCCGCATCGGCCACTCCCTGACCGAGATCCGCCCGAGGGAAGCGATCCAAAGCTGCGTGCGCCGCCTGATAGGCCCCGTAATCCTCATCAGCCTTAAAGGAGGAAACGATCGCAGCGACACCAGCTGGGCCTTCGTCGCCGGTCACCGAATCAGCCAGCTCGACATAACGATTCCACCGACGCTCAGCCTCATCGGGAGGAGTGACCTCGTCATCATCCTGCACGAGGTCACCACACTCAACGATCTCAACTTTCCAGTCCGACGACACCCGAATCTCACTTCTTTCTCTGCAGCATCTAGGGATTCTGTCGATCTGTGGCCCATTTCCGAAGGGCCTTATTCTGACTGGGCTCATCCACATCTCTGTGATCGCCTCATCGTATTTGTTGCCGAAGCGGGCCCGAACGTCATCTACGTCCATCTGTATTGCGCCTCGAAAATCGCCAGCGTCTATCAGTTCTTTCTGCCTCATACGCCAAGCCTTCGAGGCGAGCGATGACCCAGTGCTGCAAACCGCGCGATGGTCGGCGTAGTCCATCCGAATCGACGGTCCGCTGTACTTAGAACCACTCTACGAACGTCGGTGCCCCCCCCACGAGACCTCGTGGGGGGGCACCGACGTCCGGCCCTGTTGCCGTCAGCGTTGCCGTCACACGCCGATGCAGGTCCTTTCTACGCGTCTCCGCCTGCATCAGAAATCGGCAGGTTGAAGAACTGATATACGGCTACTCGCTGGGCTTCCACAGAAGTCACCTGCGATGGTTCAGCCGCAGCGAAGATGTCGACAATCTCTTTCTCTTCGGCAGATCGGGAGAGGACTGCGGCAAAGCGGCCATTATCCATCTGCTGTTGCATTCCGGAGGGAAAGACGTCCGGTCGCGCCCCTTGGCAGCAAAGCAGAAGATCTTCCTTCTCCAAGTCGATTCGAGCACTCAGGAGACACTTGAACAGATTCGACTCAGTGAAGGGCTGCCAGTCTCGACCTGAGAACTTCATTCCCAAGCCCGCCCCTTCGCTATCAAGGATCTCGAACGAGACTGGAACGACTGAGGAGCCTCGCCCTACAGCCAGCAGTTCAAGCGATTCCATGCCTCACTCCCGATAGTTCGGATTTGGGATCCACTCTCCTGTTGTTTCATGCCAGCACCCACGTATGTGACACGAATCAATGGTACGCGGAACAGCTATCTCTGCCTCGTTTGCGTGAATATTTCCGGGGATCCTCTTGTTCACGTCAATCCCTCCAGATGCACCTCTGGAATCGATTACGCAAGCAGCCCGCCGGGCACCGGCGGCGTGGTCAACGGGTACGTCCAGGTGAAGGCACCCGACGCCGACGACCAGGTACGGCACGCTGTTCGCCGTCCCCCCGGCCCTCAGCGCGTATCCGAACCAGTCGTACGCCTCGGTGGAGGTGCCGGAGTCGAGCTCCGACTGGGTGTAGCCCTCGACCCTCGAGCCTGTGCCGATGCCGCTGGGCGTGCCATGGATGATGTACACGGCTCCGGCGTCGACCAGTTGCCCACCGTCCTTGGCGACGTCCTCGTACGGAGCACCCACCACCAGGTCGGTGCACCGTCCCCGTCCGCGTCGTACGACGAGCGAGAGAAGCCGAACTCATCGCCGGC
The DNA here is from genome assembly GCF_042733745.1 of Streptomyces sp. NPDC059696. Lineage (NCBI taxonomy): Bacteria > Bacillati > Actinomycetota > Actinomycetes > Kitasatosporales > Streptomycetaceae > Streptomyces > Streptomyces sp. NPDC059696. The sequence continues at coordinate 98,285 of NZ_JBHWFG010000009.1, forward strand.
CTCCGGGGTCGCACCCATACCGCTCGTCGCCTGGGAAATCTCAACCCCACGGCAACTTCACGCTCGACATCGGCGAGCGCAAGCACCACGTCCTCTCCCACCTGAGCCTCGACGACATCCGGTGGGCCACCGGAACCGCCGCGGTACTGGAGTTGACCGGTCGCTGCACGCTCGCCGCCCTCCCCGAGGGGGCTTTCGCCGTTCACCTCCAGGACGGCACGGGCAGGACCGCCGCCTTCCCCGTCCACCTGGGCTCACCGGCCGACGGCGACTTCATCGTACGCATACCGGTCACCGAACTGCCGGCCGGAGCGTGGACGGGACAACTGCGCCTCGGGCCGTGGCCGCTGAGCCTGCCGCCGCTCCCTCAGGAGCTTCCACCGGCCACATGGCGTCGCCGTGGCCTCCCTTGGTACGCGAAGCCCGCACCCGGTCGCGGTGACGCGTTCGTGTTGCAGGTCGCCCGCACCGAGTTGCTCCGGGCCGTCACCCGCCGTCTCACGTCGTAGGAGACGCGGCGAGGGCCCACCCGTGGTAACGATCAAGGCGGTGGTCGTCCGCCGCCTGGCCGACGCGGGTCTGACGACGATCGAGGCGACCAGCTTCGTCCACCCGAAGTGGGCGCCCGCCGGGTGGCCGTCTTCGCCGGCACCAGGGAGTCGCGTCCGCGGCTACCTCTCCATCTGCTTCGGCGCCCCCTGGAAGGGCACGGTCGCGACCGTCCCCCCATGGGCGGACGGACCCGGCGCGCTCGGCTCGGCCCGGGTGCCGCGGTGTTCGTCGATCTGTGCGCCGGCCACTGCGGCGACCACCACGGCGATGCCGACGAGCACCTGAAGGCAGGTACTGACGAGGGCGCGGAGCCGGTACAGCAGGGCTGCGGTCAGCAGCATGACGCCGCCGGCGATGCCCACGTACAGCCAGTTGGGGGCGAGGACGACGTCGGAGTTGTCCGCGCCGGGATCGAACGGCTTCCAGCCGCTGTAGTCGATGCCGAGCAGGAAAGCCGCCACGGCGCCGATCCCGTCCAGGACGAGCAGCCCGGCGGCAAGGGCGATGTCACCGGCGAGGGGCAGCCACCGGCGTCCGCCGCGCGGGGGCGGCACGTTGTCACCACGGAACTGCGGCAGGCCGGGAGGCCTCGGGGAGGCGGGGTCGGTCATGGAGACGAGTCTCTCTCGCAGGCCGGGCCCTGCGTACAGGTACGCAGGGCCCGGCGGTGTGGCGTGGTCAGCCGTGGATCAGGGGTGAACCGAGGAGTTCCTGGGTGATGGCACCCTTCCCGTCGCCCTCGATGTCGTAGACGATCGTCGCGTCGGTCGACCACCACAGCTCGCCGTCGTACACGGCGGACGGCGCGACGCAGGTGTTCGCGGGCTCCACCTGGAACCACGAGTAGTTGTCGTTGACGAGCTTGGTCAGGTCGCACGTCTTCGACGTGTAGACGTGGTCCTCGCCGGTCTTGGTCAGACGCTCTTCGATCCGCGTCGTGATCTTGAAGCTGGTGAACCGCTTGGAGTTGTCGACGACCTGGTCGTCGATGATCTGCCAGCTCATGACCGACTTGCCGGTCAGGTTGCCGGACAGGGTCGCGGTGTTCTGGACGTAGTACGTGGTCTGCGGCTTGTCGCCGGGGAAGACCACGTCGAACTGCGAGTCGGCCGTGCCGGCCGCGGCCGGCGCCGCGGCCAGGGCGACGAGGGCGAGGGCGGCGGCGCCGCCCGCCACGGCGGTCGACAGGTGTTTCCTCATGCTGTCCCTTCCGGGGTGAGATCGGGTGGGGCCCCGCCCGTGCGGGGCCCCGGGGTCGGCGGTGCCTAGGCCCGTGTGCTCACAGGCCCGTGTGCCTACAGGCCCATGCCGCCGAGGGTGCGCTCCAGGGAGTCGGCGTACAGTCGGGCGCCGCCGATCTTCGGGTGGAACGACTGGGCCGACAGGCCGTAGCCGCTGAGGATCGGGTAGTCCAGGGCCGGCTGGTCGGAGTCCACCAGCGTCTTGACGATGCCGTGGACGGTCTCGGGATTGCCGCAGACGGCCTTGCCCGCGAAGTTCTGCTTCGGGTTGGAGAACCACGCCTTGATGCCCTTGGCCTTCGCATCGTCCACGGCCCCCTGCATGGAGGCCGCGAGCGAGTCGGCCACGCTGTTGAGCCAGTCCGTGGACGAGGCGGACAGACCGATCTGGCCGAGGCCCGGGACCGTGATGCTCAGGCACGCACCCCTGTCCTCGATCAGCGGCGGGTAGCCCATCAGCACGATCTTGGCGTTGGGCGCCTTCTGGCTGATCTCCGTCAGGACCTTGGTGATGTCCGGCCGCACGATCTCGTTGATCACGCCGACCGCGGCCTTCTCCAGCGGCTGCCCGATGAACTTGCGGTCGCGACCGCCGACGGCCTGGTCGGTGTCACCGTCCTCGAAGGTCTTGTCCTTGCAGTTGCCGCCGTTGAAGGCGACCAGGCACTTCTGGATGACGTCGGCGAAGCGCGCGTCGTTGCCGCCGATGGAGATGGTGACGAGGGTGGTGTTCTGGTCCAGGTACCCCTTGTCGATCTGCGTCACCTCACCACCGTTGGACTGCACGATCCCGTTGTGCACCACGTTGTACGTGCGGGCGCCCGAGCAGGCGATCAGGTGGTAGTCCATGGCGGTGCCGTAGCCGTCGGCCAGGGCGCCGACGGACTGCGAGCGGCCCGGGATCTTCGCCTGGCGCGACCACGCCTGGGTGGAGCGGTGGCAGGCGTTGCGGGTCTTCTTGTTCTGCTCGTCGAGGTAGTTGGTCTCCGGGTAGTAGTCCCGGTTGCCCTCGGACGCGCCCTCACCGGAGGAGTACGAGTCGCCCATGCCGACGACGAAGTCCTTCGGCTTGGCGGACAGCGGCTGGAAGGCCACCGAGTCCCAGGCGATGTCCTCGTCGCCGGTGCCGTCCTCGGTGTCGGAGTCCAGGGTCACGGTCGGTGTGCCGGTGAAGTTGAACACGCCCAGGTCGACCCACTTGTTGGAGCCGATCCGCTGCGGGTGCACCCGGACCGGCGAGGTGGAGTCGGTGCCGCCGACCCGGTAGGCGGCCTGCCGGGTGTGGGCGCCGTGGTCGGGCATGTGCACGAAGACGCGCATCCAGCCGCGCTGGGTGCCGCCCAGCGTCCACTTGCCGGAGACGTTCAGCCGCTTTCCGTCCGCGGTCGCGAGCCAGCGGGTGTGCCCCATCCAGAAGTGGTTGTTGTTGCCCGCGCCGATCTGGTGCAGGTCCATCTTCGACGGGTACTTGCCGCCCTCGCCGGCGAAGGTGAACTGGAACGTGCCCCTCGATGCCACGGTGCAGGTTCGTCCCGAGGAGCCCGCCGGGATGCTGCCGCTGGGCAGGTCGTCCACGATCAGCGCCCCGGCCGGCAGGCCGGTGTTGCAGCGGGGCGGGTAGGAGTTCTCGTCGGGCTGCTCGGGATAGGTGTCGTCGAACCGGTGGACCGGGTTGCCGCACCGGGCCTCGGTCGTGCAGCTCTTCCAGGCGACCCGCTGGTTCCACCAGCACTTCAGGTAGAGCGGGTTGTCGTCGTGGGGGTCACCGGGCAGCGCGCACGGGCCCTTGCCGTCGTCGTTGGAGGCCCCCTCGGTGATCTTCGTGGGCACGCAGTCGTTCTGCGTGCCGCAGAAGGTGAAGATGGGCGGCTTGGCCGTGGTGCGGGCGTCGTTGGAGTTCCACCAGGCGGCACGGTAACCGGCCTGCATGTCACCCGGCTTGAACATCGCCGCGATCGGACGGGCGGCCCAGCCGATCACCTTCTCCTCGTACGGCCAGTCCTGCGGGTGCGAGGCGTGGCTGTAGTCGTCCTTGCCCGCGGAGTTCTCCAGGAACGGGGTCCGGTTCTCCTTCCACAGCGGGTTGGCCGGGTTGTTCGTCCAGCCCACGCCCCACTTGCCGTTCTGCGGCGAGGACTTCGGGTAGTAGCCGGAGTTGTAGGCCCACAGCGCGTAGAACCAGTTCTCGATGTACTTCGGATGGCCGTCGTTGATCTCCAAGCCGTCCTTGCGCGTGGTGTTCCACTTCTCGATGAGGATGTTGACGCCCGAGGCGATGTTCGCCGCGTAGTCCAGCGCGACGGCCTCCTGCTGCACCGTCGTCTTGGGCGTCTCGTCCTTCTTCTCCTTGCCGTGCATCCGCATGCCGTCGGTGACCTGCGTGATGCCGTAACCGCAGTCGGCCTCGGCGAAGTCGATCGCCCACGGGTCCTGCTGCTGGCCACTGGCCGCGTACTTGACGCCGTAGAAGTTGCCGATCAGCGAGTTGGCCGTGACACCGGGCACGGCCAGGCGGGTGGCCTGCCACATGTTCGACTCCTGCGCCGTGATGCCGAGCATCACCTGCGCGGGCACGTGCCAGTCCTCACCGGAGCCGCCGGCCAGCGGCGTCAACGGGAAGAGCGTCTGCGGCGCGTACGCCGCCATGCCGGTGTTCTTCCAGTTCGCCGCGCGGGTGGCGCTCTTGTTGAGCTTGCCGACGACGGTCTGGTCGACGGCCCACTCGACCTGGCGAGGGGTGGGCTGGAAGGCCTGCTTCTTGGGGTCGTTGCGCGGGACCGAGCAGTAACGGTCGGCTTCGACCGTGTCGTTGCTCGCGGCGCGGGCGCCGAACGAGGCCTTCTCGCCTCGGGCCTTCACGCCCTGCGCGAGCAGGACCGGACTCGTCTGGGTTCCCTGCGTGATCTCACGCTGCCCGCCGACGGGCTCGGAGCCGGGAGGAGCGTCCAGGACGACGGTCTTGCGGGTGTCCAGGGTCTCCACCGTGGTGCGGACGGTGCGGGCTTCCAGGGCCTCCTGCGGGCGGATCCGGGAGTCCTTGCCGTCGGCCCAGCGGGCCGTGACGACGGCCTGGCCCCGGCTGGAGACACGGGCGTCCTTGTCGAGGCCGCCGGGGTTGTTCAGCGGGCCGGTCGCGGCGCGCGCGGTGGAGGCGGCCTTGCCGGTCACGTACACCCGGCCCGAGGGGGTGGCGGTGAGGTCGAACTCGTCGAGGTCGCCCTGCGCGAGCCCGGCGGCCCTGCTCCGGCCGTCGGCCTTCCTGATCTGCGCGGAGCTGACCCGGGAGACCGTGGCGGTGTTCCGGGCGGCCGCGGCGCCGCGCGCGTTCGACGGCTTGGGAGCCGGGTCGATGAAGGTCACACCGCCGTCGGCGTCGGCCTTGAGCTGGAAGGGCCAGGCCTTCGTCGTGGCGACGTCGCGGGTCTTGCCGCCCTCGACCTTCACGATGTGGTTTCCGGCGGCGGCGACAACGCCCTGGTCGGTGGGCACGGCCGAGGTGACCTGACCGGTGACCGTCTGCTTGGTGCCGACCTTCCCCGTGCCGGCGTCGACCGTGACCAGGCGGGTCTGGTTCTTCGCCGACCTGTCGTCGGTCAGCGCCGTGAACACCGCCTCCTCGCCCTGGCCGCAGCCCGGGGAGAAGTACCCCAGCGTGGCCTGGAACGGCAGCTTGGTGACATGACCGTCGGTCAGGTCGACGACGGCGGTGAACGCTCCGCGCGTCATCAGCTCGGGCTTGTTGGTGAAGGTGCGGGGCGCGTAGGCGACGGCCGCGTACTTCCCGGACTCGGTCAGGCAGGCGTTGCCGATCCAGGAGTCGGTGTCGAAGCCGGGCTCGGACAGGGTGGCGGCCGTCTTCCAGGCGTACCCCTGCTTCTCGTCCGCGATGAGGACGTGGAAGCCGGTGCCGTCACCGGAGGTGGTGAAGGCGCGGTCGGACGACTTCTTGTAGTCCTCGCCGAGGACCTCCCGGCGCCGGTCGGTGGGGACGGCGGCGGGCTGGTCGCCGGGCTTGGTCCCCGGATCGTGGGCGGCCGGTGCGGACCAGCCCTTGGCTTCCCCCTGCGGGTCGGCGGCAGGTAATGCCTGCGTGGTGGCGACACCGGCGGACAGAGCCAGGGTGAGGGCTGCCGTCAGCGGTATCCGCGCACGCCTCAGCATGGCGTTGCGTCTCAAGTGGGTCTCTTTCTACGGTTGTGCTTTCCGATTGCGACGGAAAGCACGGCGCCGTCATCGAAGGAGGAGTTGCTGTCACGCAGGGCGAGAGAGCGCGTGGTCACCGGCCGCGGTGGTCAGAACGCGGCAGCGCCGGGCACTTGCGTGCGACAGGCGTCAGGATGACCTGCAAGGCGTAGCGAGACATAGCGCAGCATTCCCCCGTGAAAAGCGCGCTTCGGGAACCGGTGTTCGGTTCAGTGGTCACGGGGAACGTAGCAGTCGGCCACACGGGGTGTCACTCACAATTTTCACAGCAGGATCACGTGTGACACAGGCCACCCGTCCCGGCCGCCCGGCTGCCGTCCGTCGGGCGCGGTCCGGAGTGGCTGCGGATCGACCCTGTGCAACTGCACACGATCTGGCTGGATTTCGCGCTTCCCCGGGGGAAGTCCCGGTACTCGTGCGCCTCCGGGGCTGGACACAAAAGCAGGTTAGGCTAACCTAAGGTTGATCTCAGCCACGGGGGTCTCGGCCGTGCCCGCAGTGGCTCCGTACGCACGAAAGCAGACCCAGTCATGTCGAACGCCAGCACCGCCCGTTTCTCCCGCCGCGGCCTGCTCGCCGCCGGTGGTGTTCTCGGGCTCGGCGCCCTCGTGACCGCGTGTGGCAGTGGGGACTCCGAGGACGGCGGCTCGGACGCGAAGGGTGCCGCCACGTCCGGCCCCTGGTCCTTCAAGGACGACCGCGGCAAGACCGTGAGCCTGGACCACGCCCCCACGAAAATCGTCGCGTTCACCGGTGTCGCCGCCGCCCTGTACGACTACGGCATCGAGGTCAAGGGCGTCTTCGGCCCGACCAGGACCAAGGACGGCAAGGCCGATGTCCAGGCCGGCGACATGGACGTCAGCAAGCTGACCGTCTTCGGCAACCGGTTCGACCAGTTCAACGTCGAGCAGTACGCGGCCTTCCAGCCCGAGGTGCTCATCACCACCACCTTCGACGCGGCCGGCTCCCTCTGGTACGTCCCGCTGGCGTCCAAGGACAAGATCGCCAAGCTCGCCCCGAGCGTGGCCGTCTCGGTCTTCGACCGGCAACTGCCCAAGCCGCTGCAGCGCATGGCCGAACTCGCCGGGTCCCTCGGCGCCGACCTGAAGGCCGCGAAGGTCGTCGAGGCGAAGAAGCGTTTCGAGGCCGCCTCCGAGCGACTGCGCAAGGCCGCCAAGTCCCGCCCCGAGATCAAGGTGCTGGCCGGCTCCGCCTCGGACGCCATCTTCTACGTCTCGGGCTCCAACTTCTCCGTCGACCTGGAGTACTTCAAGGCCCTCGGCGTGAACCTCGTCGAGCCGCCGGAGAAGGCCAAGAAGGCCAACGGCGGCTGGTTCGAGAACCTCAGCTGGGAGAACGTCGACAAGTACCCGGCCGACATCATCATGATGGACGACCGCGCCTCGACCATCCAGCCGGCCGACATCACCGAGGCGACCTGGAAGAAGCTCCCCGCGGTCAAGGCCGGGCAGGTCATCTCGCGTTCGCCCGAGCCGATCCTGTCGTACGACAAGTGCACGCCCCTGGTCGAGAACCTCGCCAAGGCGATCGAGAGCGCCAAGAAGGTCGCCTGACGCCTTCCGCCTCAGGCGCGTGAGCAGTGGTGGGGGGGGGGGGGCGCGCGGGGCCCCCCCCCCCCCCCCCCCCCCCCCCCCCGCCCCCCCCCCCCCCCCCCCCCCCAAAACCC